>CAZIQP010000033.1:0-30429 GCA_964541315.1 uncultured Opitutaceae bacterium
CTCGAACCCCCAACCCCTTGGTTCGAAGCCAAGTGCTCTATCCAATTGAGCTACAAATCCGTTTCACTGCTTCTCTTTGCGTAACGGGAAATCAATCGCAGTGAAGCAAAATATGCAGGCAGCGATCCCCCTGTGTGCTCAGGTCGGAATTTTCTCCATCGGCAGAGCGATTCCGTAGCGTTTTGCCCAGGGAGTGAGCGCGGACACGACGCCGGGATAAAGCTCGATGCCCTGTTTCAGTTGCGTGGCCCGCCGGCGCAAACCGCCTTCACCGGGCAGGCGCACGCGCTCAACGCCGGGACGTGGCGGCGTGGCCCGGCACTGTTCGGCCAGATGGGAGGTCTCACGCAAAAATTTTTCGGTTCCCCCAAACAGCGCGGGATCGAACACCTGGAGAAACACCGAGGCTGACCAGCCTTCCGGCGGATCGGCCCGCCCGTGCCCGGCGAGTCCGCCCGTAAGCGCCTCCACCAGCAGACCGAGCGCGTAGCCTTTGTGACCGTGGTCGAGTCCGCCGATGGGCAGAATCGCCCCCGCCGGGTCCGTGAAAAAAACCGCAGGATCACGCGTGGGCCGGCCCTCGGCATCGACAAGCCACTCGCCGTCCATCAGCCGTTTTTCGGCGTGACACCGTTTGACGAGTCCGATGGTTGTGATCGACATCGATATGTCCAGCATCACGGGATCGCCGTTGGTGGGCCACGCCGCCGCCAGCGGGTTGGGGGTGAAAAGGCCGCGCCGGCCGCCGTGGGGCGCAACTCCGGTGACGCTCGGATCCGAGCAGGTCAGCAGCAACATCAGTCCCTGATCGGTCACTCGTTTCAGGTAGGCTTCCAAGCATGCGATATGGTGGCTGCGCCGGATTACCACGGTGCAGGTGCCGTTTTGCCGCGCGCGCCCAATGGCCTGGTCCAACGCGCGGAGCACCAGCCACGGGCCGGGCAGACGGCGGCCGTCCCAAGTGAGGGCGGCGGGATAATCGGCCAGCACCCGGGGCTCCCCCGATTTTTCCATTCCGCCTTTTTCCAACTCCACCAGATAGGGGGCAAGCAGGGTCAGCCCGTGCGTCGTGTGGCCGAGCAGATCACCCTCCACCAAAATTTCCGCCACCGCCGATGCCTTGGATTGGTCCAGGCCGGCGGCGATCAGCAGGGAGGTGGCAAACACGATCAGATCAGGGGCGGAATAATTTTGAGGCATCGCTCCACTAGGCAAGGACTGCGGCGAAGTTTCAATCCAACAGTGAATGATGTTCCGTGTCCGTTGGAATGAATTGATGCGTGACACGATCTTCTGATTCCAACAGATTGGACGCTTCCAACCTCATTTACCCCATGAAAATCGGACCCCGTTCGCCTCATATCGTTAATCTCCTTGCTGTTGGTCTCGCCCTGCTGGCGGCCGGGATTCTGCCGGCCCGGGCCCAGACCAGAATAGCCTGTCTCGGCGAGCAGACGACCCACAGTTTTCATCGCGAGAATGATCCGGAGTACCCTGTTTTCCTTGGCGAGATCCTCGATCCTGACTTCAAGGTTGATGCCGCCAAAGTGCATCCCAATCAAGGGGGATTTCTCGAGGGCGGTGGCACGAAATATCGGATCGGCAATTTCGGCCATCCGCGCGGTACCGTGCTCGATCACGAGTTGGAAAATCCCCGGTCCGTGTTGCGTAGCGACGAGTTTAAACTCGCGGAGCGCTTCGCGCCGAACGCGGTCATTCTCGGTCCTTTTGGCGATCATGAGCTGCTGACCAAGGTCAGCATGGACCGGTTCACTGCGGACCTGCGCACGTTGATTGACCGGATCTCCGCTTTTTCCAGCCATCCGGTGGTGTTTGTTGTGCTGCCCCTGCCGCGCGGCGGCACGGACGAGGACGCGAACTACCGGCGGATTCGCGACGAGACCCTGCAGGTTGCCCGGGAAAAGAAACTGCCTGTCATCGATCTGTGGAAGGCGTTTCTCGGCCAAAAACAATATTTCAAGGATGCCAGCCATCTCACGGTGCCCGGTCGCCGCCAGCTCGCGAAGGTCGTGGCCGAGGCGATCACCGCATGGAAGGCCGGCACTGGTTCGTGAAGTGCGTCGATGGCATTCTGACTGCGGTTGGGGCAAGCCAGATTGGATTGCGTTCTGAATCTTGGCAAAACTGTCGGCTAAGCGGCTTCATCTCTCATTTCTACCTGACATTCAACAGGCGCTCCCTGTTTTGGGAGCAGACGGATTTTTATTTTGGCTCGTAGTCGTCGGTGCATTCCTTCGCAGTCCACGCAGTTCGGTTACATTGAGATCGGCGGAATTCAGCAATGGGGGGCGGATTCGCGGCGACTCTTTGGGAAATCCGGTGCTGCTGTTTTTGCATGGCTGGCCGGGCGGATCTGCCATACTGTTGGGGACGGGATGGCATGAGTGGGAGAAGGATTTCACGATCCGACGCTAGGATCAGCGTGGCGCCGGACGGACGTTCGACAGGAATCGCCGCACTGGTGGAGAATTGATCACGATTGAACGAATGGCGGATGACGGACTCCATCTCGGGGAATTGCCGCGCACTCGGCTGCGAGAGCAAAGAATTATTTTGGCCGACCCTCGTGGGTACGATCCTTGGCGTTCGGGTGATCCGGACGAAACCGGAATTTTTTCAGCGCATGTGTCGGTGTGGCCTCTCTCTGGCTTTTGGCTGATTCTTTGATGTCCTTCAATTTTGCGCACTTGCGATCGCAATTCATACCGAAACTCACATTAGATAAAGTGGCGTAGTTATATTATTTAACAATCGGTTATGTTATTTTTGTGAGTGCTATGGCTTAGTTATTTCATGAAGACGATTTTGTAAGTTAGTTTAACAGGATTGTTGATTCTGCATAAGCTATTTATATTAATAATCTTAAATATATTAACGGCGATATTGCATGATTGTTTATCGTCGAATTATCTTACAAAATTACAATGCTCCAATACATGGAAAGAAGGAAAAACAGCGCTCGATGTTAATTTGTTATTAGCTTAATATTAAATATATGTGTATTTAAAATTCTTAATCACTCGGGCATCTTATAATTTTGGCATGCGTGAGGCTAGGAATGTTTGTCTTCTAAATCACCAAAAACATATAACTTAGGTCACTCAGTATTATGAAAATCTCAAAATATGCACTGCTCATGATGGCGGCAGGAGTCGCCATCACGCTTACCTCCACAAAAGCTCTCGCGCAATACACGCTATCGGGCAATTACTTGCAGGTTGGTGTCGGTGCTGACGGTTCGATCATTAATCCATCAGGCTCGGCTACTCCTGTTGCAGGTCAGTCATACAGTTCGCATCCCGGAATCATTTGGGATGGCAGCGGTTCCGGCAATTTCAGTGTGAATAATGATTTCATTACTCCCGGCACTCCCTTCCAGATGTACTCGCTTGGTGTCAACGGCAACTACGGATATGCGAGCTATTATGCTGGCAATACTTTGGGTGCCACCACTATCCAAACCGGTCCGTTGTCCACCCAGACCGTCGGTTCTTATGGCGGATTGAATTATGTGCAGAACCTCTCTTTTGGAGCGAATAATAGCATAATCAATTTTTCGGTCACTTTGACCAACGCGACCACGGGTACGCTGAACAATATCGCCTATGCAAGCGGCTTTGATCCTGATCCCGATGTTTATCAACACGGTTCTTATTTCACCACCAACTCGATCATTGCGCCTGGCATTGTTCAGGCCACGGGTCCTCTCACGACAAACAGCATTCTCATCCAAGATCTGACCGGTGGTGCCGTTGCCGACATTGTCGCCAGTTGGCCAACCTACAGCCCCTATGGCTTGCTCGCCGGGATAAACAATGGAGACGGTGATTATTCCATTTTTGACGCCTGGAGCATCAGTTCCTTGGATGCGGGAGCTTCTGCAACAATCTCGTATAACTACATCATCAATTCGACTCCGGTTAAGCCCGGCGACCCGATTCTTACCGGAACCGTCCCTGACTCGGCGTCCACACTGGCGCTGCTTGGTTGCGCGATGGTCGCTCTGGCCGGCATCCGCCGTCGTCGTCAAATGGCCTGATTATCGGAAGTTTTATCAGGACACGTTTTCAAACAAAGGGCTCCCTGCAGAGGGAGCCTTTTTTATGCAGTCATAATTGTAGCAGGACGGCGGTGAGACAGGGTGCTCGGCGATGATATCTGTCAGGCTGCACGCTGCCAATACCCATTTGGGATCAGACGTTCAAAACATGTCTTTATTGTGTCAGCATGGGGCTCACGCGGTAGAGCGCGGCTCCATGCCAGTTGATCGACGGGGCGAACTCTCCGCTGAATTTGCCGAGGTCTTCGTGGGTCCAAAGATTGCGGATCTTCACCGCACCGGTGAATCCGAGCCCGGCGAGCGATACGCTGACCGGCAATCCCGATTTTTCCAGATCACCACCGGGTCCGCCGATGAAAACGGACATCCGGACCTTGCCTTCGTGTCCGGGAGTGACGGCTTCGTCGTCGAGGGCCGCGCGGGTGAGGAAACGGATTGCTCCAGCGGGCAGGGTGTAGTCGATGAGTGATTTGGCGTGGACACCGATGCCACGAGGCACGGACTGGCCGTTGTGCGACATGGGTTTTCCGTTCGGTGCCTTGGCAGTGGAGACCTGATCCCAGAGCGCTTCGGCGCGATTCCACGGTGCATCAAGTAAACTGCGTTCTGATCCGTCGGCCATCAGGAGGCGCGGAGCGATCCAAAGCGCATGGTCGCGGTTGATGTCGTTGCTCGCATTTTCCGCAAGCAGCATGAGCCGGGTGGCGCCGTTCAATGCGATGTCGATATCCGTGCCATGGCCGGGTGTGGCGGCGCTGAGAATTTCGCCGCGAAAAGCGGCACGGTCGGGCGCGAGAGAGACGGGGCCTCGGGCATTGAAAACGGCGAGGTATTTGTCCGGTGAGCGGGGGACGTCGGCCGTCCACGCGACGAGTTCGTCGTGCGCGAAAAGCTGGCGGTTGTTTTCGCTATGCTGGTTCACGGCGAGGATTTCATCGTTTGTGAGCAAGGATAGCGTGAAGTCGTCGGTCTTGGTCATATCGCCGCCGTGCATGAGCGGGGAACGGGCGATCGACCAGAGCGACATGACGGTGTATTGTTCGTCGCGGGTGAAGCGGGTGGAGCGCTGGCCGAGGTTGAGGACACCGAGGGGGAGCATGTCGGCGTCGGGCCACGCGCCCGGACGACGATAAGGTGTCCAGTTGTTTAGCCGCTCGAACTGTTCCTGGAGCGATATCCACGTGTCCCAGAAATCATCGCTGATTCGCCAGAGGTTGGCATGTTCGCGCACATGCTCGGCGGCGCTGAGGGCGGTTTCGCCAGGCGAAAGGCTGAGCACGATCGGCCGGCGGGTTTGATCGATCGCGGTGCGTATGGCTTCGATTTCCTTTTCGTTTTCGTGATAGGGGCGGGCAATGTCATCGACCTTCACATAGTCGACGCCCCACGAGGCGATGAGATTGAAAACGGAATTGTAGTAGGCCTGCGCGCCGGGCTTCGTCATATCGACGCCGTACATGTCGGGATTCCACGGACAGGTGCTCGCGATATTCGCAATGTCTTGCGCGTGAAATTGGGTGCCATCGACCGGCAGATTGGCTTTCACGGCGTTGCGCGGAATGCCGCGCATGAGATGAATGCCAAATTTCAGACCGAGCGAGTGAACATAATCCGCGAGTGGCTTGAAGCCCGCGCCGTTGACTGAGCCGGGAAATTTATTGGGTGCTGGCAGCAGCCGACCGAAACCATCCATCGTGAGCGGAGCGCCTTCGCGGTAGCTGTGACCGGACGAACCGGGCTCGTACCATTGGATGTCGACGACAAGGTACTGCCAGCCGTGCGACTTCAGGTGTGCAGCGAGGTAATCGGTTTGGGCCTTGGCTTGCGATTCGGTAAGCGTCGTGCCGAAACAATCCCAACTGTTCCAGCCCAGGGGCGGGCTTTGGGCCCACAGGTGAAAAGCGGGCTCAGTGTCATGCGCGCGACCGGACGAAGCGATGAGGCTGAATATGAGCGATGATAGGAAGCGCACGGGAAAAGTGGGGAAGCGCAAGGGAATGGGGTAAAAAAAGCTTGGGAAATCGCACCGGGCTGTCACGTCCCGATCGGGGCGTTCAAATTCATGCAGTAGAAACGGCGGGGAAATAGAGGCTGACGAAGGACCGGGGCTGGGTTTGGCTGGTCTTATCAGTTTCGATCAAACCACAATTTCTGCCAGTAGGCTGGAGCCTGCGCGTGAGGTGCATTGCGCCGATGCTATTCCGTGGATGCAAGCGCGTGGAAAAATCGCAAGCGCGTGCGTGGTGACGTCGCTGCCGGATGTTTCCGAGGTTGGACTCGCCTTGCCGGTGTGGCGCACATGGTTCCTCAACGCCGTGCAACTCGTCGTCGAGTCTGTCGCGGATGAAAGCGCGGCGCTGTTTTTCCAATCGGACATCAAGCGTGACGGGGCCTGGATCGACAAAGGTGCGCTCGTGATCCGTGCGGCGGAAGACGTAGGCGCCCATGTGCTATTTCACAAGATCGTGTGCCGTCGTCCACCGGGCATGCTGACGATGGGGCGGCCCGGCTATACACACCTGATTGCGGTTTCTCGGGCGATGAAGTGTCCGGAGGTGTTGTCGATTCCCGATGTCATCACCGATGCCGGCCGCCAGCCGTGGGTACGAGCCATGGGCGTGCGCGCGGCGGGGCATGCAGTGAGATTTGCGCGTGATCAAGTGAGGGCAAAAACGGTTTTTGATCCATTTTGTGGGGTGGGCACCGTGCTCGCTGCCGCCAATGCCATCGGACTGGATGCCCTCGGCGTGGAGAAATCAAAAAGACGTTGCGAACAGGCGCGATCGCTCTTGGTGAATGCGAGTGAATTGTAGTCGTAGGAGGCATTGATCTGGGTTGTGCCGGAACGGGTAGGGTGCGGTAGGCGTGGTCTCCTGTGTCCAGGTTGCGTTCGCGACGGGCAAAATTCTCCTCCTGGAAACAGCCACGTGTGAATTGCCCGGAAATAATTTGTGAACAAGTTTTGCGACATTTTAACAGGTCTATTCTTGACTGTTTGGAGTAAAATGGTGAGAAATGGGGCGTTCTGGGGAATTTGGGCCCTAGATTACCCTTCATGGCGCAAACAGGCACAACGGTTTATTCGGGACGTTTTGAGCACACGCTCGACGACAAGAATCGGCTCACGATTCCGTCGCTCTGGCGCTGGGTGCATTCGGACACGGAGACGTTTCTCGCGATGCCTCACCCGGATAACTACATTGCGGTGCTGCCTCCGGCACGCGTGGCCAAATTGATCGCGCAGGTTTCTGAGATGAAACTTTCCGACCGCGATGCGCAGGCGGTAAAGGCGAAGATTTTCTCCAACGCCCTCTCGTTCACTTTCGACAAGCAGGGTCGCTTCGGAATCAGCGCGAGCCTGCTTGGACACGCGGGCATCGCCAAGGATGCGGTGCTGTGCGGCATGGGCGACACGTTCAACATCTTGAGTCCGGCGCGTTGGACGGAAATGGAGCGCGTCACCGCAGGCGAGAATTTCGGCGACATCATGCGCCGCATTGGACTCTGACCGCACGATTTTCACCCAAACCCACCATGACAATACGCACCCTGACCCTGCCAAAGTTATACACGATCAGAGAAAATCATCGCCGCCTCCTGCGTGCCTCCACCCGCGTTCCAGTCCCGACCAACAAAAAAACCACATGGTCAACACCGCCCAACTTGAATCAGTCCTAGACGACATGGCTGAAAGCGGGCACCTCCCGGTATTGTTGCGCGAGGTGCTCGAATACCTCGCCCCCAAGACCGGCCAACACCTGTTGGACTGTACCTTTGGCGGCGGCGGTCACACACGGGTCATTCTCGCCACCGGGGCGCAGGTCACCGCGTTGGATCGCGATCCGGCGGCGGCTTTCCGGTCGGTCCAGGTTCAGTCGGAATTTCCCGACAATTTCCGGTTTGTGGACCTGAATTTCGGCGACTTGGCGGCGCTCCCCGAGAGCGGCTTTCACGGCATCCTTTTTGATTTCGGAGTTTCTTCCTTCCAATTGGACGATGCCTCGCGGGGCTTTTCTTTTCGCAGTGATGCGCATGTCGACATGCGGCTTGATCCGCGCGTCGGCCTGTCGGCCGGCGACTGGCTGGAGCGGGCAAGTCATGCCGATCTGATCCGGGCGATCCGTGATTATGGGGAGGAGCAAAACTGGCGCCGGGTGGTGCAGGCGATCGAGGAGGCCCGGGGTTCCGGCCGGCTTGAGCGCACCAGCAGTCTGGCGGACCTGATTTCCGAGGCGATTCCCGCAGCGGTCCGGCGCACCAGCCGCATTCATCCCGCCACCCGTTCCTTTCAGGGCATCCGTATTTTCGTTAACGACGAACTGGGCGCGATTGAGCGCGCGCTGCCCGCCGCTTTTGCGAAGCTGCTGCCTGGCGGCGTGATGGCGGTCATCAGTTTTCATTCCCTGGAAGACCGGCCGGTCAAACAATTTTTCCGCAGGATGTGCGGCCTGCCTGTCGATGCGAACGACGCCATGCCCCAGCAACTGCGCGCCAAGTACGCCGAGTTGCTGACGCGGAAGGCTCTGACCCCCTCTGAAAGTGAGATCAGCCACAACCCTCGCAGCCGATCCGCGAAGCTCCGCGTGCTGCGTAAACTTTGATCCCCCATGAGACCTCCCCCGCCCAACGCACTCGTCAACAAGATCGTCGCCCTGACGCTTTGCCTGCTGGTTTTCAGCGGCACCCTGGGCCTGGGCGCTGTCTGGGTGCGGCAGGAAATATTTTCCACCGCCAACCGGAGCAATGTGCTCGAGAGCAAGATCGCCGATGTCGAGCGCCGGCTCGACGAGGTCGATGCCGGGGTGGCCATCGCTTTGAATCCCGCCACGCTCCTGCGCTGCAACGAGACGATGCGGCTGGGTTTGGTGGCGCCAAAGGAAGTCCAGGTCGTGCGCCTGCCGGGTTCGCCGGAACTCCGGCTCAGGGAGCGGCACAATCAGGAGATTTTCTCAGACTCTGCGGCCAGATTGTCTGGCGCTAACACCGGTAAATTCCGCCTCGTTCTCGCATCCAACCCGTAAGCAATGTCCAAGGGTTTCGCCTCCAATATCCGGATGACGCTCCTGGCGGCGTGCGTTCTGTCCTGCTTTGTCGGCGTGGGGGTCCGCCTGGTTTTTTTGCATGTCGTCGACCGGGATGACTTGCTCAAGTTTGTGAACAAGGCCCGTCGGCAGATTGTCGTCGAGCATGCGCGACGCGGGGCAATTTTTGACACGAAAGGCGATTTGCTGGCGACCAGCCGCTCGTTTGTGATGGTGGGGGTTGATCCGGAGATGATGCATCCCGAGGATCAGCGGCAGTGGCCGGAGCTGGCCCGGTTGTTGAATATTCCCGCGAATGATCTGGCGGCCATTCTGGAAAAATCCATGACTACCGGCCGGCAGGCGCTGATAAACACGCTTTCGCTTCCCGGTGAAAAACGCGTGCGCTGGGTCAAGCTGGCGGACGAGGTGGATGAGGATGCGTATGACCGGATCACCCGCTTGAAAGTCCGCGGCATCTATGGCGCCCGGACCTATAAGCGGATATATCCCGGCGGTGAACTGGCCGCTCATGTCCTCGGTTATGTGAACAAGGAGGGTGTGGCGGTGAGCGGGACCGAACATCATCTGGACATCTATCTGAAGGGAGAGGATGGCTGGATCGAATCGGAGAAGGACGGTGCCCGGCGTGAACTGGCGCAGTTCCGCTCCCGGGAAGTGCCCGTGCAGGACGGCAACGACGTGGTGCTGACAATCGACTCGGTCATCCAGCACATGGTCGAGAACGAGCTGAAGACGATTGCGGACAACTTTCACCCGCACTTTGCCACGATCATCGTCAGCGAACCGCAAACCGGCCGGATTCTGGCCATGGGAAATTATCCCAGTTACAATCTCAACGAGTTTGAAAAAGCCCCGCTCGACGCGCAGCGCAACAACGCGGTCACCGATATTGTCGAGCCCGGCTCGGTCTTTAAAATTGTGGCGGCCGGGGCCGCGCTCGACCTGGACTTGGTGACTCCGGCCAGCGTCTTCGATTGCGGCGAGACCTCGATCGTCTACAAAAACCGCCCGCTGAAACTACCGAAGGAGGATGAACCCTTTCAACTGCTGTCGGTGGCGGAAATCGTCGCGCATTCGAGCAATCGCGGGGCGGCTCAGCTCGCCATGCTCATGGGCGAGGAGAGATTTTATGAGTATGCGTGCAAATACGGTTTTGGCCGGCCGACCAAATATCAATTGGGCGGGGAAGTGCGCGGCATTCTGGAGGAGCCAAAAAACTGGGACGGGCTGACGATCACCCGCATGCCGATGGGGCACTCGATCGCCGCGACGCCATTGCAGGTGCACATGGCGATGAGCGCGGTGGCGAATGGCGGCACGCTGCTTCGCCCGCTGATCCTAAAGGAAATCCGCGACACCCGGGGCAATGTGGTCCGCACTTTTCCACCGGAAAAACGTGAGCAGGTGCTGCGGCCGAGCACCGCCGCCGTGCTGGCGCGACTGCTGCATGGGGTGGTGACCGAGGGCACGGCGAAAGGTTTTGATATTCCGGGTTTCGACCTGGCGGGCAAGACTGGCACGACGCAAAAAATCATCGATGGCAAGTATGTGACCAACCGTCACGTTTCCTCCTTTGTGGGCTTTTTTCCCGCCAGCCGGCCCGAGGTGGTGATCAGCGTGATCGTCGATGATGCGAGTGAGGCCAAGGGCATCGCCTACGGCCGGACGGTCGCCGCGCCGTCCTTCAAGCACCTTGCCGAACAGCTCATCCAATACCTCGACATCACTCCTGTCATGACTCCCACCCCGGGCGTGCTCGCCTTGAACGGAGGTGTCCGGTGATCGGCTACCTCGTCCCCAACTATCCCCTGGTCGCCGCGTTTCGCACGCTGCCCGCCGATAAACCACGCACCCGTTCCCGCAGCGCCTCCCGCCCAACCCAAGGAATTTTCAAAATGGCTCCCAAACTCTCGGATTTTTTCAATGACGATGAGATTGTCGCCAGCAAGGGTGATCTCGAACGGCCGATCTCCGGGCTCGCGATGGACAGCCGCCGGGTGATGCCGGGCAATCTTTTCTTTGCGCTGCCGGGCCGCCGGGCCGATGGCAATTCCTTCATCGACGAAGCGATCAACCGCGGAGCCGTGGCGATTGTCGCGGAAAAAATCCCGAGCGGCACGGCCACGCGGGTGACTTATATCGAGGTGACGGATGCGCGCCGGACACTGGCCCGGGTGGCGCAGCGGTACTTCAAATTTCCGGACAAAGCGATGGAACTCGTGGGTGTCACCGGCACCAACGGCAAGACGACCGTGACGAACCTGATCAAGCAGCTCATCTCCACGCCGACCCAGCGCGTCGGTTTGATCGGCACGGTGAATTACGATCTGGGCGCGCGGATTGTGCCGTCTTACCGCACGACGCCGGAATCACTGGAACTCTACGGCATGCTCGCGCAGATGCGCGATGCCGGTTGCCGCCAGGCGGTCATGGAAGTCAGCTCACACGGCATCGACCAGCAGCGCGTGCTCGGCATGCAGTTCGGCGTGGCGGTGTTCACCAATCTCACCCGCGACCATCTCGACTACCACAAAACACTTGAGTCGTATTTCGAGGTGAAGACCCGGCTTTTCAATGGCGGGATCGGGGCCGGTCCGCGTGTTGCCGCAATCAATATCGACGATGCGTATGGTCGCCGCCTCGTGGCTGAGGTGCCGCAGCATCTGAAGGTGATCACGTTTGGCGAATCGTCCGCGGCGGTCATGCGGGCGGAAAAAGTGGTCCTCGGTTTCAAGGGCACCACATTCGAGCTGGTCTGGCCGGAAGGCACGATCGCCATCGAGAGCCCGCTGATCGGCCGCTACAATCTGAGCAATCTGCTGGCGGCTTTCGCAGCCTGCTATGCGTTGGGCCGCGACCCGCTGGTCATCGCCTCGCGGCTGAAGGGTTTTGCCGGCGTGCCCGGGCGTATGGAGCGGATTGAAGAAGGCCAGCCTTACAATGTGCTGGTGGATTATGCGCACACCGACGACGCGCTGCACAACGCGCTTGGCATGCTGCGCGCCATCACGCCGGGTCGGCTTTTTGTGGTTTTTGGATGCGGCGGAAATCGCGACCGGACCAAACGCCCGCTGATGACTGCGGCCGTGCAAGAGACTGCGGATTTTGCCTGGGCGACCGCGGACAATCCGCGCTCGGAAGCGCTCACGCAGATTTTTTCCGACATGAAAACGGGTGTGACCGCGCCGGATAAGATCGCGTTTGTCGAGGACCGCCGCCGCGCCATCAGTTTCGCGCTCGATGCGGCGAGGGCAGGGGATTGCGTGCTGATTGCGGGCAAGGGACACGAGACTTACCAGGAATTTGCCGACACGATCATTCCGTTCGACGACCGTCAGGTGGTGCGCGAGCTGATCGAGATCAAGAAAATCAAACCGGTCTGAAAACCCATCCATGCCATCGTTCGCCCAAGAAAAGCTCGCCGTGTGGACTGGCGGACGCTGGAGCCGTTTACCGGAAGGGGCTCTCACGGGATTCAATCAGGATACGCGGGCGCTGACAGCAGGGCAGGTGTTTGTCGCGCTGAAGACGGACAAACGCGACGGGCACGATTTTCTTGGCGAAGCGCAGGGCAAGGGCGCGGCGGCGGCACTCGTGGCGCACGAAGTCGCGGGCTCTTCTTTGCCGCAGCTCGTGGTCGCGGATCCGCTGGCGGCGTTTCAGCGCATTGCACGGGAACACCGCCGGGAATTTCATGGCACGGTGATTGGCGTTACCGGCAGCGCCGGGAAGACGTCGACCAAGGATATGCTCGCGGTGCTGTTGGGTGGCGCGCCGGGAGTCTATGCGACCGAGGGAAATCTGAACAAGGGCGCTCATGGGGATGGGGGGATTATTCGTGTCCAAGATACGGTGCTTAAGACAGAGGGAAATTTGAACAATCACATCGGGGTGCCGTTGACGCTGACGAAACTCGATCCGATGCGGCACCGGGCGGCAATCGTCGAGGCGGGCATCAACATGCCCGGTGAGATGACGGGCCTCGCAGAAATGATCGAACCGGATCACAGTCTGGTCACGCTGGTGGGCCCGGCACACCTCGCGTTGCTCGGTTCGCTGGAAGGGGTGGCATTCGAGAAATCCCGGTTGCCTGCGGCCACGCGCCGCGGCGGCCTCAATGTTTTTCCAGTTGCATGCTGGGCGTATGAATCGTTTCGCACGCTGGCCAATCCACTCGTGCTCGTGCCGGCGAACGAAGGCATGGTGAAGGTGACGGGACGCACGCTCGGTTATACGGTGCTGCACCGGCCGGAGCGGACCGAGGTCACGCTGGAGGGCGGCCGAAAATTTATTTTCCGTCGGGTTTCCGGCGGCATGGCGCAGAACGCCGCGCTTGCACTTGCGCTTGCGTCCGAACTTGGAATCGACGACGCCACGCTGCAAACACGCCTGAACAACTGGCAGCCTTCGAAGTGGCGCGGCGAGCTCCAGCAGGTGGGCGGGGCGCAGGTTTATTGTGATTTCTATAACGCCAATCCCGCCTCGATGGCGGATGCGATTTCTGCTTTCACCAGCCTGGTGCGACCGGAACTCCCGCGGCTCTACGTGCTCGGTTGCATGGAGGAGTTGGGCTCCGGTTCCGTGGAATATCACCGGCAGTTGGGCCGTTTGATTTTGCTGCGGCCGGGCGATGCGCTGTTTGTGATCGGAGCACAGGCGGAGGCGGTGCGGGAAGGGCTGCTGGAAAACGGCAACGATCCCGCGCAGGTCACCGTGATCGAAGATGTCGCGCCGGTGCGCACCCGGCTCGCCGGATTTCAGGGCGCTGTTTTTCTCAAAGCCAGCCGCCGCTACCAGTTGGAAACGGTCCTTGATGCCACCTTGGTCCATGCCCGCTAACTTCCACATCTCAACGCAGCCCGCGCTCCGGTGTGTGACCGGCGAGCCGTATTTGCTGCACACGTCCAATGCGTCCGCCGGTTTTTTCACGCGGCGGCGAGTCGCAGAGCGCCTGGTGATCCAGCACGGACCGCAGCGTTGGTTTGGCCAGGATGCTCGCGAGTGGATGGACGACTGCGTCCGGCTCAATCCGAGCAAAGGATTCACGAAAAAACCTTCCCATGCTTAGTTATCTTTCAGAGTACGCCCATCTTTTCGGCCCGTTGCGGCTGCTGCGATATATCACCGTGCGAACGGTCGGGGCGGCGGCAACGGCGTTGCTGATCGGCTTCATCATCGGGCCGTGGCTGATCCGGCGTTTCAAGGAATTGAAGTTCGGTCATGGCTATATTGACGAACGCACCGGTTCGCTCGGGGCGACTTATTTCGACAAGAAGCACACGCCCACGATGGGCGGATTGATTATTTTCATCTCGGTTTTTGCGAGCACCGTGCTCTGGGCCGAGCCGAACGTCTGGGTGTTTGTGGCCCTCTTCGTCTACACGGCGCTGACGGTTCCCGGGTGGCGCGACGACTATCTGAAGGTCGTGCACAAGAACAAGGACGGGATCAAATCCTGGGAAAAAATCGCCTGGCAATCCCTCGCCACCGTTGTCGCCCTCGGCGTGTTGCTCTGGCATCCGCAGAGTTCAGAGAAGATCCGGGAATTGTGGGTGCCATTCTTCAAGGCCGCGGTCATTCCTCACATGCACTGGGCCTTGCTGCTGGTGATGATCTACCTGTGGATTGTCGGTTTTAGCAATGCGATCAACCTGACCGACGGTCTCGATGGTCTGGCCGTGGGCTGCACGATTACGGTCGCTCTGGTTTTCGGCATCATGGCCTATGTGGCGGGCAATATCGTTTACTCGCAATATCTGCTTATCAGTTATGTGCCGGGCACGGGAGAACTGACGGTCGTTTGCGGCGCGCTGATCGGGGCGTGCATGGCATTTCTGTGGTACAACTCCCATCCGGCCGAGGTGTTCATGGGCGACACCGGTTCGCTGGCCCTGGGTGGATTGATCGGCGTGATGGCCTTCATGATTCACCAACCACTCACACTCGTGATTGTCGGCGGCGTATTCGTCATGGAAGCGGTGTCGGTGATCATCCAGGTCGGCTGGTTCAAGTTCACCAAGCGTCGCACCGGCACCGGGCGAAGGGTCTTCCTCATGGCGCCGATCCACCATCATTTCCAAAAGAAGGGCTGGCCGGAAACAAAGGTCGTGCTCCGCTTTTGGGTTCTCTCGCTCGGTTTTGCCCTGCTCGGTCTTTCCACCCTCAAACTCCGCTAATCACATTCCCACGAAAAACAAAATTTTGTCAGGGGACTGAGGACAGACCGCTGGGTGGAGCGCATGAATGGCGCGCCCAGCGGTCACGTCCAGTCCCAAAGACAACCGCTCCCCAAATCCAAAAACCCTCAACCCCAAGTCACCATGCCCATCGACTATAATTACGAGATCACTCCCAGCTTCCGCAATCTCACGCAGGCTGGAATGGCTCTCATCCGTCAGCCCTTTGTCCGTTCCCTGGACAAACTGCGCAAACTTCGTGCTTCGGTCACGGATACGAAACTGGTCCCGGTCGTTGTCAAAACGACCAAACGCTTTCGCCGAAGTTCGTAGGCAGGTTCTTTATATCTCCCAACCGGAACCAAAACCAACCCGCTGCTTGCGGACTTCAGCTTTCTTTCATGCTCCGTCGCCTTCCCAGTGAAATTGCCGCGTTGCTCTCGCGTCCTGTCGCCGTTTTCGGCGCCGGCGTGAGCGGGCAGGGCGTGCTGGACTTGCTCGCGGCTAGCGGCGGGCGCGGAGTGTTGTATGATGAGAAGGCGGAGGGGGCCGGGAAAATATTCGGCGCGACCGAAGCGGCGCAGCACGGGCTTGTGCTCTTCAGTCCGGGCTTTGCCCCGGAGCATCCCTGGCTGACTGCGGCCCGCGTTGCCGGACTCACCTGCCTGGGTGAACTGGATTTCGCCTCGCTCTTCTGGCGGGGCGAACTCGTGGCCATCACCGGTACGAACGGAAAGACCACGTTGACGGAATTTCTGGTGCATGCGCTCAACTCCTTCGGCCGTCCGGCCCATGCGACAGGCAACATCGGTTATCCGTTCAGCCGATTTGTGACCGAGCAGCCCCCGGATGCCGTGGCGGTGTGTGAGGTGAGCTCGTTCCAGGCGGAGTCGCTGCGGTTCCTAAAGCCGACGGCGACCCTTTGGACCAATTTTGCCGAGGATCATCTCGAGCGTCATCCCGGGATGGAGGCATATTTCTCGGCGAAATGGCGGCTCGTGGAACAAACACCCTCCGGGTCCAGCTTTTTGGGTTCATCCGTGCAGAATTATGCCCGGCAAACCGGTCGGGCCATTCCGTCCGCTGGCTGCATTGTATCCGAGGGCCGGCCGCCGGACCCCCGGTTGGAGGGTTCTGTTTTTGCCGGCTACCCACAGTACGAGAACTTTCTCCTCGCCGCGGCCTGGTGGCGGCTGGAGGGGCTGCCGGAGAGTGCGCTCTTTGCCGCTGCGCGCTCTTTCCGGCTTGGCCAGCACCGTTTCTCCCGAGTGGGAGAGAAGCGGGGCGTGACTTTTTGGAACGACTCGAAGGCCACGAATTTCCACGCGGTGGAAGCGGCGCTGGGCAATTTTCCGCTACCGGTGCTCTGGATCGGGGGCGGCAAGGCCAAGGGTGGCGACCTTGCCGGTTTTGTGCAGCGGATTGCCCGGAAGGTTCGCCATGCGTTTCTGATCGGGGAAACGAAACAAATCATCTCCGGGCATTGTCAAACCTTCGGGGTGCCGGCGTCGGTCTGCACCACGCTGGAGGAGGCGGTCCGGTCCGCCCTCGCCCTGGCGGTGCCGGGCGACCAGTTGGTGCTCAGCCCGGGTTTCGCCAGCTTCGACATGTTCCGCGGCTACGACGACCGGGGCCGGCAGTTCGAAGCGATCGTGGAAAGCTTGTGAATCTCCCTCATTTTTAGATAGCAAAACTTAAATCCAGCCACTCATATTCCACCATGAAAATTCTTCAGATCTTCGGATGGGTCGTCGCGATCCATCTCGTCGCGTTCTTCTGCATTTTTGCCAGCCCCGGCTGCTCCTCCTCGCCACGCAATGTGCCGACGCCGGACGCCACGGTGCCCAGCGCTTCCAGTTCGTCATCCGGCGTCAGTTACAATGCCGGTTTGGCGGAGATGCCTCCGCCGGCTGATCGCCCGCTCTATATCGCCGACAATACTCCCGGTCGCGCGACACCCACCCGGCCCGGTTCGCCCAATGCCGCGGCGATCGCTCCGACAAAACCCGCCGCTCCGAATGTTTCTCCTGTCACCTCCTACACGATTCAAAAAGGCGACAGCCTTTGGATCATTGCGAAAAAGAATCACATCACCGTCGCCGAGCTGACCAAGGCCAATAATCTCACCAGCAGCTCCGCGCTTCGTCCCGGCAAGAAACTCCTGATACCCGGCAAGCCCATCAGCGCAGCGGCTCCGGTTGAAAATGCGCCGCCAGCCTTGACCATGCCTCCTGCTCCTGTGGGCACGCCCGCGGAAGCCCCGGCCCGTTCGAGCGGTGAGCTGACGAAGCACATTGTCGCCAGCGGTGAGAGTCTCGGCACCATCGCCCGCAAATATCAGGTGACGGTGGGCGAACTCGCCAAGGCCAACAACATCACCGATCCGGCCAAGATCCGCGTGGGCCAGCCGCTGGTCATTCCGGGGGCGAAGCATGCCGTCGGAAAGAGCACCAACAGCCCTGCTTCCAAACCCACCGTGTCAGCTCCAGCGGTCAAGCCTGCGGTTCATGCCGCGGCGCCCGCCGTGGAAAACCCCGCCGAAGCCGCGCCCCAGTCTGAAATCAAGCCGCCGCCTCCCGGTCAGGATCTTGACGCCGGGCTGAAAGAAAACACTGCGACGGACGTGCCGACGATCAAAGTCGAAGAGTCCAAGCCTGACGAAGCGACGAAGTAACCGATCCCGACCGCCACTCCCATGGTGAGCTCGCCGAGCGCCGCCGCTCCTTCCCGCCGCCAACTCGCGATCACGCCTGCGAGCGTCATCCTCGTCTGTGTGTCAGCCTTGCTGGCCATCGGGTTGGCAGTGTTGTTCAGCGCGAGTTCCCGCGCCGTGGGCGGTGCCACGGCTTATCTGTACAAACAGCTCATCTTTCTCGGCCTCGCCATCGGCGGAGGCTGGGTGATGGCCCGGGCGGATTTGGAGCAACTCAGAAAATTTGCCTGGATTGTAGGGGTGGTGACGGTCATCGCGCTGCTTCTCGTGCGCATTCCGGGCATCGGCATTGCGGTCAAGGGCAGCCGGCGTTGGCTGGGATTCGGCGGCGTGCGACTGCAGGTTTCGGAGTTCGCCAAACTCGCCATGGTTTTCTGTCTTTCGCATTACCTCGCCCTGAACCAAAACAAGCTCAACGATTTTTTGAAAGGCTTTGTCACGCCCTGTGCGTTGGTGGGAGTATTCGCCCTGTTGATTCTGGCCGAGCCGGATTTCGGCACCGCGCTCCTGACCGGCACCATCGGGGTGGGGCTCCTCTTTCTCGCCGGAGGCCCGCTGCGCTTCCTGATCCCTTCGGTGACGCTCGCGCTCATGGCGTTCGTGGCCCTGGTCATCCATAATCCCAATCGCCTGTACCGGCTCATGGCATATCTGGACGTGGAAGGCAACCGCACCGAGGGGTCCTACCAGCTCTGGCAGTCGTTGCTGGCCTTTGCCGCCGGCGGCATCGATGGCGTTGGCCTGGGCAACGGCCGGCAGCAGCAGTCTTTTCTTCCCGAGGCGCACACGGATTTTATCTTCGCCGTCCTGGGCGAAGAAATGGGACTGATCTTCACCCTGCTCGTGGTGAGCCTCTTTGTGACGATCTTCATCGCGGGCCTGATGCATGTGCGCCGGGCACCCAATCTTTTCCAGTTTCTCGTCGTCACGGGATGCCTCCTGATCATGTGCCTGCAAGCGATCGTTAATTTTGCCGTCGTCACCGGCCTCGTGCCGACGAAGGGCATGTCGCTGCCGTTTATCAGCGCGGGCGGTTCCAATCTTCTGCTCATGGGCCTGCTGGTCGGCATCATCATCAACAGCGCGCGCACCTGGGCCCGGCCCCGGCCGCTTGTGCGCAAGCGCTCTCTCGCGGAGGTGGTGGCATGAAAGCTTTTTTAGAAACTGTAGGAGCGGCTTTATGCCGCGATACGAATGTTGGGCCGCGCTCTCGCGTCTGCCATCGCGGCATAAAGCCGCTCCTACAGCTCGGCATCTCGATTGTTGTCCCAATCGCAGGACCCTCCTGATGAGCTACAAATTTCTCATCGCCTGCGGCGGCACCGGCGGACATCTCGCCCCGGGCATCGCGCTGGCCGAGGCGTTGCAGGCGCGCGGGCACACGACGACGCTTTTCATCAGCGAAAAAAAAGTGGATGCCCGGCTCTGCGGCCAATATCCGAAACTCACGGCGATTCCCGTCCCGGGGGCGCCGTTGGGTTGGAGGCCGGCCGAATTTTTTCGCTTCATATGGTACCAGGGAAAAGGACTGCGCTTCAGCCTGGCTTTTGTCCGCAAGTACCGGCCACATGCCGTCGTGGGTTTCGGCGGCTTTACCAATACGGGCATTGTTCTCGCCGGCTGGTGCCAGGATGTGCCCGTCGCTTTGCATGAGGCCAATCGCATTCCCGGCCGGGCAATCCGCTTTCTTTCCCGTCTGGCTGCACGGTTGTATTTGCCACCGGGCGTTCGTTTGCCGGGCCGGCTTGGCCTGCTGGTGCGCCACACGGGTCTCCCGGTGCGAGCCGAGGTACAGCGTATTCACCGGATCGAGGCGCGGGCCATACTCGGAGTGGACCCGTTGCAAAAACTGCTTGTGATCATCGGTGGCAGCCAGGGTTCGGGACCGCTCAATCGCTGGGTGGAGGCGAATCTGGAGGCGCTGGCCCGCGAGGGCATCCAGATCTGGTGTGTGACGGGACTGGGCAAGGGCGAAGCGCAGGTGCGCGAGCTGCGCACGAAGACAGGCGCCACGGTGCGCGCCTGGTTCGAGCCGTTCACCGACCGCGTGGGCGCGCTTTTTTCCGCGGCCGATCTCGTCGTGAGCCGCGCCGGTGCCGGCACATTGGCGGAGCTGGTCCGCTGCGAAACCCCGGCGATTCTCATTCCCTATCCTTTTGCCGCGAACAATCACCAGCAGGCCAACGCGCAGCATTTTGAGCAGCAGGGTGGCGGGGTGGTGATCGCGGAAACCGCCATTGCCACCCTGAAGCAGGAGGTCGCCGATGTGCTGTTCAATGATTCGCTGGTCAATAAATTTCGCGGCAATCTGCGCCGCATGTCGGAGGAAAACACCATCGAAACCATGGTGCGTGATCTGGAAGAGCTGGCCCGCCGGGACCAGTCGGATGGCCAGCCCAAGGCATCGGACGCCTTCCAACCCGCCGCATGAGCGATCTTCCTCCAGTATTCGGCCGGACTTTGCGTCATGTGCATCTGCTCGGTGCCGGTGGCATGGGCATGACGCCGCTCGGGCTTTATCTGGTGCAACGCGGTTTCTCCGTCAGCGCGGAGGATGATCATTGGAATCCTGCGACGCGCGAGGTGCTCGCGCAGGCGGGCGTGAAACTCACCGGCCTGAACGCTGCGCCCGACGTCACCGAGCTGGTCGTCTACACATCGGCGGTGGCTCCTTCCCATCCCGCCCGGCAACGCGCGGTGGCGCGCGGCCTGACCCAGGTGCGACGGGGCGAAATGCTCGCGACCGTCACGCGCGACCGCCGGCTCGTGGCGGTGGTGGGCTCGCATGGGAAGACGACCACGACGGCGATGCTGATCACGGCGTTGCAGCGTGCCGGTTTTGAATGCGGCTGGGTGTTGGGCGGACTTTTTCACGCGAACGTCCTGCCGCCGGCCCGCCATGCCGGCAACTGGGTGATCGCCGAGGTGGATGAGAGCGATGGCACGATCGGAAATTTTTCTCCCGAGATCACGCTGGCCGTGAATCTCGACTGGGATCATGCGGACCATTACCCAAAACTGGCCGATCTGGAGAATGAATTTGCCGCGCTCTTCGATCGCACCACCGGCGCGGTTTTCACCAGCGATGCGTGTCTGCTCTCGCAACGGCTTCAGGCCCGCGCGAATCGCAAGGCGACCGCCTTCACCTTCGGCCGCACGGGAGATTTCCAGTACTCCATCAAACGCGAGCAGGGCGGCGGGCAGACCCTGTCGCTCGGCGGACGCTTCACCATCGCCGAGGCGACGGTCCGCGCCTTGGGTGACTTCAACGCCGCCAATGCGGCGGCGGCGCTCGCCGTGGCGCAACAGCTTGGGGCGAAAATCGAACCGGCCGCATTGAGTCTTTTCTCGGGCGTCCGCCGCCGGCAGACGATTCTCTACGCTTCGCGCCTCGTGACGGTGATCGAGGATTACGCGCACCACCCGACTGAGATTCGTGCGCTGCTGACGGGATTGCGCAGGGGCGCGCAGCGGCTGCTGGTGGTTTTTCAGCCGCACCGTTTCACCCGCACCGCGCAGTTTAAGACTGAGTTCGCCGCGTCGCTGGCGGGCGCCGATCAGGTTTTTCTTCTGGATGTCTATGCCGCGAGCGAGGCCCCCGTGACCGGCGGCACGACGGCGGATGTCTACGCCGAGTTCAAAAAAACGGGCGGCACCCAGCCGATCACCTATCTGCCGGGCAATGCCACCGGCCTGCTGGCGGCACTGAAGACGGCGTTGCGGCCGGGTGATCTGGTGGTGTTTGTCGGGGCCGGCGACATCGACCAGGCCGGCCAGGAATTTGTCGCCCGGCTGCGGGCGGAGGAATTGCGGGAGCGGGCGTGGACGGAATTCAGCGACGCGGTGAGGCCGCGGTTGTCCGCCGGCACGAGATTTACCGAGCGCGAATTGCTCGGTCCGAAAACCACCATGCGCGTCGGCGGTCCGGCAAGACTCTATGCCGAGCCGGCGGATGAAGCCGACCTGCAGTTGCTGCTGACCACAGCGCATGCGCGGCAATTGCCCGTGCTGATGCTTGGGCGCGGTTCGAATCTTCTTGTGCCGGATGAGGGCGTCGACGGCTTGGTGATCAGCCTGGCGCAAGAGAACTGGCAGAAGTTTGTGTTGCAGCCGGACGGTCGTCTCTGGGTGGGCGCGGGTTTGCGGCTGAAAAATCTTTGCGGTCTCGCCACCAAGGCCGGCCTGGTCGGGTTTGAGTTTCTCGAGGGGATTCCGGCTTCGGTTGGCGGCGCGCTGCGCATGAACGCCGGCGCGATGGGCGGATGGATTTTCGATGTGGTTGAGGAGGTTCACCTGCTGACAATGGCCGGAGAAAAACGCGTGATGAAGAAGGCGGAGATGCATGTGGACTACCGGCATTGCGGCGCGCTGCACGATGCCGTGGCGTTGGGCGCATATCTGAAGCCGGCGGCGCAATCCGCCGCGCAGGACATCCGGCGGCAGATCGATGTTTACCAAAAGAAACGGCTGGAATCCCAGCCACGCGAACCGAGCGCAGGCTGCATTTTCAAAAACCCGACCGGCACTTCGGCCGGCCGGCTGATCGACGAGCTCGGGCTGAAGGGAGAGCGGGTGGGGGATGCGGAGGTCTCGCCGGTGCATGCGAATTTTATCGTCAACCGCGGGCACGCCACGAGCGCCGATATCATCGGACTCGTCCGGCTTATCCGTGAACGCGTGAAGAATGCCCGGGGCATCGACCTCGAACCTGAAGTCCTGCTCTTCGGCCAAAACTGGAGGGATCTGCTTTGAAAGCTCCCATCATCGCCGTCCTTTGTGGCGGCACTTCCTCGGAAAGCGAAGTCTCCCTCGGCTCGGGCAAGGCCGTGGCCCTGGCCATGACCTTCGCTTACCCGACCGAAAAAATTGCCCTGAAGGACGAAGCCGTGCCGGCCGGGCTCGATCCGCGGCGGCATGTGGTTTGCTCGACCTTGCACGGCACATTCGGCGAGGACGGAGGGATGCAGCGGCTGCTTGATGCCGCCGGGATCGGTTATGCGGGTTGTGATGCGAAGGGCAGCGACCTGTGTTTCGACAAATGGCGCACGCGCCAGACCGTGACGGCGGCGGATGTGCAGGTGGCGCCGGGCTGTTTGTTCAATGCGACGGACAAGCCCTCGGCGGCGGCGGTGGTGCGGGAATATGGCGAACAGGTGGTGCTCAAGCCCAACCGGCAGGGCAGCAGC
Organism: uncultured Opitutaceae bacterium; assembly: GCA_964541315.1. Classification (GTDB taxonomy): domain Bacteria; phylum Verrucomicrobiota; class Verrucomicrobiia; order Opitutales; family Opitutaceae; genus Didemnitutus. Next base: position 23,202 of record CAZIQP010000033.1, read on the forward strand.
GTCGGCCTGCAGATCCTCTCCACCCGCGCCGGGCTTGAGGTGGCGCTGGCGGGCCTGCGGAAGGGCGAATGGATTTTGGAAAAACGGATCATCGGGCGCGAGTTCACCATCGGCCTGCTGCGCGGCCGGGCAATGGGCGTGGTGGAAATCGTGCCGCAGTCGGGCGTGTTTGATTTCACCAGCAAGTACACGAAGGGCCTGACCGAGTATTATGCGCCGGCCTCGATCCCCGACGAACTGGCGGCGGAAATGCGCACGGCGGCCGAGGCGGCGTTTGCCGCGTGCGGCTGCCGCGACTACGCGCGCATCGATTTCATGCTTTCGGCGGAAGGAGAGTTTTATTTGCTGGAAATAAACACGCTGCCCGGCATGAAAGAAACGAGCCTGTTGCCGATGAGCGCCCGTTGTGTGGGTCTGGATTTTAACGCGCTGTGCCGCGAGATGGTGGGACCCGCCGTGGAACGCTTTCATCTGGCCCAGTCTGCCCCGCGATGAGCGAAGCCGCCCCAATTGCCCCCAAGTCCGGCCGGTCCTGGCGTGATATCAGCCAGGAGGTGAAACCGCGCGCCATGTCGAAGAAGGGGCGTCGACGGCAATACGCGGCTTGGTTTAAAATCGGAGCGTTGGTCGTTTTGGTCAGCGGAATTACATTGGGTATATATCATCTCGCCCACGAATGGTTCACTGATCGCACCGCTTTCGCCGATTCCGTGAGCAGTGATCCGGTGCGCGAGCTGTCGGTGAGCACCGACGGGACATTGCCAAAAAAATGGGTCGAACAGACGCTCGCGCTGCCCAAGGGCGCCACGCTGATGTCCGTCGATCTCATCGCGCTGCGCAACGGGCTCATGGCCCAGGGACAGGTGCGGGTGGCGGTGGTGACCCGGCGGTTTCCCGACATGCTGGCGGTGACCTTGCAGGAGCGGTTTCCGGTGGCCCGGGTTCAGGCGCAGGACGGGCAGGGCCGGCCGAGGCAGCTCTTCGTGGCCCAAGACGGCGTCGTCTATGAGGGTACGAATTACGACATGCAGATGGTGGGAGGGCTGCCTTGGCTCGATGGTATCCGGCTGGTGCGGCAAGGATCAGGTTTTGCGCCGATTGCCGGCATGGCCGATGTTTCCCGTCTGCTCTCCACGGCACAGATCGAGGCGCCGCATCTCTACCGGACCTGGATGATCGTTTCCCTGGCGAAACTGGCCGAGCGCGACGAGATCACGGTCAAAGCCCAAGATGTCGCGGAAATTATTTTTTCGCGCAAGGCCGATTTCTACAAGCAGGTGGCGCAGCTTGACTCGGTCCTGTTCATGGCGAAGCAGCAGCGCGCCGACGCCAGCCTGCTCAGCATCAACCTCTCGCTGGCGGGCCAGGTGCCGGTGAAGTTCGACCGCGGCCCCGACGAGCTGGCCCGGCAGGAATATACTTCCCAATTCACTCTTCAACCTCTCCAGCGCAAAGGACAACGTGACTTCTAACAGCGGCAGAATCGTCGGCGCCGTCGAAATCGGCACCGGGAAAATTGCGGTCCTCGTGGGCGAAATCGCCCGCGGACGGACGCTCAACATCATCGGCGTCGGCCTCGCGCAATCGCGCGGCGTCACCAAGGGCGAAGTTGTCGACTACAAGGCCGCCTGCGAAGCCACGCATCACGCCTTGGAAATGGCGGAGTCGAAGGCGGGCACGCATCTTGACGAAGTCTGGCTCGCCCAGACCGGCGGCCATCTCGACGGTTTCTACAACGAGGCTTCGGTCAACGTGCAGTCCTCGGACAACACCGTCACCCAGCTCGATATCGAGCGCGTCTGCTCGCTGGCGCAGCAAAAAGAACTGCCCGCTGGACGCTCGCGTATCCATGCCATCCGCCGTCCCTTTTGTCTCGATGGCCGGGCTGTGCCCGATCCTGAGCATCTCACCGGCAGCCGCCTCGACGTCGGCTATTGGATGGTGCACGGGCAGGAAAGCAAGGTCAGCGACAACATCCATGTCGTCGGCGGCTACCATCTCGAGGTACGTGAACTCGTGCTCGCCGCCCTGGCGAGCGGTTCGTTGATGACCACAGCCGAGGAACGCCTCCACGGCGCCCTCGTCCTCGATATTGGCAAGGGCGTGACGGATTACGTGCTCTATCGCGAAGGCCATGTGCTGGCCACGGGCGTGCTGCCCGTCGGCGGCGACCACCTGACCAATGATCTCGCAATCGGCCTGCGGGTGACGAGCATGCAGGCGGAAACGCTCAAGCTGCGCTGGGGTCGCGGCACGGTGCAGACGCGCGACAAGTCCGAAAAAGTCTGGTTGAACGGCGACATGTCCTTTGGCGACCGCCAACTGCCCAAGACCGCCATCGAACTTATCACCACGGCGCGCATCCAGGAGTTGCTGGAAGTCGTGCTCGGAAAACTCGGGAATAAATTTGTGCCCGAACGCTGCGGCGCCGGTGTTATTCTTACGGGAGGCACGGCCAAACTGCCCGGCCTTGCGGAGGCCGCGACCAAGGTGTTCGGCCTGCCGGCCCGCTGTGGGGAATCACCCTCGTGGGTGAAGGACGAGCTGAAAGACCCGATGTTCAGCACCGTGCTCGGCATCTATCAGTTCGGCCTGCGCGCCGCGCATGAACATCCCACTCCCGTCCGCCGCAAACCCGGCCTGTTCAGCGGACTTACCAAGATTTTCTCCTGAGGCTTCCGACCATGGACAATCCCAGCAACGAACTTCCGCTCGAAGTGCTCACCGACCGCGATGTCGGCATCAAGCTGATCGGCATTGGCGGCGGCGGCTCGAATGCCGTTGACCGGCTGAAGATGGAGAACCTCGACCGGCTGCAGCTCGCCGTCATCAACACCGATTTCAAGGCGCTCAACACTTCACCCGTGCAGGATAAAATCCTCATCGGCACCACCGTCACGCGCGGTCTCAGCGCCGGCGGAGATCCCGCGCTCGGTTACGAAGCGGCTGATGCGGACCGCGAAAAAATCACGGATATCGTGCGCGGCACCGATCTGGTTTTCATCGTGGCCGGACTCGGGGGCGGCACCGGTTCGGGCGCGGCTCCGGTCGTCGCCGAAGTGGCCATGGAGGTGGGCGCCCTTGTCATCGCGTTTGTCACGCTGCCCTTCAGTTTTGAAGGCGGACGCCGCCGCAAGCAGGCCGAGGAAGCGCTCGCCGAGCTGCGTGCGGTTTGTCATGCGGTCATTCCGCTCTCCAACGATCTGCTCCTGCAGGAAGGCACCGAGCAGACGAGCGTGCTCGATGCGTTTGCCCGGGCGGATGCCTGGATCGGGCGCGGCGTCAAATCCATCTGGGGTTTGCTCTCGCGCACGGGTCTCATCAACCTCGACTTCGCGGCCCTGCGCCAGGCGTTCCAGCAACGTGGCGGCAAGACGCTTTTTGGTCTCGGTTTGGGCGAGGGCGAGAATGCGGCGATGGATGCGTTCGAGGATCTCAAGCAATGCCCGCTGTTGCACACGCCGGAATTTGCCCGCAAGGCCGACCGGCTCATGGTCAACATCACCGGTGGCGCCGATCTCAGCCTGACCAAGGTCAACGAGCTGATGACCGCCGTGACGGAAGAATTTGGCAAGGAGGCCCACGTCATCATGGGCGCGATGATCGACGAGGAATTGCAGGGCAAGGTGGAGGTTTGCGTGCTCGGCACGACGGATCTTGGCAGCCGAAACTTTGTCCGCCGCGCACCGCCGGTGGCGAAGAAAACTGACAAGACTGCCGTTCCGGTCGCAGGACCGGCGACGTCCGCTGCCAGTCTGCGCGCGGTGAAGACCCCGGTGGCGGCGGAGACGGGCACACGTCCACCGGTCGCAGCCTCGGCCACGACGGTGCCCAATCCCGCCGACAAACTGCAGCAGGAAGAATTTGGTTTTGGCGGCAGTGACCCCGTGGAGAACCGCGGCTCCTTCAACAAAACCGACCGAAATCTTTTTCAAGGCCAGGATCTTGACGTCCCCACATACCTCCGCAAAGGCATCAAGATTCCGGTGTAGGTCGCCGCGTGGCGCGATTGATTTGAAGGAGTGGCGCGTCACCTGATCGGGAACGGCACACGGCTTTCACTCAGCGGGAGCTCATCGATAAGTGCGTCGAGGGTTTTCTGGCCCAGGATTTCCGGGAGGGCGGCCGCCAGTTTTTGGTGATAGTGCGCGAGCAAGGGGTCGATGCTGTCGAGCAATTCGCCGCTGGGTGACTCTCCATGGTGCTCGAAGAGAAATTTGAAATCGTGCAGCGTCACCTTGTTCAGCGGACGCGCAGGCTGGTAGCGATGATCGGTCTGGTCGGAACCTTCGGCGGGAGGCAGCTCGGTGATGAGGCCGAGGTCGCACAGCCGGTTGAGGCTTTCGTTCAGAACCTGGGCGGGCACACGGATGTGCTGGGCGAGCTGGGTGACGGAGAAGGCCGGATCACAGCTTTTGAAGCGGCGGGCGATGAGCAGAAGCACGAGAAGCGAGAGGCCTTCGCGGGTGAAATGGTTGATCGTATGCCAGGCGGCCTGGCTGCTGCGGTAATGGACGTTTTGGATCGCATAGGTGAGCTGGCCGCCGACCAGCACGAAGAACCAGAAGACATACAGTCCGAGCATCAGGACGGGCAGAATGGCGACTGAGCCGTACAGGCTTTGTTGCAGGTAGACCTGACGAAAATAAAGGAAAGCGAGGTAGTTGTTCAGGTACAGCAGGCCGGTGACGACCACCGCACCCGCAAAGGCCGCGGTCCACCGCACCCGGGTGTTCGGCACCAGGCGGTAAAACATGGTGAGCACAAACATGAGGAGCAGAATGGAACTGGAAGGCAGCATCCAGACAAAGAGGTGTTTCAACTGCGCGCCGAGCGGAAGTTTTTCGAGAAAAACATTGATGAAGGCGCCGGCGGAAAAAAGAGTGAGAGAGGCGAAAAAGAGCAGCGCGCCCAGAGTGATCGCGCTCCAATAATATACGAAGCGGGCCAACCAACTGCGTCCCCGCCGGACACCCCAGATATCGTTGAAAGTATTTTCGACCGTGGTGAAGAGCTGGATGACGATGATCAGGAGCGTGAAGACGCCGATGATGCCGGCCGCGCTGGAGCGCGAGTGGGTGATGAAGTTGTTGATGAACTTGACCAGCTCGGGATCGGCCGGTGCCGCAGCGTGGGCCTCAAGCCGGCCCGGTTCGGTGCGGGTGACCGTCCACTTGCGGGCTTCGGCGTTGTCCTTGGCCGCAGCGGCGTCGATCTGATCAACCTGCGGGACGATAAGCTCGATGACACGGCGGAGACCGTTGGCAAGAATGGCCGGATCCTTGTTGCCCAGCGCTAAACCGGAGATGAGCACGACGAGGGCGACCATCGGTCCCAGGCTTAGCAAAGAGCTGTAACTCAGGGCGGCGGAGCGGATGGCCACATGGATATCGCGTAAACCGGAAAGAGTGATCGAGAGGACGCGCAGTGCCGCATAAACGCGGGAGCGGAGCGTTAGTTCCCGGGAGGTCGCGGCGAGCCAGATATCGCGCTGCCAAAGCTGACGGAGGCGCTCAAACCCTGAAGAAATTATCCGCATGACCTCGGTCAACCGGCGGAAGGGTCAGGCGAAGGAAATGGTGGTGAGGGCGGCCATGCCGCAAACACCCGCCAGCATGGCGACTCCGAGCGGCACATAATTCAGGAAGATGGTGCAAAAATACAGTCCGGCGCAGCCGGTGGCCAGATAGATCATGCCGGTGGGATTACCCTGGGTCCAAAAAATGAAGCCAAGAAAGCCCAGGCCAAACATGGCGCGAAAACGGACGAAAGGATAGAGGCTGATCAGTCCCAGAAAAAGCAGGATACCCAGCAGCGCGTCGAGCAGTCCCAGAATCACCAGGGGTTTGACAAACAGTTTTTCATACTCCATGGCCACGATGATCTTCTCGCTGGGCAAGATCATCGCCGCGGCACTGATGAACATGGTGAGGGCAGCGGCCCGGGTGCCCCAGATGGCAGCCTGCATGATCCGAATGCTGCTATCTTTGCGGCCCTTCGTTTCCTCAGTCTTGCCCTCGGCAGCGGCAAGAAACTGCTGGACGGTGATCGGGTTGTCATCGACTCCCGATTGATTGATGGGGCGGAACTCGACGGCTTTGAAACTCAGTTGTTTCTTTTCCGGCCAGATGGCCAGTTTCATCTCCGGATTGTTGCTGATGGCGAGCCACTGTTCGGTGGCGGTGTCGAAGTAGTAGGCTTCGGCGGTGAGCTGTCCGGCTTCGGCCAGCGAAACGAGCTGTTCCAAAGTGAACGGCCCACGGGCATCCGTATCATTGATACCGCGAACATAGTATTCCAGGGCGGGCATGGGGGCTATGTTGCGAGCCAAGGGGTTGCGGGCAAGAGTTAATTGGGCCACCGGCGAAAGGGGCGATTTCTTAACCGTCGATTGATAAATGCCACCCGGGCCGCAGGGAGTTACATGCGTTCCAGCGTGCGCAGGCCAAGCAGATGCAGCCCGGTTTCAAGAATTAGCAAGGTGCGGGCACAGAGCTGGAGCCGACGGGCACGCAAGGCCGGATCATCGACCAAAACTTTGTCGGCACTGTTAAAGGTACTATAATCGCCCGCGAGTTCGTAGAGGTAGAGACTGAGGTGGTGCGGGCGCAGGGTGTCGGTCGCGAGTCGCACGGCATCGGGGAATTTCACCAGCTTGCGGGCGAGGGAAATTTCGGCGGGCGTTTCGGGGGCAGTCGCACCGGCCTCGCTGGCGGCGTCGCCAGGGGTGGCGTTGGCCTTGCGGAAGATCGAACGGATGCGGGCGATGGCGTAGAGAAGGTACGGCGCGGTGTTGCCGTCCAGGGCGAGCATTTTTTCCCAGGAGAAAACGTAGTTGCTGCTGCGGTTCTGGGAAAGATCGGCGTATTGCACGGCCCCGACACCGACGGTCTGCGCGATGGCGCGGCGTTCGTCTTCGGGAAGATCGGGGTTTTTTTCGGTGACGAGGGTGAAGGCGCGGTCAACGGCTTCGTCGAGGAGGGACTTGAGTTTGATCGTGCCGCCGTCGCGGGTCTTCAGGGCCTTGCCGGCTTCGTCGGTGACGGCTCCGAAGGTCACATGATGCAGCTCGGGCAGGCGGTAGTTTTTGGCCGCGAACCATTTTTTCACCGTGAGGAAAAGCTGTTCGAAGTGATCGGTCTGGCGGAAATCCGTGACGACCACGATGCCGTCGGCCTTGAAGTGCTCGGTGCGGTAGAGTGCGGTGGCGAGGTCGGTGGAAGCGTAG
>CAZIQP010000034.1:0-2729 GCA_964541315.1 uncultured Opitutaceae bacterium
GGTTAGACTTTTGATCGATTTTGCCGCATGGTGTTTTCGTTTCCGAATCCGCATGCGATGGTTGAACCGGAAATCCAAATCTGCGCACGCTCCCCATGCCCGATAAAATCAACTTTCGCCTGAATGGCCAGCCGGTGGAGCTGAGCGTCGCTCCCGATCGCACCTTGCTCTGGGTGTTGCGCACCGACCTCGGGTTGACCGGCCCGAAATACGGCTGCGGCATTCAGCAATGCGGCGCCTGCACCGTCCTCATCGACCATCGCGCGGTGCCATCCTGTTCCGTCGAGATGAAGTCGGTCGAGGGCAAGGACGTCGTGACCATCGAGGGCCTCGCGGAAAATGGGAAACTGCATCCGATCCAGGAGGCCTTCATCGCCCACGACGCGCTGCAGTGCGGCTTCTGCACGTCCGGCATGATTCTGGCCGCCTGCGATTTTGTCCACCGGCAGCCCGACCCGACGCGCGAGCAGGTCATCGCAGGGATGGATCACCACCTGTGCCGATGCGGAGCGCATGGGCGCATCGTCGATGCGATTTTGGACGCCGCATCCGTCATGAAAAAAGGAGGTGCGTCATGACGATCCGCCACATTCCCCGCCAAGCCGACAGGCCCGCGGCCGATCTGCCGGCTGATTTCAATCTCCCTACCCGGCGCGAGTTTCTCACGCGAATCGGAGCGGGCCTGGTGGTGTGGGTGGTGCTGGGCCAGACCGCCGGAGCCGAGGAGTCCGAGGCGGCGCATCCGGTCACGGTTCGCCCGAAGGCGGAGGGAGATTTCAATGCGTTCCTGCACATCGACGAGAACGGCCATGTCACCTGCTTCACCGGGAAAATCGAAATGGGGCAGGGGCCGGTCACCTCATTGCCCCAGATGCTCGCCGAGGACCTTGATGTCGCGATCGATGACGTCAACATGGTCATGGGCGACACCGATCTGTGCCCTTTCGACCAAGGGACCTGGGGTTCCATGACCACGCGGGTGTTTGGCAACGTCTGGCGGGCGGCGGCGGCAGAAGCGAGGGCCGTGCTGTTGGACATGGCGGCTGCCTCCTTGCTCGTCCCCGTCGCACAGCTCGTGGTGCAGCACGGCGTCGTGAGCGATTCGCGGGATCTGTCGCGGAAAATAACTTACGGCCAACTGACCCAGGGAAAGAAGATCGAGCGCCACGTGACGGTGAAGCCGGACCTCAAGACCCCGGCGCAATTCAAGATCATCGGCAAACCGCTCCTGCGCCGGGATTCGCTCGACAAAGTGACGGGCAGGGCGAAATACGCTGGCGACATCCGTCTGCCCGACATGCTCTACGCCCGCGTGCTGCGGGCGCCGGCGCAGGGGGCCAAGCTCAAGCAGGTTGACACGTCGGCCGCCCGGGCGATCGCCGGGATTGTGCTCGTGCAGCAACCCGATCTGGTGGCGGTTCTGCACCAGTTCCCCGATGTCGCGGAAGACGCGCTCGAAAAACTCAAGGCCGAGTTCGAGCCGTCTCCTTCCAAACTGAACGACAAGACAATCTACGAACACCTGAGTCAGGCAAAACTCGAGTCCAAGGTTGTCGCCCACGGCGGGGACCTCGACGCAGGCCGGGCGCTGGCGGTGCAGCGGCTGGATCAGACTTATCTCGGCGCCTATGTCGCCCATGCCGCGATGGAAACCCACACCGCGCTGGCGCATATGGAAGGAGAAAAGGCGACCGTCTGGGCGTCCACGCAAAATCCCTTTGGCGCGCGGGAAGAAATCGCCCGGGCGCTGGGCCTGCCGATTCCCAACGTGCGCGTCATCACACCGTTTGTCGGCGGCGGTTTTGGCGGCAAGTCCTTCAATCTGCAGGCGGTTGAAGCCGCGCGCTTGTCCAAGGCAACCGGGCGTCCGGTGCAGGTCATGTGGACCCGCGAGGAAGAATTTTTCAACGACACCTTCCGGCCGGCGTCCATGGTGAAAATCCAGTCTGGGCTCGACCGGGCGGGGCGGATTGCGTTCTGGGACTACGAGGTGCGTTTCGCCGGGGACCGCGCGTCGGAGCATCTCTACGATATCGCGCATCACCGGACCCGGTCCGTGGGAAGTTTCATGGGGCCGCCCGGCTTTCATCCTTTCCCGGTGGGGGCGTGGCGCGCGCCCGGCTCAAGCAACAACGCCTTCGCCCGCGAGTGCCATATCGACCAGCTCGCCACGCTGGCCGGGGTTGACCCGATTGAGTTTCGCCTCCGGCAGCTTAAGGATGACCGGCTCGCCCGGGTGCTGAAGGCCGCGGCCAAACAGTGGGGCTGGGAACCGGCGAAAGGCTCCAGCGGTCGGGGCATCGGTGTCGCCTGCGGTACTGATGCCGGCAGCTATGTGGCGGCCATTGCGGAGGTGGGAGTGGAGATCACGACGGGAAAAATTACCGTGAAACGTGTGCTCTGGGTGCAGGAGATGGGCCTCGTGATCAATCCCGCCGGCGCTAAGATCCAGATGGAAGGCGGCATCACGATGGGCCTGGGCTACGCGTTGTCCGAGGAAATTCATTTCGAGGCCGGAGCGATTCGCGAGACGAACTTCGACTCCTACGCTCTGCCGCGCTTCTCGTGGCTGCCAAAGATTGAAACCGTGATCCTCGAGGCGGACGACTCACCGCCGCAAGGAGGCGGTGAACCCGCGATCATCCTGACGGGCGCCGTGATCGCCAATGCCGTCCATGATGCCACGGGCGTCCGCCTGCTTGAGCTGCCGATGACGCCGGACCGGGTCA
>CAZIQP010000034.1:2829-30418 GCA_964541315.1 uncultured Opitutaceae bacterium
CATGATGCCACGGGCGTCCGCCTGCTTGAGCTGCCGATGACGCCGGACCGGGTCAAGACGGTCCTCGCCGCGAAAGGCCAGCCAGCCTGACACGGCGACGCGGCCCATCGGGCCTTCGCGGCGATGATGAAAATGAGAAAAATCGACATCGCCAAAATCGAGGCAGCGCGGCGAGGGTGATGGGCGCGCCAGTCAACAAGCCATCGATTTTTGAGTCACAGAGACAGAAAGAGGAGCACAGAGGTCACAGAGCAAAGTACCAAGGTCCAAGCTTCCGATTTGAAACCCACGCCAGCTTATCAGCGTGAAAGCCTTCCCGCACCTTGTATTCTCCTTCTTCTTCTGGTGCCCTCTGTGAAACGGATTCGGTGATCAGGGAAAGACGGTGCCGAGCAGGTTGTAATACATCGCGGCGTGATGTTGCCAGAAGAAGTCCTTCGGGTCGGTGGGGTTCGTTCCGGGGGTGCCGGCGAGGATGATGGGCGTGCCGCAGACGACGAAGTTCAAGGTGGGCCTGATCTCGATCTGGGCGAAGGCCGGGGCGACGCCGACGGCCTGGAAGTTTTGGTTTTTCAGCACCTGCTCCAAGATGGCGAACTGTGGCACGTGTTTCTTGATCTGCTCGGTGGCGATGTGACCATGCATCGCCTCCATGCTTTTACTGAGCATCTCAAAGACGACATTGCTCGTGATGAAATCCAGGGGATTGGGCTGGTTCAGGCTGTTGAGCATTTGAATCGTCAGGGGCACCTGTGGCACCCAATCCTGCGAGTTCGTCACGCTATAGCCGCTGTCGGTGTTGCTGGTGACACGCTCAAAGTCCCAGCCGTAATGATCGTTGCCCGGTTTGGCCTGGGCATAGAGATAGGTTTTGTAGGAAAAATTCTGGGCCGCCAGAATGGGGGAATACCGGAGAAACGAGCGGCAGAGAGTGGCGATCGACGCACCCTGACTGTGCCCGGCGATGAAAATGCTCGAACCCGGCGGGAGACCGCTGAGCTTGGCGAGAATGCCGTTCGTTGAATCGTAGAGCAAAATGCCCAAGCCCAGCGCAAAGCCGAGGTGCACGGCGGCCTTGGGATCTTCGGCGAGTTTGTACGGCAGGGTGACGGAACCGACAGGCAGCGTTCCGCTGGCGGGAATCATCACCGACATGAGGTCCAAAATCACGCTGCCAGGCTCGTCCACCGTGCCGCGGATCACGACGGCGTATTCGTTCGCGAGGCTGTTTTTCCAGAGCTGCCACTTGTTGTCGAAGACGCCCATGACGGGCGAAGTGAAAACCACCGACCAATTGGCAGGAATGGGCGGCGGAGCCAACGGCGGAGTCGGCCCTTCCAACTGGGCGGCAAAAGCAATGAGGTTTCGTGCCTCCGTGAGGTCAAAGTCGGGTTGCATGGGAATCGTGGATGATCGGTAATTTCAGGAGCGAAATTGCCCGACGGACGAATCTTGGACAAATCAGACAGCAGCGTCCATTTCGGAGTTTACCTAAAAAAAGGTGGGCACTCGAAAAACTTCCAACACTCAACGCCCAACGTCCACTGACGAATGAATCTCAAACGTCGAACGCCGAACTCTCAAAACTCTCAGCATTCATCTCTGAATGTTCAAAGTTGAGCGTTGAGAGTTGGACGTTGCTCAACCGTTCTCGTACGGTTCTTATTCACCAACGCTTCGCCATGCAACCCACGACACCTGTTCCTCGCTCCCAACGCGCGATCGTCACCAGCCTTGTCATCGTGGCCTTGGTCTGTGCGGGCTTGCTGGTCTGGTGGCGTCAGGGGCAAACGGTCGGGCCGGAAGCGGTAGCCGCCTTTCTGAGCCGGACCGTAGGCGGCGAGCGGATTCGATTTTCAGTGGTGAAGATGGAAACCCTGTCTCAAGACGGGGCCGGCCGAAAAATAATGGTCGTGGCGTCAGCTAAAACCATCGAGCCGCTCTACTCGAAAACCGACACGGCGGACTATATGCAACAGACGCTCCGGCTCGATCCGGCGGCAGCCGCCGAGGCGCGGCGATTGCTGTCCACCCCGGGAGCTTCAACCCAGCCGGATTTTCAAGGAGCCGCACCATTTCCTGCAGATCCGTATCAGGCAGTCATCCTCCGGGTGACTTTACCGGCGGGCACTGCCCTGGCCTTCAACGGGGTCGTCAAAGCCCATCGCGAGAATGGCGCGTGGGTTTTTGCGCTTGTCTCCGGTGGCTTCGAGGGAAGTGGAGCGAAAGGGGAGGCACGGTCCACCTTTGGCAGGACTTCCTATGTGGCCGGTGAAGCTGACGACGAAACCCGTTTGCACGCGCTCGTCACCGACTTCGAGGCTTTCGCCGGTCGCGTGGCCGGTATCAGCCGGAATCGCGCTTCAGCGCTGGCGGCGGATCGTCGCAAGACGTTCCTGGAGCAGATTGCACCGGGTCGGGTTTTCCGCGGCACAGCCGTGGAGGCCGGGACCCACCATGAAACAGCACTCTACCTGGAAATCGTCGCGATCTCGCCCGAGAACGAGGTGAAGGCCGTTCTGCGCAATGACAACAGTTGGCACACCGTGCGGCCGTTCCAAGGCACATGGAGTGCGGACGAATCATTCGCGAATCCGGTGCTGAACCTCACCTCGCTCGCCAACCAGGCCACTCGCAATGCCGGACCGTTCGTGGAGGCCACCCAAGTCTGGCAGTTGGCCCTGCGCGTGGATTCGCGGGGGGAACTGACGGAACAAAACCGATTTTTTCAGTACCGTTTCCAACCCGTCACGCCGGAGCAGGTGGCGACGGTCCATGCCAGGTTGGAGGCGGAATTTGAGCGGGCGGTGGCGGCCACGGAGCCGGGCCTGCTCTATCTCGGCAGCGCGACTTCCCGGACTTCGGGCGCAACCGAGCCGGTCTTTTTGCGCTTTGGTCAGCGCCCGCAAGGGAGCGAATCGACTGAGGCGACCCTTGAATCGCCGGTCCGCGCGTGGAAGCGATCGTTGCACGGCACGATCGTGGCCAACGCCCGTCGTTCCAGCGGTGCGCCGATCCGCCTTCAGGCCGTGCCCGGTGATGCGATCGAAGACGCACCGACTGGGTCGGTCCTGCGCGATCCGGGCGAACTGAATCTCCGGCTTGGTGTCGAGCAAGGCTCACTCGTCGGCGGAGACGAACGATTCACGTATCGGCTCGCCGTGGCCAGCGCCGCGGATCTGCAGCGTCTGGAGGCGAGCCGCAGCGAAAGGGTCCACCGGCTCGACGGCGTCATGCGTAACGGCATCGTCTACGACGGGATCATGCGCGAAGATCACGGTTATGTCTTCAACACCCGGCTTGAGTTTACCCGCATCGACCGGCCGGCGGGTGTGATCACCGCGCGTTTCCGCTCGCTGAACCGGTTGAATGTTTTCCGGGAATTCCTCGGCACGTGGGATCCGGCCGGCGACTCGATCGTCCTCAACGCCACCGAGCGCGGGGTGCAGGACACGAACTTCGGGTTCAACATTCCCTTTTTCGTGACGCGCGGAAGCGCCACCTTGCATCTGGCGCTGACCGGAAACACGCTCACGGGCACGATCGCAGGCGAACCGCATTGGACGCTGGAGTTTCCGGCGGACGTATTTCTCTCCGTCCCCACCGAGAGCGCGGAACCCAATTCGTCCGGGGAAAGCGGATTGCCGGCGCTGCCGAAAGCCGACGGTGCCTACCTGCTCGGCAATGGCGGCTGGCTATCTCTGCCGGCGAACCACGGGCATGTCGTCGCTGAACCGGCCCCGAAAGCCGACGAAGACGAAGAAGCCGCCGCCACGATGCGTGAGCTCAAGGGGATTGCGGGAAGCGAGGTTTCGGAAGAAAGCAGCAAGGGAAAAGACAAGGAGAAGAAAACGATCCCGTATCTTGAATTCGACGGAAAAGATTCCAGGCCGGTGGCACACGGGCCCGGTATCGTTCTCCTCTACGTCGGTCCGGAACCGGCCGACAAACCGGCGATGGAACTGGCCGCCGCGCAAACCCTGACCGACGGCCGGCGCCGGATAAAACTCAAGGGGAGCATCCCTGCGGCGATCCGTTTTGGCGACCAGCGTGTGGCCGCCTACGTCCGGCAAGTCGCGCCCCGTTCCTTTCTACTCACCACGACATCCGCCGTCCCGCTCGGATCCTATGTCTTGAACGCCGGTGCGGGATACGAACTGATCCGAGAATAGGGAAGGGAACGAGGTATGAGGGAGGAAGTATGAAGGATCGAACCGACGCTCAACGTCCGGCGTTTAACATTCAACGCCCAGAGCCAGGTTTGGACGTGCAAGATTGGGCGTGCGGAGTTGAAGATTTTTTCAGGATTTATCGGTGCTTTTGCCGCGCGCCTGGTGACATTTACCGCTTCCGGCTTGGTTGCGGCTGCGATTAGGCCTCAAGTTTGATGGTGCCCGTGCCGACTTTGATTCCGGGGCTTTCTACGACCGAAGCCTCATGTTTTCATGTGCAAAATCCTAATCGTTGACGACAGCAAGGCGATGCGCGGGCTCATCCGTCATGAGTTGGGCCCGGCGTATGATTATCGGGAAGCGCAGAACGGCCTTGAGGCATTGGAAATCATCCGGGAGGGGTTTGTCCCGGCGCTCATCACCCTCGATATTGAGATGCCCGAGCTGGATGGATTCGCCACCTGTGAGCGTCTTTACCACGAGGATTTCGCCACGATATTTGTCGGACACGACGGGGGCCGCGTCCCCATCATATTTTTAACGGCATCCGACACCGTGGCGGACCGCCGTCGCGGGTTCGAACTGGGTGCGATCGACTTTGTGTCGAAAAAGTTCGAGCCGGGCAGCCTCGCCGCGCTGGTGAAAAAGACGATCAACCCTGATGATCAATTGCGGGGCGTGCAGGTCTTGCTGGTCGATGACAGCCGCACCATCCGCCATATCGTGGGCACGGCGTTGCGCGGGGTGGGGGTGACCGTCATCGAAGCCGCCGACGGACTGGAGGGGTTTACCATCCTCTGCAACCGCCTGTCTTCAATCGACCTGTTGATCACCGACATTGAAATGCCGGTGATGACCGGGCCGGAACTCTGCCGGCGGGTTCGCCGCGACCTCGGCTTGATTCATCTCCCCATTATTTTCTTCACCAGCGCAGATCAGGAACTGCGGCTGGAGGCGTTTCACGCGGGAGCAACCGATTGCCTGAGCAAGCCTTTCATCAAGGAGGAGATGATTGCGCGCATAACGGCCCATATCGAGAAGGCGCATTTAAATTCGCGATTGCGCGATTCCCTGGCGGAGCACCGCGCCAATCTCCAGTATCAAAGGGACATTCTCGCCACCCTGTCGCATGACATGCGCGCGCCGCTCTCCGGCATCATGGGTTTTGCCGACCTGCTGGCCAAGGCGCAGAATCGCAGCGCGTCGGAATTGGAAAATATCACGCAGATCAAGCAGTCCGGCCAGATGTTATTGTCCCTGGTCGAGGATATCCTGTCGCTTTCCAAACAGCAGGCGGGACAATTGGCGCTTGAATTGAAACCACTCGAATTGGGACCGCTCGCGGCCAGCAGTGTGGCCATTTTCCACGGTTTGGCGGCGCGCAAACGCCAGGAAATAATCGTAACCGACAGGAGCGGCGGGATGCCCATTGCCGGTCATGCGGAATCCTTGGCGCGTGTCTTCAACAACCTGATCAGCAATGCCCTGAAATTTACCGATGAAGGCGGCAAGGTTCATCTGACGCTTGAGCCGGCCTCGACGGACAAAATCACGTTGAGGGTCGCGGACACGGGAGTGGGCATCCCGCCGGATCTGATCGCTACTATTTTTGATCGCTACTCCAAAGCCTCGCGGAAAGGCACGGCCGGCGAGGCCAGCACGGGATTGGGCCTGTCCATTGTCCGCGAGTTCGTCGTGGCCCATCAAGGTGAAATCGTCGTCACGAGCACCCCGGGAAAGGGCACGGAATTTCGTCTCACGTTTCCCCGGGTTAAAAACGTGGCCGTCGCGACCGATATCCGGCAGGAAAGCGGAAAGGACGAATCGCGCCACGTCCAGCTCTGCCGGATGGTACGGGGGTGTCGTGTGCTGGTGACCGACGACAATGAAATCAATCATCTGGTGGCCGAAGCGGTTCTCACCGATGCCGGTTGCGCCGTGAAACTGGCCCGCAGCGGCCCCGAGGCTCTGGCAATTTTGAATGCAACTCCCGACGGGTTTGACCTGGTGTTTATGGACATGCGGATGCCGGGCATGGATGGCCTTGCGGCAACCAGGGCCATTCGCGCGGCGGGCTTTGACCGGGTGCCGGTGATTGCCATGACAGGAGACAAGGCGGATGAAACCAAGCGTGAGCAATGTCGTGTCGCCGGCATGAACGATTTCCTGACAAAGCCGTTTTCTCCCCGGAGCATGCTCGAGATGATGGTGCGGCATTGCGGCCGCCCCGAACTGAAGACGGAGCGGCTCGCCGCGTCCAACGCTCGGTAACCAAGAAACACACCGAAGACACGGGAAGAGGGAAGCTACGGATTAACGTCCAACGCCGAATTCGGAACATTCAACGTTGAAAGTTGATAGGGGTCCAGGGGTCATCGGTGCTTTTGACCGATGGCGCGCGCTCAACTTCCAGTTCTGGATCTCCGACAGGTTCTGGGACCTGGGGCAGGCAAGCCGTGTGTTCTGCGATGAAATCGGCGCAGGGTTTCACCCCATGGCGATCCGTCATCGAAGGGCATACTCTTGGGCCTTCACACCTCACCAGTCAGAGGTTTGCTAAAACCGTTTGGCGCTGAGACCTATCAATGCTTATCAACATCAAAGAAATCTACGGCAACAGGCTCTTCGCCAAAGATGGCGCCATCGGCCATGTGAAGGACTTCTACTTCAATCACAAAAGCTGGTCTGTTCGCTATGTGTTTGCGGACACAGGATCATGGTTGAGCGGACGTCAGGTGCTGCTCTCGCCTCCTCATGCCGTTGGCAAGGTGAACCGAAATGAGAGGAGTTTGACGATAAATCTGTCGAGAAAACAGATTGAAGACAGTCCGGCGATTGAGATGCACAAACCAGTGTCCCGGCAATACGAGCTCGATTATTACCTTTACTACGGATGGCCGGCTTACTGGAACGGTGGCGGATTGGGGGGAATTGAAGGCTTTCCAGCAGTGATGGCGCCAGCACAAGACGAAGCGGGGACACCTCAGCAACCCCAGGATCAGGACGACAAACATCTTCAGAGCATGAAGGCGGTGATGGGTTACGCCATCCACGCCGCCGACGGCGAGATGGGCAAGGTCAGTGGCTTTATGGTCGACGACAAGAGCTGGGGCATTGCCGAACTTGTGGTTGAGACCGGGCAATGGCATGCCGGCAAAGAAATCCTGATCACGCCCGACAAGATCATGCGCATTAATTACGAGGAGTCGGCAGTGTTCGTGAGCCTCACCAAATCGGATTTTCAGAAAGCCGGGAAACACGAAGTCGTAAAAGTCGGCGGCTGATATCCCGGCAGCAAGCTTCATCAGCAGTGGGGACGTGGCGCCGGCCGTGTTTACCCTGCCTTCGGAGGATTATCAGTTATCTGGGAAGAGCCGGTTGGCTTTTTTGACAAAATGAACGTCATGCCATTTGCGGCTTGTTCTGGTAAGCTCGCCGGTAAAGACGAGGGCATTTCGCCTTGGATACCGCCTCGATCAGTATTCTCGAATACGAACATCATTCGCCAGAAAATCCGGTGATTTCGGTTTGGAATTCCCGAGCTTGAAGCCGTATTCCTAGCCGCAAAGAACCCCGCTGGGTGAGTGCTGTGAAAAGGGTGCTCCGTGGGCACAACGGGTGCAAACCGCAAGCCTCTCTAAATTGTCCCGCCTACTCCGCGCGCAAGGCCACCATCGGGCTGATTTTCGTGGTTCTGCGCGCCGGCAGCCAGCACGCGAAAAGAGCCACCGCCACCAGCAGCAGCGCGGCGCATACCACAAAGCCGGGATCCCTGCCGGGCAGCGCGGGAAGCAGGCGCGACAACATCGTGACCAGCACGAAAGAAAGGCAGAGGCCGATCAACGCGCCGATGCTGGCGAGCATGATACCGTTCTGGACGAATAACCAAACCAGACCACGCGGCTGCGCTCCCAGCGCTACGCGGATGCCGATCTCCTTGGTTCGTTCGGAAGCGAGGTTTGCCACCACGCCATAAATGCCCACGGCCGAAAGCAGAAGCCCGAGCCCCGCGATTTGCACCAGAATGCGCCGGAGAAAGGTGAAATAGGAATATGTCTGCGCCGTGTCCTCATCGCTTGTTGCGAGATACCCGAACGCAAGGTCAGGCAAAAGCCGTCCGATCGTCTTGCGCACCGGCTCCTTCAAAAGATCCGGGGGCCCCGCAGTCCGCACGCAGAACACAACGCCCTGGCTGCTATCCTGCGACCAGGGACGGAGGAACCTGAGGTTGCTCATGCTCGGGTTGTAGAATTCGGCGCCCCCCTTGAAGTCCCTCATGACGCCGACGACCTCGGCCCATTTGCCGCTTGCCGGATTCGGTCCGGCGATCTGCTTGCCCAAGGCCGATTCCCCCGGCCAAAACTTCCGGGCCATCGACTCGCTGACGATCGCGACAGGAGCGGAGTCAACCCGGTCTGTCTCCGCGAACTCCCTCCCTTCGATGAGGTGCATGCCATAAACTTGGAACCATCCGGGGCTGACGCAGAAATACCCGGCACGCGGCTCCTGACCTTTCTCGACCGGTGCCTGGCCGTCAACGCGGAACGCCTCCATGCGGGTGCCCCAGGACGGCGAGCCGCTGGAAATCGACGCGGCTTGGACCCCGGGAAGCGCCCTCAACGCCTCCAGCGCCTGATCCGAAAACGCCAGCACGCGTGAACGGTTTTGCTCTCCGGCAAAGTGGTCCTGGTCCAATGTAATCACCCCCATGAGCTGATGGGTCGGGTCCCAGCCCAGCTCGCGATGGGTCAGCCGGTAAATGCCGCTGACGAAGAATCCCGCCCCCGCGAGGAGGATCACGGCCAGCGCAAGTTCGACGACGACCAGGATTTGGCGCAACCAGTGGCGCGAACGGTCCGATGTCGAACCACGCCCGCCCGACTTCAGCGCCGCAGCGCTGTCCATCCGGGTAGCCATCCAGGCGGGGAAGGTGCCGAACAACGCGCCTGCGAAAAGTGCGACGAGAAAGGTGAAGGCAACGACCCGCCAATTCAGGGGCATGTCCATCGCGAAAAAGCGCGCGACAAAGCCGTTGCTCGACGTGGCGGCCGCGATGCCAAGCGCTCCTCCCAACGTGGAGACCAGTACGCTCTCCATCAGCAGCATGCCGATCAACCGCCACCGCGGGCATCCCAGCGCCAGGCGGATCGCGATCTCCGGGGCGCGCCGGGTGGTGCGGACAAGCTGCAGATTGGCCAGGTTGATGCATGCGATCAGCAGGACAAGACCCGAGAGCGCGAGCGTCATCCATGTGAGCTGTTCGCCGTCATTTCCGAGCTGGTTTCTCGGGTAGGGGATCAGGGAAAAACCGCGGTTCTTGTTGGTCTGGGGATAATCGTGGGCGAGGCGCCGGGCGACGACATTTAACTCCTCTTGCGCCTGCGTGATTGACACGCCCGGTTTCAATCGCGCCAGGACAGCCTCCCAGCCGGCGTTTCGGACGGTGCGGCTATGGGTGGCCGGATCCAGGTAAAAGAACGCGGGACGGCTGTTAAACAGCGCGGGATCGTCGAGGGAAGGAGGCATGACGCCGATCACCGTGCTGGGCCGGCTGTTCACGCGAATGGTCCGCCCGAGAACATGCGGATCCGCCCCAAAGTGTGAACGCCAGAATGCATCGCTGATGAGGGTGACGAACGCCATGGTTTTGGTTTCCTCCTCGTTCGGCAGGCGCCCCAGCTCCGGTTGCACGCCGAGAACCGAGAAGAAATTCGCGGTCATGTACAAGGCGCCGAGCTGAACGGGCGCTTTTCCGGCTTCGGCGTAACTCATCGAGACCCAAGGCTGGTACGCTGCGATGTCTACAAAGACCGTGCTCTGGTCCCGCAGGTCAAAATAGTCCGCCGGGGCGATCGGGGCGTTTTCGTTGCGGGATTCTGTCGACCAAACCTGCACGAGCGAGGCCGGGTCGTGAAACGGGAGCGATTGTAGCATCAGCCGGTTCAGGACCGTGAACGCCGTCGTGTTCACGCCAATCCCGAGAGCCAGCGTCACGAGGGCAACAACGGTGAAACCCGGATTTGTTGCCAACTGACGAAGAGCGTACTTCATTTGTATGTTCAAGGTAGGGTGGCTGTCGCGGCAGGTAAAGAGGAAGCGCAGCCCCACAGAAAGAGAAAGTCTCAGCAGAAAAACGTTCCCAACGACTCCTGTGGACTGATGCAGCCAGCAGGAGAAAATCCAGGTCAATCTGACTTTTGATATTAGACATAATGTACATTGTGCGTTGTTTTGGGGAGTGTTTGACCGGGGCACTGAATCTTAGGCTATCCCAGCCAGATCAATTAAACAGCTTCCGCCAAGCCGGCTCGGTCAATGCCATGCGGACAACGTCCTGCCGGACGCCTTCGATCATCACGTCGTCGAAGAAAACCCCTTCCAAGCTGAAGCCCAAATTTCCGTTCAGGTTCAGATTGCGGATGTTGATTTCCAAGGTGTGCAGATAAACTTTATAGAACTTTTGGACGACAAACATGTGATAAAGGAACAGAAAGGTCGCGCGTTTGCCGATGCCCTTGCCTTGCATAGCGGGATCGCCGACGAGCTTCTTCATTTCCAGTTTTCCGGAGCCAAGATCCATGTTCTCTGCCCCGATGAAGCCCACGAAATTCTGCCGGTACCAGATGGCGAAATACTCCCGACCGGGCGACCTGAAGTACTTGTTCAGTTCAACCGCCGGCTCCGGAAATCGCGGGAAAAAACTGGAATTAATCTTTGGATTTTCCAGCCAGACGGCAATCTGACCGGTTTGGTCCGTTTGCAGCGGGGTTAGTCTGACCTCCTGCAGGCTGTGCTGTTTGGCATCGGCCCACTGATTGTGAACATCCTTGATGGTGAAAAGCTGGTTGTATTTCTCCACCTGTTTGCTGCTCGGCGGACTTTTCAGGACGACATTGTCCAGCAAATGGGTGGCGACGGTCACGATTTCCGGCTCCTTGATGCCGTAGTTGACCAGCTCCTTGTGAAAACCGCGGGCGACCAGCCTGAGCATCTGCTCGTGCGGATTAACCGGAATGCCGTCAGGTTTATTGGGGTCGGTCATCTGAACAAAAAATACGCGACGGGCAACGCGGCGTCAATCATCTCAAGGTGGCTGCGGTCGTGGCGCAGATTTGCATTCGGACAAAAGCGGCATTGTTTGAGCGGTCTCTATCCCCTATCCACCCCAAACAAGAACCAGCCATGAACCGCCGAACCGCCCAGGAATTTGATCAGGAGTTGCTCGACCTGTACGACTACTATGCCCACGGCCAGATTGACCGCCGCGCGTTTATTGATCGTGCTGCAAAGTTTGCCGTCGGCGGACTGACCGCTGTCGCTTTGCTCGAAATGCTGAGCCCGCAATACTCCTTCGCCGCCCAGGTGCCGAAGGACGATCCCCGGGTTCATACCGACTATCTGAAATACCCGTCGCCCGAGGGCAGCGGGGAGATGCGCGGGCTTTTTGCCAAGCCGGCCAAGGCCGCCGGCGGTCGTTTGCCGGGTGTTTTGGTGGTGCACGAAAACCGCGGACTCAATCCCTACATCGAGGATGTGGCCCGCCGGGTGGCGCTGGCGGGTTTCGTGGCCTTCGCGCCGGATGCGCTCTATCCGGTCGGCGGCTATCCGGGCAATGACGATGAGGGCCGGGCGCTGCAGCAAAAACTGGACGGAAAAAAGATCACCGAGGATTTCGTCGCCGCCGCCAGATTTTTGCATGCCCACCCCGATTGCAACGGCTCAATCGGCGTCACCGGATTTTGCTTCGGTGGCGGCATCGCGAACACACTGGCCTGGCGGCTGCCGGAAATCGTAAAGGCGGCGGCTCCCTACTACGGCGGCCAGCCCTCGGCCGAGAACGCCGCCAAAATCAAGGGCTCACTCCTGCTGCATTATGCCGAACTCGACAGCCGGGTGAACGCCGGCTGGCCCGCCTACGAGAAAGCACTCAAGGAAGCCAAGATCGACTATGAAGCGTATATTTATCCCGGGGTGAACCACGGTTTCCACAACGACACCACACCGCGCTACGACAAGGCGGCCGCCGAACTGTCGTGGGATCGCACAATCGCGTTCTTCAAGAAAAAGCTCAGTTGACAGGCGTCAGACTGAGCTCGGGAAACGGCTTGAAGGACTGAAGCCCGCCCGTCATGGCGCGGTCACTTGATGGCGAGCAGGGAGACTTCGAAAATCAGGACGGAATTGGCCGGGATATTGGGCCGGGCGTTCGCGCCATAGCCAAGTTCCGCCGGGATGTAGAGTTTCCATTTGTCGCCGACCGACATCAATTGCAGCGCTTCAATCCAGCCTTGGATCACGCCGTTGACCGGAAATTCGGCGGGCTGCTTCCGCTCCACCGAGCTGTCGAAAACCGTGCCGTCGATCAACGTGCCATGATAGTGCACCTGCACCGTGTCGGTTGCCTTCGGCTTTGCGCCGGTTCCACTCGTGATCACCTCGTATTGCAGACCGGAAGCCGTGACTTTCACCCCGGGGCGGGTCTTGTTTTTGGCGAGAAACTCGGCCCCCGCTGTCTTTTGCTTTTCGCCTGCCGCCGCCGCAGCAGCGGCGACCTTCTGTTGCACGGCGACAAAGGCGGCCTTGATATCCGCCTCGGGAATGCGGGTTTTGGCGCCGGAAAGACCGTCCGCGAGGCCGGTTCGGATCGCCCCCTGATCAACGGTCACCGCCTTTTCGCGGGCCAGACCGGTACCGATATTGTAGCCGATGCCATAACTAACCTTTTGCTCAAACGATTCGAAACCCGGTGCCGCCGCCGGTGCGGAATCAGCCGGTTTGGCCGAAGCAGCGAGAGCCGCCGCCGGGGTTTTCTCAGCCGGTTTGTCGGCCGCCGTCTGCTTGCTGCAGGCGGAAAAAGACAAAGCCAGGGCGGTTAAAAGGAGGCTGGTGACAATTGAGGGACGGGTGGGCATGGAAGAAATGAAGAGACGTGAACGGTGAATGAAAGGAGCGAGCAATAGGGATTGAAGGCAGCGTGACAAGACTGGGATTCAAGGGACCTTGACTTTAAATAGCCCCTGTCTCGGATGGATCTTCCGGTCTTGCCCTCATTCTCTTTGCCTACCTTCAATCCGCATATGAAATTCCTTCCGCTGCTTGCCGCTTTGCTGTTCTGCCCCGTCTTGTTCGCCAGCGACATCATTGTCTATGCCAAGGGACAGTTCGCCGTGCTCGACTCCGCGGCTGCGAACCCGGTGCCCAAAGATTCCGGACAAGCCGGATTGCTCGCGGCTTACCAGACCGACCTCGCGCAGCCGGCCCCGTTTGCCCCGCCCATCCAATTGATCGCGCCGCCCGGATGGGGCAAAACCGTGCCGGGCGCTTTGGGCAGACTCGAGTTTCATGATAAATTTCGCGGTGGATTCATTGTGCGTGTTTCCCTGGCCGGACTCGCTCCGAAACACCGCTATATCCTCACGCTGAATGGAAACCCGAAACTCGCCGGCAATGATCGTCTGGTCGATGTGGTTCCAGGAATGGAGACTGAGCGGTATTTTGATTTTCTCACGATCACGACGGAAAAAGACGGACATTACGACGCCACCTTCGCCATCGCCCTGGCGACCGGTCCGTATGACGTGCGGTTTTATGTCAAGGATACCGCTGATTTCAAAATCGTGCTCTATCACGACTACTTCAAATTCGCGGTCGAGTGACCGCAAGCAATGGTCAGGACGGTTCCAGCCAGCGTTGCACGTCATCAATGGCCTGATGCAACAACGGCGGGACTTGTTTTAGCGCATTGTGGAATTCGGGACTGAAGTGGTTGGCCAGCCAGACGAGTGCGACCAAGAACCCAAGCCAGACCAAGCCCGTGAACGGACCGGCAAACCACGGGCCGCGATATCCACAGGGTGGAAAGCCTTGGGCATAGTACCCGTATTTCAGCGCCTTAATCGGCCAGGTAACGAATTTGTAGATGACGATCAAAATGATGACTCCGATCCAAACCGGTATGCCTGCGGGCAACAACAAGCCGAAGACGCTGCCGTGTTGTATCAGCGAGAAGACCGCGTAGCTTGCTAAGACCAGCAACAGCAGCTTGACCCATTTTAGGATTTCCAAGGTGAACCCCATCCCGATCCACGTCCGTGGGTGCTGGGCGGCCCAATGTTGCGACCAGTTCTGCTGCCACTGCTGCGCGTTCTCGTGCATTTCCCGCTGGAAGCCATGTTTCCAACCGCGCATCTCCTGCTTGAATTTCCGCTTCCATTCACGATGCGCCTGTTTGTCGTGAAACGTTTTCATGCCCTCGTAGTAACCGGCCTTGGCGCGACGGATGAATTCCTGCGCGGTAGCAGATGCTGCGGCGCCGGCCGCTGATTTTTCCGCTCGAGTTTTTGCCAGAGGAATCAGCAACACCAGCAGAGGATACAAAAGAAGGCCAAACCCCCAACAGAAGGCTAAGATGACAAAGCCGATTCGGAAGAAGGTAACATCAACGTTGAAGTACGCGGCGAGTCCGTTGCAAACACCGCTGAGCATGGCACCCTCGGGATAAATGCGATACAACCGCCGGACCGCCGTCGGGTCGCTTTCCGCGCCCGTGTCCGTTGCGGCGGTTTTCGGCTGATTGCCGCCGGCCTGTTGCCCTGACTCATTGGCGGGTTGACCTGCCGTTGTGGCATCTTCCACCGGCCCCATTTCGGCAATCACGCCGGTCACTTCTTTCGTGACCACAACGGTTTTGTTCGCGCCCAGCAAGGCGCGGAATTTATCCGCAATGGCCTGCTCGATATCATCGATGATCTCGTCCTTGTCGGGATTGCCCTCCAGTCGGCGCGCGGCGTTGTCGAGGTAGGCTCGCAAGGCTTCGTAACCGCTTTCTTCGAGCTGGTAGGCATTGCCGTTCAGGTTGATTGTGATGACTCGGTTCATGGGATGGGTGTGATGAAGGTTTCCGCTGCTTATTTCTGGCCCAGGTTTTTCACCGTGCCGCTGATCTTCTGCCAATAATCCAAAGTTTCCCGCAGTTGCTCCCGGCCTTTGCCCGTGAGCTTGTAATATTTCCGGGGTGGCCCGGCCTCCGACTCTTTCCACTCGTAGTCCACCAGCTCCTCGCGCCGCAGTTTGCTCAGCAGCGGATAGAGTGTTCCTTCCTGCGTCGCAAATTCCGTGGCATTCAATTCCTTCAGGATATCCGCGGCGTAGACGTGATCCGCGGAGATGATTTTCAGCACGAGGAATTCCAGCAATCCTTTGCGGATGGAGGAGAATTTTTCGTTGATACTCATGAAGTGTCTTTGAGGAAGCTACCTTGTTATATAAAGGTAGTGTTGTCTGACAAGGATACCGTCAAGCCGAAATTGTTTTTTTCATCCTAGCAGAGCCGCCTGTCACGAGCTGACGGAGAAAATTCGGCTGATCAATCATAGCAACTCCCGCTAGAACGGTTATGTCGTCGGTTCGGACTGTTAAGTTGAGCATGTCACTGCTTCCCGCTTGCGACAGAGGAATTGTCCTGCCCACCGTATACGCAGTTTCTCCCTACCCCATCATGACCAACGCCGCCATTGTCCAACTCGCCATTTTTCTCGGTCTGAACTCACTCGTCGCCTTCATCACCTGGCGGCATTGCCGCAAGGCCGTGCGGGCGACCGACGACACCAAGGAATATTTTCTCGCCAACAGCGGCCTCACTTGGGTCTTTATCGCCGGGTCGATCACACTCACCAACCTGAACACCGATACGCTCGTCGGCATGAACGGCGGCCAGATGTTGCTGCTCGTGCTGTGGGAGCTTTCCGCCGTCGTCGGGCTCATCCTCCTCGCGAAAATTTTTGTCCCGATCTACTACAAATACAAGTGCACGACCGTCACAGAGCTGCTCGAGCGCCGCTACGACAACAAACACATCCGCGCCACCGTCGCTTCGATCTTCCTGCTTGGTGACGTCCTGATTTTCCTGCCGATCATGCTCTACACCAGTTCGCTGGTGATCAAAACCATGTTCAAGCTCGACGTGCCGCTCGTCGCCATCGCCAGTTGCACGGCCACGATTGGCGCGGCGTACGCGATTCTCGGCGGGCTGCGGGCCGTCGCGATCTCCGACACCTACAACGGCGTGGTCGTTCTCAGCATGGCTCTGCTCATCGCCTTTCTCGCCCTCAACGCCATCCACTGGGATTTTTCCGGCATTCCCGCCGAGCGACTCACGCTCCTTGGCGGACCCGATTCGCCCATTCCTTGGCCGACGCTTCTGACCGGCATGATTTTTTCCCAACTCTACTACTGGAGTACAAACCAGACCATCACTCAACGCGCACTCGCAGCACCTTCGATCAAGGAGGCGCAGAAAGGCGTCTATGCCGCGATGGTCATCCGCCTGCTGATCATTCCGCCGATTGTGGTCATTCCCGGCATCTGCTCCTACAAACTCTACGGATACCTTGGCGACAAGGCGTACGGCCATATCGTCGGCCAGTTGCTGCCGCCGTGGCTGGTCGGCGCTTTTGCCGCCGCGATGTTCGGCGCCGTGATGTCGAGCTACAACGCCACCCTCAATTCCTCCGCCTCGCTCTACGTCTGCGACATACACCAGCGCTATATCAATGCCAAGCCCAATGTCCCGCGACTGAGCACCTGGCTGCAGATCGGCTTTGCCGTGCTGTCCGTCTGCCTTGTGCCGGCTTACGAAGGCTCCACGAGCATCATGGGGCTCATTCAAAAGCTGATCGGATTGTTCACGATGCCGATTCTCGCCGCGTTCATCATCGGCCTGCTCTTCCGCAACATCGACGCCCGCGCCGTCATCGCCACAATTATTTTCGGCTCGTGCTTCTACGCCCTGCTTTCGTTTGGCTGGCCCGCGTTGCATGTCCGTTTTACGACAGTGCCGGCTCCGTGGCATTTTCTCCACTCGATGGCGCTCACTGTCTGGGCGTGCGTCGGGTTTGCCTTGTCGCTCAACCGGCTGGCTTTTGGCCGGCGGGCCGAATTCGAACTCGGCACCCGCCAGGCCTGGCGCGAAGCCCTCGCCGTGTTGCGCGCGTGAGATGCGGCAGTTTCCGGCGGGCAAACACGCGCCAAACCCGTCTTGCCGTTTTTTCGGCGTGGTCGCCCTGCCCCTTGGTTTCTTTACGTCCGTCCGGTTTGCCGGTGCTTTTTTTCCTGGTGTCCGGCGTGCTGCACGGCATCCAACAACAGCCGGCTCTTCTGCCGGGCATCCTCGAGATCGACAAAAAATGGCGGGGCGGTAAATTGCCTGACGAATGGAAAAGGCGCTGAATTGGTTTCCTTGCTCGGAGCTTTGGGCATAACCGAAAGCTAGCCCGGACGAGTGTTCGGACAAGTTGTTTCAAAGTCCGCGCGTTTGCCGGCCAGCGTTGCCGCTTAATAATCCGATAGATTCCCCTCCAAACTCACGCCATCCCGTAAAAAAGATTCTAACCTGAAGTAAAGTTCTCCGCATGAAAAAGCCCGCCCAACGCAGGCCACGACCCGGCTCAAATAGCCGCCTTCACTGTAGTTGGGTGTGACCCGGCACAGTTGAAATCGTGCCTCATGATCGGCCCGACATTTTTTGGTGGATTGCATTCTTACCCGCGTCCCGCCTACTTTCCGTTATTCCGCATGAATTCTCCCCGTCCCTTCCTTGTGGTGCTTGCCCTCAGTTTTTTCCTCGCCCTCGCCCCGATGCTGTCTGCAGCCGATCTCATCAAACCAGGGGATAAGATCGATTTTCTGGCCGTGGGCCCGATCACATACGCCCATGTGCAGGTGCGATCGTACAACGCCCGCACGTTGATGATCACCCACGCGGGCGGCATGGCTTCGATCCACCTGAAGGATCTCACGCCCGAGTGGCAGGCCCGTTTCAATTATGATCCCGCTGCCGAGGCCGCCGCCGAGGCTGCGGCAGAAGCCGCCGAGAAGGCGCGTCCGCCCTCCGCCCCGGTTGTCCGCCACGCCAAACCCGTCGCCACGAAAAACGTTTCGAAAATTGACGCCTTGCTGCAAAAATTCGGCCAGCCCGCTGAATTGCAAACCGACGTTGATTTGCGGCCGAAATTTTTTCAGCTCGAACTGAACGTGAAAAACCAGGGCTATTCCCCCAGTTGCGCGATTTTTGCGATCGTCAGCGCGCTGGAATTTCAAAATGCGGAACTTACCGGGACGGTTGAAAAATTCTCCGAGGAATACCTGATCTGGGCCGTCAACAAGTCCGTGCAGAGATTGCCCAATCCGGTCGCGGCCGATGATTCTGCCGGCAAGGAGCAGCGCGATCTCGGGTTTTCGCTTTCGGAAGTGGTCAACGCGCTCCGCGCCTACGGCATCCCGCTGCAGGCCGCGATGCCCAACGCCTTTGGCCGGAAGATTCAATCCATCGGGGAACCCCCGGCCGAGATCGTGCGCGAGGCGCGGGAGCACCAGCGGATTTTTGCCCACCAACTGCCGGGCCGGGATCGTCCGACTTTAATCAACAACATTGTCCACACCCTCAACAGCGGCGTCCCCGTCGCCGTCGGCATGGCGTGGCCGATGACTTACGTCTACAACGGCTATCTGAACACCCAGAACGCGGCACCCGACCGGGGCCACGCCGTCACCTTGGTCGGATACAAGTCGGCCTCGGGCCGGATTGAGGACGCCTATTTTATTTTCAAAAATTCCTGGGGGCCCAAGTGGGGCCAGGGCGGCTATGGAACCGTCACCTACGGTTACCTGCAAAAATATCTTAACGATGCCGTTTTGCTCGAAGTGCAGCGTGGCTGAGTCTTAACGGCATGATATGTCGACTGACTCCGAGCCCCGTCTCCGTGCCTGCGCCGAAGTCATCATCCGCATCGGATTGAATCTCCAGCCGGGCCAGCCACTGCTCATCGCCGAACCCTACGAACTGCAAGGCGTCAGCCCCGACGCCGGTGATCTCGTTGAAGCCGTCTGCGCTGCGGCGATCGCAGCGGGGTGTCCACGTCCCGCCATCATTTGGGGCGACGCTCAGCGCCTGCGCCAATACGCCGAACAAGCCGACTGGCACGGGTTCACCGGGCTTGTCACGGCCCACGCCGACCGTATGAAACAGCATCTGCACGCGGGCGGGGCGTTTCTTTTTCCCATCAGCAGCTTTCCCCGGCTGATGGCGGGCGTCGCGGCCGAGCGAGTCGGCGAATTGCAGCGGATTTCCTGGGAACATTTCGGCCCGATCATCCAAAGACTCACTCGTGGCGAAAGTCAGTGGACGCTGGTTCCCGCCCCCACGCCCGCCTGGGCCGAGACCGCATTCGCCGATTTGCCGGCGGAACAACGGCTCGGAGCTTTGCGCGAAACCGTCCGGACGGCATTGCGAATCGATAAGATTAACAACACCGCTGAGCACGCCCTCTCCGCCTGGCAAGCCCACCTCGCCGCTCTCGGCCGGCTGGGTGACGAGTTGAATTCCCGCCGGCACAAAACCATCCGCTATCAGGGCCCAGGCACTGATCTGACCATGAAACTGCCGGCCCAACATTATTGGTGCACCGCGCAACTGACCACAAAGAGTGGTGTCAGCTTTGTCGCGAATCTGCCCACCGAGGAAGTCTTCACCGCTCCGGATCACAATTCCGCCGAGGGCACGGTGCGGGTTGCCCGGCCCGTGAACTGCAGTGGCTCGGTTATCGAGGGCATCGAACTGGAATTCAAGCGGGGCCGGGTCGTCCAGGCCAGCGCCCGAGTTGGCGGGGAACTGCTCCGGCGAATATTGGAAACCGATGATGGTTCGCCCCGGCTTGGCGAGGTCGCGATGGTCGGGCCTGCTGGGAAAAATCATCCGGTCAACTGGCAAAACTCCGGCCGGATTTTTTATCACACCTTGCTCGACGAGAATGTGTCGAACCATATTGCCCTCGGCGAATCTTATCCTTTCTGCAATCGTTCGCTTTTTGGCTTTGGCCTGAACCGCAGTCTGGTCCATGTCGATCTGCCGCTCGACGCCCACGTCACGCTTGCCTGAGCGGAACCGCACCACCCTTTCGCCTGCCCCGCCGCCACCGTGTCCGAACCCACGCCGTCATCCGCCGCCACCGAATCCCAGTTGCTGCGCCGCGCACAGACGGGAGACCAGACCGCCTTTGGCATCCTGATGCGATCGCATTATGAGCGGATTTTCCGTCTCGTGTACGCGATGGTGCGCCACGAGCACGACGCCCGCGATGTCTGCCAGGAAATCTGGCTCACCGTCTGGAAACAACTGCCAGGGTTTCGTGGCGACGCCAAGTTTTCCACCTGGCTCCATCCCATCGCCACGCGGCGCGCCCTCGACCATCTCCGCAAACGCCGCCGCTGGTTCGACCGGTTTCTCCCGTTTTCCAACGGCGACGCGGAAATCGAATCGGCCCCGGAACCCGTCTCAGCCGACGACACCCGGCAGCAATCTGAAGCGACCGATCGCTCCGCCCAGCTCAAAGCCGCCATGGACACCTTGCCTCCAAAGCTTCGCGCCGCGCTTGCCTTGCGGGAGATCGAAGGCCTTTCTTATGAGGAGATCGCCCAAGCCACCGGAATCCCGACCGGCACGGTGATGTCGCGCCTTTACCACGCCCGCCGTCTGCTAACCCAACAGCTCAAAGGAGAATCCCGAAAATGAAACCCATCAGACTCATGTTTTTGTTCGCTGCCCTTGCCGGGTCACTGGCTTCGACGCACGCCGCCGAACACGCGCGCATTCAGGGGATTCTCATCTCCGCTTCCAACGACCGGGGAAAAACCGATCAGCGCCTCGCCGCCTACGAACCGACGTTGAGGCGCATTTTGCGTTTTGAGAGCTATCGTTTTATCGGCGATGACAGCGCGTCACTCGCGGTACCGTCATCCGGTCAGCTTTCCATCGGTGAGGGACATCGGCTCGAAGTGGCGACGGAGAGCGCCGATGCGAAAGGCATCCACCTCCGGGTGCGTTGGACGCAAGGTGGTCAGACGTTGATGAATACCGGATTGGTTCTTCACGCGGGCGTGCCCGCTGTGCTCGGCGGGCCCTCCACCGGCAAAAAGGGCGAAGTCTATGCAGTGATTGTGATCGGCAACTGATTCGAAACAAACGAATACCTGATCGTATTGGCAGGATTGAATAAAACCCAGGCGAGCGGCGTCTCATGGTATGAACCCAACCTTGGAGAACCATGAAAACAAAATTCACCGCACTTGCTCTCGCCGCCGTCACCGCTCTTTCCCTTGCGCCCAAGCCAGCCATGGCGGGTGACAAGGATGTTGCGATCATCGGCGGTTTTCTCGGCGGCCTCATCGTCGCCTCGGCCATCAATGACAGCCGCCACGACGGTTACTATGAACGGGGGCACACGGCGGTAGTCGTCAACGATTATGAATGTCGTGATCAGCAACGGGATTCCGGCTGCTGGAAGGAAGTCAGTGTTCAAGTCTGGATACCCGCCTGCTGGATCGTCGAACGCAGTTACTATGGTCGTGACTGTCGGCGTTATGTCGGCGGCCACTATGAATACCGCACCAATCGCGTGTGGGTCGCATTCGACCGGAATGATCGCCATGAAAACCGCGAGATCAGCCGGTGCTACGGACACGACCGCCGCTGAACCCTGGCCATAGTTCCATGAACTGCCGCGCCATCGAACCCCTGCTCCTCGCCGAAAGAGACGGCGTGCTGGCTCCAAACCAGTACGCCGCGCTCGATCAGCATGTCGCAGATTGCCCGGCCTGCCGGCAAATGCGCGCCAGTATTTCCGCGGCGATGGCTGACTTCCAGACCGATGCCGCCCACGTCCCGCTGCCTGACATCCACAACGAATGGCAAGCCCTCCACGCCCGTCTGAATGGCGCCGGCACGGCTCGGCCAGAAAAGAGACGCCGGCTTGCTCCCGTGATTTGGTTCGGCGCGTCTTTAGCCACCGCTGCCGCCATCGCTTTCGCCTTTCGCACGCCCCAGAACGCAACCCCCAAAGCTGAGACCACTACCGAGGTGGCGAGCGCTGAATTTGTCGAGGCCGGCAACGCGAACGCTTCGACGATGGTCTATGTGGACAAGGAAAGCGGCTGGCTGGTCGTCTGGGCGACCGATAGCGCGGCGGAGCGCAGTATTTGAGGGAGCCGGCGCTGTATGTCTATCGAGGTGCTGGCGGCCTCTGAAAACTGCGGAAGAAAGCCAGCCACTATTTATTTGTTTCGGTGGAAGTAACTCGCTCGCACCGGGCCGGCAATTGGGCAAGAGTCTGGTTTCCCCAAACGCCCCACCCTCTCGTGCCATGAAATTTTTTTACTCCTTGGTTTTAGGACTCGGTTTGTCCTGGCTGCCATGCTCGGCGAGTGCGGTCGAATCGATCGCCATCAAGATTGATACCGCCAAGACCGGTGCCCCGATCTGTCCCTACCTCTACGGGCAGTTTATCGAGCACCTCGGCCGCTGCATCTATGGCGGCATCTGGGCCGAGATGCTGGAGGATCGGAAATTTTATTTTCCAATCACGGCGGAGTATGCCCCGTACCGGAGTCTGACCGGCACCGCCTATCCCGTCGTGGGCGCTTCGCCATGGCAGATCATCGGCGATCCCGTCTCGGTCAAGATGGTCAAGGAAGATTCCTTTGCGGGCAACGCTTCGCCCCGGCTTCGCGCCGGCTCGGGCATACGCCAGCTCGATCTGGGAGTGGTCGCCGCCAGAAGCTACACCGGCTACATCTGGGCAAAGGCTCTCGGCCATAGCGCCGAGATCGAGGTCGTTCTCGCGTGGGGCCCGGCTGCCGATGAACGCACTGCCGTTCGGCTGGGATTTTCTGGCAAGGATTTTGTCCGGCAAACTTTCCAATTCACACCCAACGGCGGCACTGAAAACAAGGCGTCGCTCGAAATCCGGGCCGTAAGCGGCGACGTGGTGCTCGGCCCGCCGTCCCTGATGCCCGCCGACAATATCCGCGGCATGCGCCGCGACACCCTTGCGCTGTTAAAGCAGCTCAACGGCACGATTTATCGCTGGCCCGGCGGCAACTTTGCGAGCGGGTACAACTGGCGCGATGGCATTGGTGATCGCGACCGGCGACCGCCACGCAAGAACCCGGCGTGGACCGGGGTCGAGCACAACGATTTCGGCACGGATGAATTTATCGATTTCTGCCGTGAGATCGGCACCGAGCCGATGATCGCCGCCAACACCGGATTTGGCGACGCCTACTCGGCGGCGCAATGGGTCGAATATTGCAACTCCGGGGGTGACACCATTGGCGGCAGTTGGCGCATCAAAAACGGCCGCGAAAAACCATACGGGGTGACGCACTGGTGCGTGGGCAACGAAATGTTCGGCCCATGGCAGCTCGGTTACATGCAGTTGCACCAATACGTGCTGAAGCACAACGAGGTTGCCGACGCCATGTGGCGGGTGGATCACTCGCTGATCCTCGCCGCCGTGGGCGATTTCGATACGGTCCCCAAGACACTCGACAGCGGCACTCCCGACCGCGGTATCGGCTGGTCGCAAGGCATGCTCGAATCCTGCGCCGATCACATGACACTGTTGTCGGAGCACTTTTATCGCGGCCGTCTGCCGTGGACTCAGGAAGGTCGCACCGACCTCATCACGCACGTCGGCGAGATCAAGGAATCCATCCGCAAAAAAGCCGACGGCCACCGCAAACTCCAGGCCAGTCTGCCGAATCTCAAGGGCCGCGTCGTTCCCATCGCGATGGACGAATGGAATTTCTGGCACCGCGACTATGTCTACGGCGAACTGGGCTGTGTCTATGAATTATCCGACGCCCTCGGCATCGCGGAAGGCCTGCATGAATATTATCGGCAGAGCGATCTGATCCAAATGGCCCATTATGCGCAGACGGTGAATGTCATCGGCGCCATCAAGACATCGAAAACCACGGCTGAGATGAAAACAACCGGTCTCGTGCTCCAGATGTATCGCGCTCACTTTGGCCAGACTCCACTCATTATTGATCAGCCGGCGGCACCCTGCGATGTTTCCGCCGCGCTCACCCAGGATGGCAAGACGCTTACGGTCAGTGTCGTCAACCCCACCACCCGCGAACTCGATCTGCTGCTCACCTTCGCCGGAAAAGTTGAGGCTGGCGCGACCACCCGCTGGCATATCACCGGAGCGGATGAATTCGCCCACAACTCGCCCGGCCAGCCGCGAACGGTCGATATCCAGCGCACGGACGGCATTCCCGCGAATTCCGCCCTGCGCGTTCCCGCGCTCAGTTGCACGCTCTTCGTCCTCCCGCTGAAATCGCCTTGAGCCCGGCTGACCGGACGCAGAAGATGCACCCGTGTCCCAAGCATGAAAATCATCCGCTGCGACCCGACCCACGCCAGCGCGATTCTGGCGATCTTTAACGAAGCCATCGTCAACTCGACCGCGCTTTATGACTATCAGCCGCGCACGACGGCCATGATGCAGGCTTGGTTCGACGCAAAAACGAAGGGGCACTTCCCAGTGATCGGGGCGGTGAACGACGCCGGCGAACTCCTGGGTTTTGCCAGCTACGGCACTTTCCGCGCGTGGCCGGCGTACAAATACACCATCGAGCACTCGGTTTATGTCGATGCGCGTTTTCGCGGGCAGGGCGTGGGCAAAACACTTTTGCGGGAGATCATCACTGCCGCGACAGACCAAGATTATCATGTGCTCATCGGCGGCATCGATGCCGCCAACGCCGCCAGCATCGCGCTGCACCGCCGCCTTGGATTTTCCCCCTGCGCGAGTATCAAGCAGGCCGGTTTCAAATTTGGCCGCTGGCTCGATTTGGAGTTTTATCAACTGATCCTTTCCACCCCGGTCCGGCCGATTGATGGTTGAGCCGCCTCGCGTCATACTAAGATCGCGTCGCGAAACCAGCCACAGATTCCGAGCGTCACGTCTACCGTTCATTTCGCTCTCTCATTCATGAAACCATCCCCTCTTTTTTTGCTCCTGGTCCTCGGTCTGTTCGCTTTGCTGGGAACAGGCTGTGTGATGACAACGGATGGTTATGAACAACCAACCCGATCGTCATCCCATCGATCGGCCACGTTCCTTACGCTCGTGGATGAATCCCTGCAGCTGACTCCGGAGCAGATGGAGGAACGCCGCAGAAATATCATCTCCTATCTCGTTTCTGAAGGCTATATCTACAGCGGCGAGGATCTGGTGCAAAGCGCCTCGTTTGCCGATCAGATCGTCCGCGCGAAACTGGCGCTCGATGGCAGCTTTGAGCTCACCATCTACCGGCCCGAACACATCGCCCGTCGGGAAATCGCCTTTGATCCCGCCGGCGATCCCGCCTATGAGTATTTTCCCGGCGACATCGGTTATATGGGCGATGGCATTGCCCCATACTTTATTCCCCTTGCCCCGTATTTTGCTTCCCGCCGTGGCGGCGACCATTCACGCGATCAGCACAGTCACGAAACCAAACCTACCGATCATCAGCCACCACGCGATGCAGCCAACGACGGGAAAGATAGGCACCCAATGCCCCCGGGAAATCGACCGGCTGGAACAGGGGACCAACACAACAATCGGAATCGTCCGAGTGATACGCCGCCTGTATCTGGGCAAAGCCAGCCCAAGGCTCCACATCACGATCCCCGGGACGATGATCATCATCAACCATCGTCTGCGCCAAGCCAACCAGAGGTTCGTCATGCCCACCCGGAATTGCAGCAGCCGGCCAATTCCTCACATAACCCTACGCCGCCTGACTCAGGGAAGAGCCGGAATCAGCCGGATAATCCTGCACCCCGCCAAAGCCCTTCGCCGAGATCCACGCCGGAACCGGCCAGAGACAACTCGACAAGAACGGTTGCGCCTTCCACACAAACAGACACGCAGAAAAAATCCGATACCTCCAGCGGACAAGACTCATCAGCCGACCAGCGCCACCGTTGATCGCTGCGGCGAGCCGCCTCGTTCGATCACGGATTGGAATTATCGGAGCAATTGCTCTGCGGCGTAGAATCCAATGTCGTGATCGATCTTCGGGCCGCAGCGCCGTGCAGACCTATTGCAGCATCCGCACCCGGCGGTGCTTTTGGGGGAATTGCAGGGTCACGACGGTGCCGACACCTTCCTTGCTCTCAATGCCGACATGCCCGCCGTGGTCGCGCATGATCCGCTGCACAATCATCAGGCCGAGCCCGTGGCCGCTGACCTTGGTGGTGTGATAAGGCTGAAACAGTTTCGCCAGATCGTCCGCGCCAATGCCGCTGCCGGTGTCCGCAATGGCGACATAGACCGAGTCGTCATCCGCGCGCACCTTGATGCTGAGGCGTCCGCCGGGCTGCATCGCCTCCATGGCATTCTTGAGCAGATTGAAAAACACCTGCTTGAGCTGGTTGCGATCCGCCATGATGACCGGCGTGCTCGCGGGCAGTTCTCCTTCCACTTGCAACCCGCGGTCCGCCAGTTCTGTTTTTTGGAAACGCAACACATCCTCGATCACCTCGGGCAGGTTGATGTCCGCCAGATCGGGCGGACGCGGGCGGATGGCCTCGAGAAAATTTTTGATGATGCCATCAAGCCGGGTCACCTCGTCGCTGCACACTTTGATCGAGTCCTCCAGTGAGCGGGTCTCCTTGGAATTTTTCAGTCTCTTCAGCTTTCGCTCGATCAGTTGGAGATGGATTGTGAGCGAATTAAGCGGATTCCCCAGTTCGTGCGCCACGCCGGCGGCCAGCAGCAGAATGGATGACTCCTTCTCGTTCTCGATCCGTTCGGCCGTGGAGCGTTTGTCCCGCGTGATATCAGACAGGATGATGGCGAAACGCCGTTCCGCACTCTCGCCGTTGGCAAAGGGCACCATGTAAAGCCGCACGACCCGGGGAACCGGATAAGCCAGCTCAAACTCGCGGGTGACAATCGGCGCCGTGACCGGACTGCCTTCAAATCCCTCCAACGAGGCCCGCAGGCCCGGCACCAGCCGCCACAGCGTGAGGCCGACCGCCGATTCCGTGAGCCCCACCAGTTTTTCCACGGCTTCATTGGCGTACTCGATCACGCCGTCCGCATCGACCACCAGCACCCCTTCCTGCAGGGTGTTGAAAACCGCTTCCAGAAACATCCGCTCACGCGCCAGCCGCTGCACCAGATTGTGCAGATTGGTGGAGTCGAGCTGGTCAAGCCGTCCGAGCACCTTGTCGAGCGTGGTGTGTTTCTTGGGGGGCATGGGCAACCGTTGCCCGCCACTCAAAACAGCGCCGGCATGCGCGTCAACCCCGGCCATCGCCAGAGGCTGAACCCGGCATCGCTTCAACTGAACAAGGTCATCTGTCCCTCCAAATCGCGCGGCTTGGCGAAAAGTTTGCGGAGAAAACTGTCCCGATGAATCCCGCAGCGCCCGAGCCGGAGAATGGCCTCCCGGTGCTCCTCGGTGCCATATCCCTTGTGCTGGGCGAAGCCGTAGCCCGGATGCAGCTTGTCGAGATCGTCCATCATCCGGTCGCGCGTCACCTTGGCGATGATCGACGCCATCGCGATGCCGAGCGAACG
>CAZIQP010000035.1:0-30037 GCA_964541315.1 uncultured Opitutaceae bacterium
ATCATCGTTCAGATCATCGTGTCATTCAATTCAGAAAAAATACACGCACAAACATTATCAGTGTAATTGAAAGTCCGACGAAGATGACGAAGCGACGGACGGCGACTTTTCCGATTTTCCGGGCGATGCCGGCGGCTCCGTAGCCTCCGCTCAATGAACCAACGGTCATGGCCAACGCATAGGGCCAAGCTACCAAGCCGGCGCAGGCAAAGAGTATCCCGGCAGTACCATTGATGGCGCACGCCAGCAGACTGGTGGTCGCGCTCATTTCCAACATGTCCGTCATGCCCAGCAAGCCGAGAACTGAAAGGGCCATGATGCTCATGCCTGCGCCAAAATAGCCGCCGTAGATAGCCACGCCCATCTGCGCGACCATCGCGAGAGTCAGCCACTTTGGCCCGGCATGGCGGGCCGCCTCGACCGATTTCAATCGCTGCTGCACGTTCGCTTGAATCATAAACATTAAGGTCGCGAAAATAATCAGCCAGGGGACCATCACTTCAAATGTCTTCGGCGGTGTAACGCGAAGCAGCATGGCCCCGGTCAGGCCGCCGATCAGAGCAGGAACGAGCAGCCAGAACATCCGCCGGTTCACCTGACCCAATTCCTTCCGAAATCCCCAAATACTCCCGAGCGAGCCGGGCCAAATCCCAACGGTGTTTGTCGCATTCGCCACCACCGGATTCAAACCCAACGCAACCAGGACGGGGAAGGAAATCATCGTGCCGCCCCCGGCGACTGAATTGATGGCACCAGCTAAAAATGCGGCACCAAATGCTCCAAGCAGATGAGGAATGTCGAAAGCAGTCATCTATTGCGGCCCATTGAAAATGAATTTGCCCGCTTTGGCATCTTTTGATGCCGAAGGCTGCCGCGCGAGAGCGAAAACCAACCCTGCGATGGAAGCGGCATCGCATCGCCCACCCTGACGAACACCGCTGAATTCACTTCTTTCTCTCCGTTGTGATCGTGAAGAGCCGCTGCCTTTGCCGGCAATGTCATCGTCGGCGGCAGTCAGACCACTGGAGCAGACCGGATATCTTGCAGTCGTCCGAGGCGTCGCAAACCCGGGGCGAGACGGGCGACGACCAGAGTGACGATGAGCGCACCCGCGCCACCGGCGACGATTGCAGGGGCTGTGCCCAGCAGGCGGGCGGCGACGCCGGATTCGAACGCGCCAAGTTCGTTCGAGCATCCGATGAAGATGAAATTCACTGCCGTCACGCGCCCGCGCATCTCGTCGGGCGTGATGTATTGCATGAGGGTCTGACGAATGATGACATTGATATTATCGAATGCGCCCGTGAGAACGAGCATCGCCAGCGAAAGTGAAAAACTGCGCGAAAAGCCGAAGACGATCACCGCCAAACCGTAGCCGACGAAGGCAAACAGGAGCACGCGGCCGGCATGCCGCCATGGCTGCCGGTGAACAGTAAGCAGCGCCATCGCGACGGCACCAAGGGAAGGTGCGGCGCGCAACCAGCCGAACCCCACCGGGCCAACGTGCAGGATGTCCTTGGCGACAACCGGCAAAAGCGCCGTCGCACTGCCAAGCAGCACGGCGAAAAGATCGAGGGCCGCGGCGGCCAGCAGAAGACGGGTGGAGAACAAGAAATGCAACCCGCCGAGCACATCGCTCCAAGTCGCGGCCTTTTTCGGCAGGATGACCTGGCTGACGCGCAGGCGCAGAAACAAGGTGAGCGCCAGCGCCGAGCAGCCGGCCGCAAGGAGAAACACGGCGGTGGCACCTCCGCTGGCTGCGATGGCGAGACCGGCCAGCGCGGGACCGACCATGCCGGTGAGTTCGAACACGGAGCTGTTCCATGTCGCGGCGTTGGCCCACAACGGGCGCGGCACGACGCCGGGCAGCAACGCACCCATGGCCGGAATGATGAAGATGCGCGCACAGGCCAAAATAAAGAGCAGCGCGTAAATGAGCAGGGCCGGACCATGCCACCAGGAAATGGCGGCGAGTCCGAGCGAACACGCAAAGAAAACGGATTGGCCGGCGGCAATCAACTTGCGGCGATCCAGCCGGTCGGCGACATGCCCGGCGGGCAAGGCCAGCAAAATGATCGGGATGATCTGCACGAGACCGACGTAGCCGAGCGCGAGAGCCGAACCGAGCCGCTCATAAATGAACCAGGCGACGGCGGCCGTCTGCATCTGGCCTCCGATCATGAACACGGAACGGCCGAGGACAAACGCCCGGTAACCCGGGTGACGCAGCGCAGCGTAGGGATCATGCGAAGCATCGGCCGCTGCTTCCAACGTGGTGGGTGGAGGAGAAACGGTCTTCATGCGCAGCAAGGACGGGACGGAGCAGGACGCCGGGCGCCGAGTGGCCCGGCATCAACATTGGTTAAGGTAATGGGTGAATACATGGGTTTAAATCTGAGATGAAATTGGTGACGAATGCCGGCCCAGCACGCGCGCAATGAATTCGCGACACTCGGTCTCCTTGATTTGCGCGTAAGTTTTTCGGTCACCGCCGGAGCGTGCCGCAATGCTGTGTTTGATCGTTTCGTATTCGGTGCACAGTGCGGGATCGGCGCGCAGCGCGTCGCGAAAACGCAGGTGCCGGTCCAACTCGGCGCCATCAGCCGGGCAAACGTAAAGGTGGTGTGGCGTCCATGGGCGCGCCGGTTCGGTGAACGGCGCAGCAATGCCCGGTTTCGATTTAAATGCCTCGCGTTGAAAAATCCCTTGGTCCCCGTTGTGCGTGTAACCGAGTTGACCGAGCGCGGCCACGATGGCGGGAAATACGGCGTAGTCCGGCATCACGAGATCGATGTCGAGGATGGGCTTCGCCGCCAGTCCCGGCACAGCCGTGCTGCCTACGTGTTCGATGGCGAGGACCAGATCACCGAGCGCCGCCGCATAGACGGCGCGCAGCGCGGCGAATTCGGACGGCCAAGCGCGATCGTAAGGTGAGAGAATCATGGCGTGACGTCGGGTGCTTGCCGGCGGGCGGAGACGAGCAGAAAGGGAGGGCGCTGGTGGTCCTTCGCCCATTCGGGGTGCGCGGCCAGATCGGCAGCAGATGGTCCCCATTCTTCGACGTGGCGGATAACGAAGCCGTGACGAACAAGCGTATTCAGATACGTGGCCAGCGTCCGGTGCTGCTTGATGACTCCGGAAGCGAGCCAGTCGCGGGTGCGCGAGCCTTCATCGAGATAGGAATCGAG
The DNA here is from genome assembly GCA_964541315.1 of uncultured Opitutaceae bacterium. Classification (GTDB taxonomy): domain Bacteria; phylum Verrucomicrobiota; class Verrucomicrobiia; order Opitutales; family Opitutaceae; genus Didemnitutus. Next base: position 3,189 of record CAZIQP010000035.1, read on the forward strand.
CGGCCAGATAGTGTGACCGGCGGGATGCGGCAACCATTCCTGCACGGTCGGTGCGGTCAGGAGCGGATGCTCGATTGAGAATACAAAGGCACCGCCCGGCACCACGGCCCGGCTTACCGTGGCGATGAGGCGGTCGAGATTGGCGATGTAGTGCAGCGCCAGCGAACTGTAGGCGAGGTCGAACGATCCGGCGGGGAGTTCGAGCATCTCTAGGTCCGCGCGCTCGTAGCTGATCGCAGGATCGACAGTCGTGACGCGGGCCCGCGCCAGCATTTTTTCGGAAACATCGAGGGCGAACACAGAGGCGGCTCCGCTCTGGCGCGCCCAACGAGCGAACCAGCCGTAGCCGCAACCGAGGTCGACGACACGGCCAAGTCTGGCCGGCAGTTGCGCGCGGAGTGACGGCCATTCCGGTGCGGCGTCCAGGCCCGAGATCGAGCGCGGCAAGCGGGCGTAACCCTGGAAGAAATTTTCCTGATCGTAAATGTTCTGGGTCATGGGAGCGATTTTTCGTAGCGTATTTCCGTGAAGGGCTCGCCGCCGATGAGTTCGTTTTTTTCGCGAGTCCCGGGGGCGTAACCGAGACGCTCGTAGAAACGGCGCGTTGGCTCGTTGCGCGCGAGCACCCACAGCGAGAGGCGCGTGGCGATCGGTGCGAGGGTGGCGAGCGCGCATTCGGCTTCAGTCATCAGGAGGCGTCCAATGCCGGCGCGCTGGTGGGCGGTGTCGAGGTAGATGGCGTAGAGCTCGGCTTCGTGCGCTTCGCCTTCGTCCCGACAACGTCCGAAGGAAATCCAACCCACAACGGAACCGGCTACTTCAGCGACCAAAACAGCATCGCGATTCTCGCGGAGATTTTTCTCCCAACCCGCGGTGCGGCGCTCGATGGACAGTGCGTCGAGGTGAGCGGCGGGGATGATGCCGCGATAAGCGTGACGCCACGCCTCGACGTGGATGCGCGCGATGGCGGGCGCATCGGCAGCAGTGGCCGGGCGGATAGTGGGACCTCGGTGGAACTCGGGGATCGCGGCGGTCATGCCGAGCAGTTGCCCATCAGGGAGAAACCCTGGGCAATCATGTAGCGGCGGAAAACCGGAATTTGGAGCGAGCGAAAAGCGGACATGCAGGAGTCGAAAACAGATGACGCAGCGACACGCTGGAGCGGTACGCGGGCCTTTTTAAAAGGCGTGGAAGGAAAAACTACGCAGGCCGCCGTCGCTTGGAAGCGTTGGGCGTGACCGCATGGCCGCTGAACGGCGAGGCGCTGAAATGACAGGTCAAAACCGGGTCTGGCAAGCCTGCGATTAAATTGTGCTGGCCCCGGCGAATCGCCGGGGTTGAGGATGGGGAGACATGAGCGTACTGACGAAGCCCAGCACCCATGACCCGGCAGATCGCGCCGGGTTTTATGCTCAATTGCACACGGAGCTCGCGGCGTATATTGTGAACGAGCGCGACTGGCTGGTGAATCTCGCCAACGCCTCTGCCCTGCTCTACCAGCGGCTGCCTGAGCTGAACTGGGCGGGCTTTTATCTGTGGCGCGGCGACGAACTCGTGCTCGGGCCGTTCCAAGGCAAGCCGGCGTGCACCCGGATCGCGCTGGGGCGCGGCGTCTGCGGGACGACGGCCAAGACGCGGACGACGACGGTGGTACCGGATGTGCACGCCTTCCCCGGACACATCGCGTGCGACGCGGCCTCGGCGAGCGAGATCGTCGTGCCCATGCTTCGGGGAGAACACCTGCTCGGCGTGCTCGATCTCGACTCGCCCCGTCGGGGACGCTTCGACGCGGCGGACGCGGCCGGACTGGAGTTGTTCGTTCAGAAACTGGTGGCCGGCATCGACTGGCCGGACGCGTTTTGAGCTTCGCGCGACAGCTGGATTCGGGACGGTAGGGCGGCCAGTCCCTTGGCCGCCGCGAATGATGACGGACATGAAACGGCGGGGAGTGGAGTCCCCGCCCTACCGGCTAGCGTGAGGCGGAGGACTAATCGTTACTTCGTAAAGGCGCAGACGGGCGGCAACCTTGGCGGGAGAGATTATCGGGCGCACGTTGTGGAGTTCCCACGCGAGCCAGCCGGGTTCCCAGCAAGAGGCGCAGGCGGCCCCGACTTCGTCCGAGCGCCATTCGCGGACCGCAACGACATCGACCATCGCGATCACGATACCGTCGGGATCTTCCGTCGGGCCCGCGCTGCTCAGGCGGTGTTGGTTTTGCACGATCAACAGATCGCACAACGGCAGCGTGTCCGGCGCCCAGGTACGCACCTCCAGCGTCTTCGCGCCGGAGCAAATGCGGTCGCCCGCGGGGGCAACGACGGAGAGGGCGGTGAACGAACGTACGACGGCCATAACGGAGGAGGGAATTTCAACAGAAACGCTTTTGCGCGCGGAAGCGGATCACGGAAGAACTGCGACGCGTGCCGGTGCGTGTGGGCAGTGCAGAAGTCCCAGCCCAGCGGGTCGGCAATCGCCGCGAGGGTGCAGGACCAGCCGGGTTGCGCAACACGGCAGCTTTCAGTGTAGCGGTGAAGAAATTCCTCGCGGTCATGCCAGCCCCGGCAGTCGAACACCCGGAGGCCATTGGTGACGATCACGTGCCCGCCCTGAAATCCTTCCGCCGGCTGAAGCATCAGCGCGTGGAAACCGGGGTCGGGATAGTTTTCCAAAAACACGCCGGCCAGGATGTGGCACGCGCCCGCCGCAAAGAAATCCTCGTCGGGTCGTGCCCATGATCCGGCCAGATCGGTCTTTTCCGCCGGGGTGCGGTAAATGATTCGAAACATGGCCGGCGGGTTCACGGTTGCGACGCGTAGGCGGACAAAGCGGTTTCGTTAAGATGCGCGACGTCACCCCAGCTTTCGAGCCTCCAGCCGGAAGGGTCGCGCGAGAAGACGTTGATCGCCGTGTTGCGCTTGCGGAAACGGCGGGCTGCGCCGGCGGGCAGGCCGAGGGTTCGCTCAACGATGCCCATCAGGAGGCCGCCGTGCGTGACAACGATGACAGTTTCGTCCGGATGTCGGACGGCCAGTTCCTCCAAGCATGCGAACGCGCGGTCGGCGCGTTGTTGTCCGCTTTCGCCGCCGGGGATGACATAGGTGTCGTCGGTACGGTAGGCGACACGCTCCTGCGGGTAACGTTGATCGCTCTCGGTTGGGGTGAGCCCCTGAAAGACGCCCATGTGACGCTCGCGCAGGCGCGGATCGAGGCGCAGCGTCAGCCCCGTGGCCGCACCGATGATCCGTGCGGTGTACTCGGCGCGCCCGAGATCGCTGGTGTAGAGCGCGGTCGCGCCGGCGGAGCTGAGCCGGCGCGCAACCCGTTCGGCTTGCCCGATACCCTTGGCGGTAAGCGGACTGTCGAGTTGGCCCTGCTCGCGGTTGATCGCGTTCCACTCGGTTTCGCCGTGGCGGATAATTATGACTCTGGTCATTGTCATATCGGATTGGATGCGTTGGGGCATTGAGGACAAGCGGAAGGAATTTATCGACGTGACAGATGTTCACCAATAACGCGGATACACTTGGCGTTATGGCCAAACGTCAGTCGTTGAACCGCTTCGTCGGCCGAGCACCAGCGCCATTCGGAATGTTCGGGAGAAAGCGTTGGCTCGACCCGTGACGGGAGCACGGCGAAGAAGAGCTTCTCCGTTATATCGGATGGGCCTTTGCCGTATTTTTCACGCCAGGCTGGCTGGATGGGAAAAGATTGGGTAAATCCGGTGTCGATCACCGATCGCAGAATGATACCGGTTTCTTCGCGAACTTCGCGACGGGCCGCATTGGCAAATGTTTCGGAAGCCTTCAGCGCGCCGCTGATGCCCTGCCAGAACGCCGGCAGCCCCAATGAGGGCGACGCGCGTCGTTGCAGCAGCAGATACGAATGCGTGCCGGCAATTTCTTTGGTGACCAAAAATACCTGAACAGAAAACGGACGTCTCATGGGATTTTCGTGAAAGTGACGGGGATCAGGAGGTTGAGTACGGATAAGCGACGAAGCCCGTCTTCACCCCGCGCCGGAAGCCGGTGGCGTTGTCGTTGCCGGTTGATGCGCGATCGGCGGAGATGGCGTCGCGGGGTGGCTCGCGCGTGCAGCCGGCTAACAGGAGCAGAGCGGCGATCAGCGGTAGCCGGCAGGCGGGTTGGGAAATTGCCATGCAAATGAGGGGGCGGGCGGGCCGGACCAACATGAAGCCGCCGCCGAATGGGACGGCGGCGGCGGAAATGCGAGCGGTGCGGGATCAGAACCGGAGAGAAACGCCGGCGATCACGCTGCGTCCATCGCCAGGGTAGAAGTCGGCCGCGGTCGCCCTGTTGCCCGCGAGGTTGAAGGCGGTGTTCGCCGCGGAGGCGTAGTGCTTGTCAGTGAGATTTCGGAGATCGACGAATAGCTGCCAGCGCCCGGTATCATAACCGATTTTGGCTCCGAGGATCGCATAGGGGTCTCCTTCCACGGTGTTGGCGAAATCAACAAAATAGCTGGACGCGTAGCGAACATTCAATCCGGCGTAGAACCCTTTCGCCTGCTGGTAGAGCAGCTCGGCCTGGTAGGTCTGGCGCGGCAGGCTGGGAAGTTCGTTGTGACCGTAGGTGGGATCGTTTCGGTAGTAGAAATCGTTCAGCGCGAAACTCTGGCGCAGCGACAATTTATCGCCGGCGGCGGTCTTCAAGAAAGTGGCGGTCAAGGCGGCTTCAATGCCTTGGTGGATGGTCGGGGAGGCGTTGGCGTTGACCGGCAGGACGGAGGGATCGTTGCTGATGCGAACGGTGAGCAGCTCATTGTCGATCGCTGCGCGGTAGAAGGTCAGGCTGCCCTCGAAGATATTCCATTTGCCCCGCACGCCCACTTCCGTGGTGGTCGCGTCCTGGGGTTTCAGCGGACGGACGTAGGAACTGCCGGTGCTGCCCATCTGCCAGGTGACGGGCCCGTCAACCGCCTTGCTCACACTGGCGAAGAGCTGGGTGTCGGGAGCGACCTTGAGGCGCAAGCCGGCCCGGGGCAGGAAGCTGCCGTCCACATAGCTGACAGCGCGGGGAAATCCGAGCGGATTGGCCGTGGTGAGCGTGGTGTAGAGAATCTGCACGTCGCGGGCGATCTCCGCGTAGGACAGGCCGCTGGTGAACCACAGCCTTTCGGGAACGAGCTCGAGGTCGTTGCTGAGGGCGAATACCGTGTCCCTGGAGCCCGTGTATTTGGTGTATTGCGTGAGGACACGCGGAGTGCCGTTCCGGAGATCCGCATAACCATGAACGTCGCCGAAGATGAGGCGGGTGTCGCTGAAGATCGCGGTGGTCTTGCTGGCGCGGCCGAAGATCTCGTCGTCACGGAGGTAGCGCAGCGTGACATTGAAGTCGTTCGACCTCCAGTCCTGCGGCGTGTTGGAAAAGAGCCAGCCGTTCGCGAGCGGATAATTGGTGTTGCTCAGACCGAATTCCAGTTTCGAGTCCTTGTCGATGGTGTAGGTCGTCTTGCTGCTGACCACGGTGGTGTGCGGTTTTTGCCGCGCGGATTGCGCGGCGCGCCCGAGCGGATCGGGATTGGTCGGCCGGGCCAGGCCCAGCGTGTTGTTCTGGGTGGGATCGGCCTCGATCTGGGCCGGCGTGAGCGTGCTGCCGTTGTAGAGTTCCTCGCGTTGGAAGCGGAGGATCAGGCGCGTGTCGAGGCGGTCGCTGAAACGGTGGCCGACATTGAAGACGGCGGCGTTGCCCTTGTTGGGGGTGTTGATCTGGAAACCGTCACGCTGGTTTTGGGATGCGCCGATGAACAGGTCGGTATTGCCGGATACGCGGCCGTAGCTGATTTCGCCGCGATAATAGCCGAAGCTGCCGACCTCAACCCGCGTCACCAGGCCGGGAGCAGTGCGGCCGTTCTGGGTCACGAAATTGATGGCGCCACCGAGGGAGGTGGAGGCGTAGGCAAAGGCGTTGGGACCGTTCAAAATCTCGACGTAGCCCGCGCTGGCCACGGCGAGCAGTTCCTCCTGCGTGCCGCCCGGGCCGGTGATGGGCTGGCCATCGTAGAGATATTTTGTGCCGAGGGAGTAGCCTTGGTAGAAGGTGTTCAGTCCGGAACCGCGGATGGAAATCTTGTTGGCGCTGTTGCCGCTCGTGGCCTGGGCAAAGACGCCGGGCTGGTAGGAAAGCAAGTCCTCGGCATTCGCCGCCCGGCCGCGTCGCACATCGGCGACATCCACGACACTGGTGGTCCCGGGAATCTCCGCGAGTTTCACCGCCGCGACGGTGATCGGCACGCTGGTGTCGTCCACTGAGGCTGTCACCTGGACTTTTCCCAGGTTGACTCCGTCGGCGGCGGACGAAGAAGCGGCAGGAGCGGTTTGGGCGGAACTGCTGGCGCAGGAAAGCGACAACAGCGCCAGCAGAAGCGAGGGACGCAAATATTTGATCAGTGCGGCCGGGATCCGGCTGGCAAATGGAGGGACGCGGGTGGGAGTTTTACGAGGCATGGAACGAATGGCGTTAGGAGGGCGCTGGTGGTGGGCAAAGCTTTGCCATGGATTGGCTAGGTCTTGCGTGGAGGGTGAAAGACCGGAGACAAGCGGTCGTCCGCGTGGCCGGCTTTACCGCGTCTGGCCTGTGGTCAGGTCGCCAAAACGCGGTGATGAGTTATGCGGGCAGTTCTGGCGTCATAGCCTTGAACCCATGCCCAAAACCGGTGGTCCGGTTTGAGCCATCGCCTCCAAAGGTTTGGTCAGGCGATAAACCCCACCATAATGGTAGGATTTAAAAGACAAGTACAAAATGCATAAATTTTTTCCCGGCGGAGCAAAGTTTGCGGATGCCCGTGCTTCACATCATCTGGAAACGGTGCCTGCGGACAACGAGCATTGAGTGCGACATGGCAAGCCTGCGCTATCCTCTCGCCGCCTGAGCGGGGGGTGCAACGGGCGCAGGCAGCGCCCAGCGGAGCGCGCCGGGAAGGGTCCGGCGCCAGGCCGCGTAATCATGACCGCCGTCGAACTCGACATAGTTGACTTCGCGGCGCGTGGATTGAAGTGCATCACGAAAGCGGCGGACTTCGTCGATCTGCGAAACGACCTGAAGAACGTCTTCACGATGCCGGACGTTTTCCTGCATCTCGCGTCGGCCCACTTGGAGGTAGAAACGCGTGGGCAGAGGCGCGGTGAGTTCGCGGTAGCGGGCGGTGAGCCACTCGTCGGTCGACCAGTGTGAACCTGATTGCGAGATCACATGTGTCCAGCGGCCTGGCCCATGATAGGTGACGTAGGCCGCGGCGAGGCCGGTGTAGCTGAGGCCGATCAATACGCGTTGCGAGGCTGTGCGGATTCCCGGGTGGAGCGATTCGAGCCAGGGCAGCAGTTCGTCATTGATGAAGCCGGCGAAGGGCAAATGACACGGACACTCGCGCCAGCGGGCCCCGGCGCTGTGCTCGGAAACGAAAACAAGGAGCGTGTTGGCGAGCGCGCCGGAGAGTGTGAGTTCGTCGAGCAGAGGCAGCACGTCCATGCGTGGCGCCGGATCGCGGTAGCGCTCGGCGTCGAGGAAGACAGCGAGCTGCGCGGGCGCGGCCGGATCGCGCGGCCGGCGAATCCAGATGCTGCGCTCGTTGCCGAGGTGGCGGCTTTTCAGAAGATGATGAGTTTCGGGCATGGCGTAGTGGAAACGCTTAATTTCCGAGCCCTTGGAAACCGTATCGTCCGGGGGAATCTGGGGAGATCGGAGTGGCGTCTCTTCCAATCGTGATGAGGAAAGCGGAGAGTTCCCGCTTCGTTTTAAGAATTATTATTTCTTTCCGGCCCCGCAGACGTTCAAGTTTTTCCAGAATGCCGGGACGCCTGGTGGCGGGGTAGTTCCAGATCCATTGGACAAACTCGGCGTCGATGCGCTCGGGGCAGCCGGCAGCCATATCGGGCCGGGTGAGTCCACGAAAAACAAGCGCGCGCTTAAGGGCGCGGTAAAGGCAAAGCCAGCGCGGCAGGTCCACGAAGATGATGGTATCGGCCGCCGCCAATCTGAGATCCATCGTGCCGCCGTAATTGCCGTCGATGATCCAACTTTCGCCGACGCAGATTTTTTTCTGGGTGGCAATCCAGTCCTCCTTGGTTGGCGAGACCCAGCCGGCGCGCCAGTGGAGGACGTCGAGGTGGTGGACGGGCAGATGCAGCACTTCACCCAGCGCGCGGGCCAGAGTGGACTTGCCGGCACCGCCGGAGCCGATGAGGATGATTTTTTGGCGAGGAGAAGGCATGGATGGCACAAGGCGAACGGAAGCCGTCGCAGCGGCCCGCGCCGGATGGCCGGTGGCGGGTTGTCTGATGACGCGGGTCGGGCGGAGGTGGAGCGGCGTTCCTGGTCGAATCGCATTCGCAAGCGGCACGGGTCGGGTCGTCGTAGCCGGCTCGCGAGCGTGGGAAAGCAACGTTCGCCGCGATTGTGCGGCAAGCTGAAAAACGCGCCTCGGGCCGGGCGCGCCGTTTTTCCGGTGTGCAAGCCGCCCGCCGATGCACGATGGGTTGACGCCATGACTCCTTCGCGGACTTATCACCCGGCCATCGCCTCGGCCGTGATCATCGCCAACATGATCGGCACCGGTGTCTTCACCAGCCTCGGCTACCAGCTCGCCGACATAAAATCGGGGTTCGGCATTCTCGCCCTTTGGGTGGTCGGTGGCATCACCGCGCTGTGCGGCGCCCTCACCTACGCCGAACTCGCCTCCGCCCTGCCCCGCTCCGGCGGCGAATACAATTTCCTCTCCCGCATCTACCACCCGTGCCTGGGTTTCGTTTCCGGCTGGATCTCCGCGACCATCGGTTTTGCCGCCCCCGTCGCCCTCGCCGCCATCACATTCGGCCGTTACCTTTCGTCCGCCTTCCCCGGTCTTTCGCCTTCGTGGCTCGCCGCCGGCCTCATTGTGATCGCCACCGCGGCCCACGCCGGCACGCGCCGTCGCAGCAGCCGTTTCCAGAGCATCTTCACCGCCGTCAAAATCTCCCTCATCACCGGCTTTTGTCTCGGGTGCTGGCTGCTCGTTGATCAACCGCAACCGCTCTCGTTTCTCCCCCAAAACGGCGACGGGACCCTGCTGTTGAGCGGCGGATTCGCGGTCTCCCTCATCTACGTCAACTACGCCTACACCGGCTGGAACTCCATCACCTACCTCATCAGCGAAGTGGACGACGCGCAGCGGAACCTTCCCCGCATCCTCGTGGGCAGCACCTTGGTCGTGATAGTGCTCTACGTGGCGCTCAACGTGAGCTTCCTGCACGTCGCGCCCATCTCCGCTCTCGTGGGGCAGGTCCAGGTCGGCTACATCGCCGCCCAGCATGTGGTGGGCCCCGCCGGCGCCGCCGCCATTTCCCTCGTTCTCTCGCTTCTGCTCATCTCCACCGTCAGCGCCATGACAATCGCCGGTCCGCGCGTGCTCCAGGTCATGGGCGAGGACTATCGCGTCTTCCGCCGCCTCGCCGTGCAGAACGCCGACGGCATTCCCACCCTCGCCATCATCGTGCAGGGCGCCCTCGCCCTCGCCTTCGTGCTATCCGCCAGCTTCGAATCGATTTTGGTCTTTTCCGGTTTCACCATGGGCCTCAACAGCCTTCTCACCGTCTTCGGCGTCTTTGTCCTGCGTTGGCGTCAACCCGACCTCCCCCGCAGCTACCGCACCTGGCTTTATCCTCTGCCGCCAATCCTCTTTCTCGGGCTCACCCTCTGGACGATCATCTACCTCGTGCAAAAACGCACCGCTGAAGCCTGGTTCGGTTTCGCGCTCATCGGCGCGGGCCTCGCCCTCTACTTCGTGGCGCGCCGCTACGACCGCGTCGCCTAGCCCCCCCGCCACGCCCATGAGCGGACCACAATGCAAAGGCAACCGCACCGCGCACCGGATGTACCATCGGGCCGCAAACCCGATTGACATTCGGTCAGTCACGCGACGACGACGACATCCTTGCCCCACAGCAGTTGGATCTCATCCGGAAAATCCGGATAGGCCGAGCGGTTCATTCGTTCGAGCCCGCATCCTTGCCGCGCATAAAACCGGCAGGCCGGCACGTTGATATTCTGGGTCTCAACCCTGAGTTGCCGGCAGCTTCTTCTGCCGGCCCACCCTTCCGCCGACCGAAAAAGTGCGGAGCCGACGCCCTGCCCGCGAAATTCCGGCAGCACCCGAATGTCCCACAGCACGGCCAAGTCTGCGCGACCTTCCAACATATCCAAACCCGGTGTATCGAAAGCGACGACTGCGGCACCCACGCGGCGGCCCTCGGCCTGCGCTCCGAGCAGCCCCCAATGCGACACATCAAAACGCTTCGCCCATGTAGCCGGACCGTTCCCTTTGATCGAGTCGTATTCCTTGATATAGGGGACAGCAAGCCGATGCTCCGACAGAAGAATCCGGTCGGCGCGGTCACCCTGATCTGTCGCCTCGAAGATACTTCTGACCTCGAACGCGCCGGGGATGAGGCCGACCTCGGTCAGTGCTGTAATCGGATCTTCGGTGAGGTGCATTTTCATATCGTGCATCGTGAACAGGATCGTGTGAAGCGTGCTCGTTGAGGAAATGCGATCATCGAGAAACGGGTTCAGCCAGGCTTTTTTTGCTTTCGCCACCCTTGTCGAACAATGTGAAGCGCAGAACGCCGAGCATTTCGGGAACTGAGTGAGCATTTCTCAAACCGTCAGTCCCCGGTCGCCGATCATGTGGATGTAGACTTCCTCCAGGCTCGGGCGTGATGTGCGGATCGAGGTCACGCCCGCGGCGACGAGCAGCTGGAGCACCCCGCCGAGGGCGGCGCCGTCGGTCAGTTCCAGGCGGTGGCTGTTGTCGTCAGGGCCCGGGTTGACCGCGGCGACCCCGGGCAGCGCGCGCAGCGAAGGGAGAACGGCTTCCTGTCCGCCGGTGAGTTCGAAGTCCACGCGCTCATGCTGTGACACCAGGCGCGCGAGGCTGGCGGGCGTTTCCACGGCGAGCACCCGGCCATGATCGATCAGCGCCACGCGATCGCAGACCGCTTCCGCTTCAGCCATGTCGTGCGTGGTGAGCAGAATCGTGCGGCCTTCGCCTTTGAGTTCCTTCACGAGGGTGCGGAAATCGCGCGCCGCGATCGGGTCGAGGCCGATCGTCGGCTCGTCGAGAAACAGCACGCGGGCGTTGGCAACGAGGCCGCGCGCGAGGTGCAGCCGCTGTTTCATTCCGCGCGAAAATCCTTCGACGCGTTCATCGGCCCGGTCCGCGAGGCCCACGCGCTCCAGCAATTCGCCGACGCGTTTCTTGGTCTCCTTCGCCGGCACGCGGTAGAGCGCCGCCCAATACTCGAGCGTCTCGCGCGCGGTGAGCTGCCAGTAGAGCCCGCGATCACCGCCGAAGACGATGCCGATCATCGCACGCACGGCGGCTGTGTCGCGCACCACATCGTGACCGAAGATCGTCGCGGTCCCTTCGGTCGGCAGGAGGACAGTCGAAAGAATTTTGACGAGCGTCGTCTTGCCCGCACCGTTGGGGCCGAGAAGGCCGCGAACTTCGCCTTCTTCGATCTCGAGCGACACGCCGGCGAGCGCGCGGACTTCCTTGGCTTTTCCAGACGTTTGAAAGACACGGCCGAGACTGAGGGTGCTGATGGCGCTCATAGAGTGTGTTTGTGGGGATTCATTCCAGATCGATCGAGCCGTCGCGGCGTCCGGCATCGGCAAAGCGCGTCAGGATGGTCAGCGAAACCGCCAGCCAGCCGAGGCCGACGAACGTCTCGAGGCCGGCTTTTCGCAGGACCGCACCGGGTTCAGCTGCATCAAGCACGAGCCGGATCGCCTCCAGGCCGTGCGTCACCGGCAACAGATGACAGACCGGTTGCATCCATCCGGGCCAGAAATCCACCGGCACGCTGACGCCACAAAACGCCGCGATCGAAAGCGTGACAAAAAAACTGCACATGTTGCGCGAGCGCGGGGCGAGCGCCGCGACGGCACCGACGGCAACCGTGAGAAAAAAAGTACTGACGCTGATCAGCACGATGAGCGAGACCACCGCAGCTCCGGCGGCGAACGAAACGCGCCAGCGAAAGGAAAGCATCACGATGAAAAACGTGACGACGGCGGATGCGATCCAGCTAAACACCCAGACCGCCATGCGACCGATCAATGACGGCGCGACACCGCTCGGCGAAACGACAAGCAGCGGGTAGGTGCCTTCGAGCCGGTCCCACGACGCGGCGGCAACCGCAAACATGCCGACGCCGGCGGTCGCGGCAAAACCCACCGTGAGATAGTGCAGTTTTTCGGGCGACGCGAGGAGGCGGCCAAGCAGCACCCAAAGATAAACGGTGGTGAGGATACGCAGCATCCATCCGCCGCACCAACTCTTCCAGGTCCAGAAGGAGGCAAAGTCCCGTGCGCCGACGAGCAGGCCAAAGCGGAAAACACGCAGCGCGTTCATACGAGTCCCAGCCTTCCGTTACGGCGCAGATGACCGATCATCCGGCCCAAGACGAGTCCACCCGCGGTCGCTCCCGCCACGCCGAGGGCGAGCAGGACCGTCAGGCGAACGAAGATATTTTCCACCGGCGCAATTGTGAACGAGTCACGCACGAGCCCGGCCGACCAAAAGAAGAAAACGAAGGGTGACAACGGCTGGAGCCACAACGGCAGAAATGTGACCGGCACGAGGATGCCGCCGAGCAGATAGAAGGGGCCGTTGACCGCATTCTGGAGCGTGCGGGTTGACCGGGCGAGGCTGAACAACGCTGCGCTAAGCACGGCGGTCGCGCCCGCCGCGAACACCGTTGCCAGCAATGCTCCGGCCAGCACCCACGGGTGATGCACCGCGATTGATACGCCAAAAATTAAGCGCGCGATCAGCCAGCCTTCGGCGAATCCGACCAGACCGAGAAAGGCGACGAGCAGAGTGCGCGTGATAAGCACGACGAAATACGGCGCGGGGGTGGCGATAAGCAGTTCGAGCACCTGCCGCGAGCGATCACCGGCGACGATTTCACTGCCGACAAAAAACCCCATGTCGCCGATCGTGAACAGCAGCGACGCGGTCAACGCATAGCCGGCGAGATCAGCCCGGCCGGAATGCACGAGGACGGCCAAGGCGACGAGCGCCTGCAGTGGCATCATGAGCGCGCGCGTCCATTCCTGCGTGTTGCGCAGGAAGAGGCGCGCCTGCGTAGCGGCGGTGGCGACGACGAGACGAAGCAGAGCGGTCAAAGGTATGGCGCCAGAGAGCGGATGATTCATGGTGAGAGCGAGAGGGCGGACACGCAGTAGCGAAAAACCCGGACGCAGCTATCCGCGGTAAGCGGACGAAGTGGCGTGCTAGTCCCGGATCCGTGACGATCACGGTCTCAGGCGAAACGAGGTTTAACGCAGGTGCGAGCGATTCACTCCAGTCGTCTGGTAGCAAAACGATGCAGGCGGGGCATGCCCCCCGTGTAAAGGAGAGATTTGGAAATCCCGCTCCACAGCCAAACAGTTTCTGCCGGTACAGATCGAGAGTCAGCGGCAACTGTATGAGTCCGGCTGAGACTTCAGGCATTCACCGCTCCCCTCCCCGCACAGCTCACTTCGCAAAAGCATCATTCGCCTAGGCTATCTTTCTTTTTAGAAATAGAGTTTTTTCATCTGTATTTTCGTCTAACGTCTAGTGGATAAAATAGAGCCTTTGCGTTGGCCGGCTTCTCATTTTTTGAAGCCACCAAGAACATTGTCGATAAACCGAATTTTTTCTCTTTTGTCAGGAAGTGAAACGTAGGGAATGTCCACGTCATCACTTCCGCAACCGATCAAATAATCAAACTCGAGCGCCTTGATAAGATGCAGGCTGTCCTCGATCTTATTTTTAGTTTTGGCACCGGGAATCCAAGATTTACCGTCGAAGTACAAAAAATCACCAGTAAAAAGGTACCGATGTTTCCCGTTCTTCCAGAGAAGACATACTCCGCCTGAAGTATGCCCTGGGGTCGGGATAATCTCCATATCTCGCTCCAGAAAATGTCTTTCACAGCGGAACGTCTGCAGCACGTTCAGCCCTTTCTTCTTCAATTTCGGTCGCTCGATAATGCTACTCAATACCTCAGCGCCAAATTTAACAGCGATCTCTTCACTGCTGGCTCCGCCAAAATGATAGTCGGTTATAAAAACGATTTTGATGCCCCCAAGCGATTCTATGGCGCCGTATTCTTGGTGAATAGTGGTATACTTGCCCATTCGAGGAATTAGGACGTTTCCCTCTTCTCGTTTCAGAAGGAAGGAGTAGCCAAACCCATCACATCCAGGGTCTCGGTAAACATTGTGGATGTTGTGAAGCAGTTGTTTCATTTTAATAAGCCTAGACATTAAAGATGTGCCGCGCCTGCGTCCGGCGCGACCGGTACGTCACGATAATGGTCGGAGGCCGTGAGCTGTCTCGTTTGCAAATAACGAAGGGCCTCACGATGCAGAGTCTCGAGCGCACCGGCGGGAGCGAAACGGACGAAGACAACGCCTTGGGCAAAACTGCCGAGCCCGTCGGGAGCCAGGGCGAGGCCGGGTTGCAGATACCGCGCTACTTGGGGCCAGTCGGAAAAGAGCCCGGGCGACGCGGCCTCGAAAACCGCCAGCGCCAAATGGGGGCGCACGCCGTTCTTTTCCAGATAATCCGATCCACCGGGCGCCGCGAGAACACGCCAAACCGAGCGCACGGCTCGATCGGTTTGCTCATCGAAGAAAAGTTCCAAGGCGTAAGGCATGGGAGGTTTAGCGCGTGATCAGGATTCAGCCGTCGGCTGCACCAATCTCCGAGGGTCGGCCAGCTCCATGCGCTCGTTGAACACGCGGAAGCCCAGATTTTGAAAAGTGGCGCGGGCTTCGCGATTGAACGTCCAGGTGTCCACCTCAATGCGCGTGAAGCCGCGGCGGTGCGCCCCGTCCACCAAGGTCGCGATCAACCGACGCGCCACGCCTTGACGTCGGAAATCCGGATGCACGGCGAGATGGCTGATGTTGCAAAGGCGATGCGCCGGGCGGAACCAGGTCTCCGGTCGCTCGTGAAACTGGGCATACAGGTAGCCACAGGGTTGCGAGGTTTCCGCCAGAAGCCAAAGAGCCGCCGGGTCCACGACCATTTTATGGAAGGCCGACGTGACCGCTTCACCCGGCGCGTTGGCTCGAAACAGCGACGGATAGGCGACTGCGTGCAGAGATTGAACGTGGTGGTTCAGCGCGACGAGCGCATCAACGTCGGCCAAGCCGGCCGGGCGAATCGTGGCAGTCATGGCGTGGTGACGTGTTTGGTTTGGGATGACGCGGCGTCGAAAGCTGGCGGCTTCGACTGTTTGCCGGCTTCGATCCAGATAAAAACCGGGAAATCCCGGGCGAAGTCCACAGGCACGCGCGGACTCTGTGCCTGGTGCGGCGGTTCGTGGAGCCGCGTGACAGCCAGACCCGCTTGAACGAGACGCGTTATGTAGAACTCCAGGCTGCGGTGGTAGTGCGTGTGGCCGCCGAAGGAATCGATGCGCCAGTTGCGTTCACGCAGGTAGCCGGTGACTTTCTTGAACCACGCACCGTCGGCATCGGGCTGGCTTTTATGGGAAAAGAAACACGGATGCGGAAAAGTGAGGACGAAACGTCCGCCGGGTTTCAGACTCAAGCCCACGTCGTGGAAGAGACGGTCGATTGTTGGGATGTCCATGACCACCATATGCGAGACAACCAAATCGAAGGTCTCATCGATGCGAGGTAATCCGGCAGCCAAATCGTAAACGGAAAAACAGCCGTCGGGGAAAAGTTCGCGGGCGCGGGCGACGAGCGCATCGGAGCCGTCGATGCCATGCACGATGGCACCGCGACGGATGAGTTCACCGCTTAACCAGCCTTGTCCGCAGCCGAGATCAAGGACGCTGAAGCCGCGCACGTCGCCGAGCAGATTCCAGAAGACGGGTTTGAGGTCGGCGTAGCAGCGGTCGCCGTTGTCCTCGACGCTTTCGGCATAGCGTGAAGCGATGCGGTTCCAGTCTTGAATATCGTCGCGGGAGTTCACGGCGGGAGAGTCAGGGGCTCTTTGACTGTTTTCTCGTGGAGAAACATCCCATTCCGCAAAATGGGTATAGTCTGACTCACGTCGAGTTCGGCGGCTAACTCCACGTCGCGCTGGTGGCCTCGCTCTGCCAGTTCACAGCCGCCGGCGGTTTGGCGCAGCGTAGCCGGAAGGTCGGTGCGCGCTGCCTCAAACGCAGCGATGGCGGCCTTGGCCTCAGGCGAAAAAGGGCCCGTGAGTCTGCTCAGCACCGCACCGTCGGGCCAACGCTCGCCCGCCGGCACCACAGTTACGGTGCGGGCAGTGGCTCGCAGCCATTCACCCACGGCGGAGGCGTTGCGCAGGCAGGCGGCGATCACGGAGGAGCCGGAGGAACTCGCCTGAAACGCGAGGGCGGAGCCGTTGGGCGAAGGCAGCACCAGACGCAGGCCTTGCGTCACGTTGAGCACAGACACGGGCGAGAGGAAAAATCGTCCCGACGGATCGCCGCGACGTCCAGCGAGTTCCGTTTGCTGCGTCTTTGCGAAGTCGGCAGCCGAGGCGTCATGCCAGCGATCGGGCAAAACGGCAGCGCCGCGACTGACCGCGATTTCCACGCAGGTCGTGAACGACAGAACATCGACAATCACCACGACCTCTGAAGGCGCGAGCTGTGTCAGGGCGTGGTCGCCCCATTCGCAGCGAATGGTGAAAGAGGATTGGTCGAAAAAACTCATTTCGGTCTATGCACGGAGATACGTGGCTGGACGGATCGTGGCGGAAGTATAAAGTATGCGGATGCCCATGAC
Organism: uncultured Opitutaceae bacterium; assembly: GCA_964541315.1. Lineage (GTDB taxonomy): Bacteria > Verrucomicrobiota > Verrucomicrobiia > Opitutales > Opitutaceae > Didemnitutus. The sequence goes on from CAZIQP010000035.1 coordinate 19,967, forward strand.
CTTTTCCGGGGTGAATGTAGCCTGATCGTCGGCAGTGAGTCGATGAAGACGAAGTAGGGAGCGAATATTACCCCATAGGCACGGCGGCTAGCCGAGGGCGGCAGCGAGGGGAGCGACCGTTCGACCCGGGGGAATGAGCGGGCGGTCGCGTTCGCTTTCCCGGGCCTTCACTTCCTGGGCAACCTCGGGGTAAACCAGAAGCGGGCGCGGCTCGTGGAGCTTGGCGGGATCGCGGTAGCGGGCGCCGAAATGGTAGTCGGGCAGACGGGCGCGGCCGGCGCCGAACACACGCTCGCGCAGGGTCTCGCCGGGGGTGTAGGCCTCGCGGTAGCGGCCGCGGCTGCGCAGCTCCGGCACGACGAGCTCGATGAAGTCGCGAGCGGTGGTGAAGGATGCGTACTGGCGGAGGTTGATGCCGTCTATGCCGTCCTCGTCGAGCCATTTCTCGATGGCGTCGGCCACGACCTTGGGCGAACCGATGACCTGGAAGCCGCCGCGCTCGCCGCGGCCCTCGCGGCCGGCGTTTTTCTGGCGCTGGATGAGGTCGGCGACAGTCGCCTGCTCGGGGCCGAAGCGGGAAACCTGGTAGAGGCGCTCCCAGCCTTCGACTTTTTTGGCCACGAGGCTGGCGATGGTTTCGGTAGGGTTGAAACGCGTGAGGTCGACGCCAAAGCGCGCGGGGTGAAGGCGGCTGCCTTCGAAGATGACGCGGTGGTAGAGCTCTTCCTTTTTGGCGATCTCGGCGTCGCTGCGTCCGGTGATAATGGAGGCACCGGCAAAGATCTTGATGTCGTCGGGCCTGCGACCGTGGCGCACGAGGCGGGCGCGGAGATCGGCGAGGCTGGCCCGGCCCGACTCGCCGACGGCGCCGGTGAAGAGGGCTTCGGCATGGCGGGCGGCAAATTCCTTGCCGGCGTTGGAGCGGGTGGCCTGAAAAAGAAAGGGAGTACGCTGGGGCGAGGCGTGGGTGAGGTGCGGTCCCTTCACGCGGTAATGGGTGCCTATGTGATCGATGTAGCGGACCTTGGCGGGATCGCTAACGGTGCGGGTCACCCGGTCGAGAACGAGCGCGTCGTCGTCCCACGATCCCTCCCAAAGCTTGTAGAGGACGTCGAGGTATTCATCGGCGATTTGGTAGCGGTCGTCGTGGGGCACCTGGTTATCGAGGCCGAAGTTCTGGGCGGCGTTGTGCAGGTAGGAGGTGACGATGTTCCAGGCGAAGCGCCCGCGGGTGAGGAAGTCGAGGGTGGAGGCGCGCCGGGCGAAAGCGAAGGGAGGTTCGTAGGTGGTGGAAAAAGTGGCGCCGAAACCGAGGCCCGATGTGACGGCGGCCATGGCAGGGATGAGAATGAGGGGATCGAGCGTGGGGATCTGGTGTCCGCTGACCAGTTCCTCATCAAGGCCGAGATGGTCGTAGGCGCCGAGTACGTCGGCGAGAAAGAGACAGTCGAAACTGCCGGATTCGAGGAGCTGGGCGAGCTCGGTCCAGAACCCAATATCGGCGAAGCGCGGGCGCTGGTCGCCGGGTTCGCCCCAGAGGCCGGTGGAGTGGTGGACCACGCAGGCCATTTCAAAGAGGTTGACGTGAAGTTGCTTTTTTTCGGTGGGCATCGGTTCTAAGGAGTTGAAGCGGGTTGGATTGGATGGATGCGGATGGATTATAAAGAGTGGAGAATCTGTCGCACCGCGGCGCGGGCGGAGGCGTTTTCCTCGGGGAGCCCGATGGAGATGCGGGCCCAGGTGTCGAGGGGCGGAAAGGCGCGGCCGATGTCCACGCCGCGAGCGAGCAAGGCGGCGGCGAACGTGCGGTGGGGCACGCGGGTTTCGAAGAAAACGAAGTTGCCGCGGGAGTCGGCGTGGCGCACGCCGAGTTCCCGGAAGAGATCGTGCCAGGCGAGGCGCTCGGCCGCGACGCGGGCGCGGACAGCGGCGACGAAGGCCTGATCAGCGAGAGCAGCGGAAGCCGCGACGAGCGCGAGACGGTTGAGCGAGCGGGGTTGGCCGACACCGGCGCGGCGTAAAGTGTCGGCCAGGGCCGGCGGGACGATGGCGTAGCCGACGGGAAGCGCGGCAAGACCGTAGGCTTTGGAGAGAGTGCGGAAGACGACCACGTTCTGGCCGGCGCGGACGAGAGAGGTGGCGGTGCGGGCGGCGAAGTCCTCGGTGAATTCGAGGTAGGCCTCGTCCACGATCACGAGTGTCTGGCGGGAAGCGTCACGAACGAAATCCTTGAACTCGTCCGGACCATGGACGGTGCCCGAGGGGTTGTGCGGGTTGACGAGAAACACGGCGCGAGTGCGCGGAGAAATTTTTTCGCGGAGGGCGGGCAGATCGTTGCGCTGGCCGGCGTCGAGCGGCACGGCGACGCTCACTCCGCCAACAGGAGAGGCGGCATCGACGAGGGCGTTGTAGCCGGGCGTGGAATAGAGAAATTCGCCGCCGGGGCCGCCGTTAAGACTGAGTTGGAGGCCGAGCGGCTCGAGGATTTCCCCCAGGATGATGTGTTCCGGCGGGATTTGTTCGAGCGCGGCAATTTGCCGGACCAGGACGGCGACTTCTTCCGAAGTCGTGTAGCGGGCGAGCCCGGAGAGATTTTTCGCCAAAGCCTCGCCGACGCGCAAGGACGGGCCGAATGGGTTTTCGTTAAGAGTGAGACGCACGGGGCCGGTGGGTGCCGGCAGCCGGTCTGGGGGAGCGGCGGCGAAGGTGAGTCGCGGGGCGAGCGTAAGGGCGGCAAGCGTCGCACCGCCGGTCTTGAGCCAGTGACGACGAGTGAAGCGGACGGTGGGAGTGGGATCAGGCGGAGACTTCATAGGCAGGAGCTGTGTCCGGGGCTGGATGACCGCCCCACGCGTTCGTTTTTCATTACCCTCTTCAGCTTTTCCGCGAGGGCTTTTCTTACACCCAATTCCAATCTTTCATATTTTTGGGTTTCAAATTCATCTCCCTCGTACCGGGAAATTACATGGAAATGGAGATGGAAAACGTCCTGGCCTGCAGCTGCTTCATTGTTCTGCCGGATATGAACTCCGTCTGCCAAGAAAGCCTTTTTGACGGCGGTGGCAATCAATCGCAGCGCCGACATGAGCGGCGCATCCAGTTCCCTTGGGAGTTCATAGATATTCGGAAGGTGTTTTTTCGGGATCACAAGCACGTGGCCGTGGTTCCCGGGTTTTTGGCTGAGGCTGATCCGTGCAAAAACGTGCTCATCCTCAAAAACCGTAAGTTCGGTATCCGTGTAGCCTTGAGCGGCGATTTCGCAAAAGACACAGGCGCTCATCGGTAAATCGGTTTGGTTCCAAAACGATCTGCAAGCTCACGCCAGGAGCTTGTCCACCGTGATCGGCAGGTCGCGGATACGTTTGCCGGTGGCGTGATGAACGGCATTGGCGATGGCGGCGGCGATACCCGTGATGCCGAGTTCGCCGATCCCGCGGGCGCCGAATTCCCCGATGTGCGGATCGGGGTGATCGAGAAACACGACATCCATGTCCGCCGTGTCGGCGTGCGAGGGGATGTGATAGTCGGCGAAGTTGTCGTTGACGACGCGACCGCTGCGCGGGTCGTAGAGTGACTCTTCGAACAGCGTCATGCCGATGCCCATGATCAGGGCACCGTGGATCTGGTTGCGCGCGGTCTTGGCGTTGATGATGCGCCCGGCGTCGAGAACGCTGACGATGCGCGAGACCTTGAGCCGGGCGATACCCGGGTCCCAGCGGACCTCGGCGAGATGCACGCCGAAGCAGCGGAACGAATATTTCTGCGCGTCGGGGCCCGGCGCGGTCTTCGCCTCGGCATCGACACTCGCGAGGCGACAGCCGGTGAGAATCGCGGGGATGGTGGCGCGCAGGGTGCCATCTTCTTCCGAGACGACCACGCCGCCGCGCACAGCGAGCTTCTTGATGTCGCGGCCGGCGAGCGGCGCGTCCTTGCGCGTCGCGACGCGGAAGAGTGACTGCAAGGCCTGACGCGCGGCCTCGGCGACGGCGGGAATGACGGTCGCCGTTACCTGCGATCCGCCGGAATTGGGACCTTGCGGAAGGTTCGTGTCACCGAGCACGACGAAAATTTTTTCGATCGGGAGCGTGGTGATCTCCGCGGCAACCTGCGCGATCACCGTGTAGGTGCCGGTGCCGATATCCTGCGTGCCGCAGGTCACGCGGGCCGTACCGTCGGCGCGCAGTTCCACCCGCGCCGCACACTGGCCGCGATGCGCGCCCCAACTGGCGGCCGCCGCGCCCCAGCCGAGAATCTCCGCGCCATCGCGCATCGAGCCGGGTTCGGGAATGCGCCGCGACCAACCGAAGCGCGCAGTCGCAACCTCGAAACATTCGCGCAGGTGGTTGCTCGACCACGGAAGATTCTTGTCGGGATCCTGCTCGGGCAAATTGCCCAGGCGAAAGGTGATGGGATCAACACCCAGAGCGATGGCGAGTTCATCGACGGCACTCTCCAGTGCAAAGAGACCGGGAGCAGCCCCCGGGGCGCGAAACGCGGTGGGCGTGCCGATGTTGGCCGGCACCATCCGGTGGGTGACGCCGAGGTTGGCCACGTCGTAGAACGCGCGCGTCGCGTTGCCGCAACTTTCCATGAAGTCGTCGACGAGCGAGGTCAGAGCATGGGTGTCGTGGCGGACGGAGAGCAGTTTCCCGTTTCTGTCCGCGGCGAGGCGAAGCCGCTGACGCGTGAACGGCCGGTGGCCGACGGTCGTCGATTGGTGCCGGCGTTCGACAATCAATTTCACGGGGCGGCCGAGTTCGCGGGCGAGGGCCGCGGCGATGACGGTCTGGTGCCAAAGGAAAAGTTTCCCGCCGAAACCGCCGCCGATGTAGGGCGCTTTCACCGTCACCCGGTCGAGCGGAATGCCGAGCATTTTTGCGATGCCGTTGCGTTCGCCGTTGATCGATTGGGTGGAGTCGTGGAGTTCGACGGCGTCGCCTTTCCAAACAGCCACCGTGGCGTGCAATTCGAGCGGATGATGCACCTCGGGAGCCGTGGTGTAGGTGGCGTCGACCTTCACGGGCGCCGCTTCCCACGCGGTTTCCGGATCGCCTCGCCGGGCGTCGCCGTCGCGCGCCCGTTCACCGTGAACGGCCAGGGCGACTTCGAGCGACACCGCGGGCGGGCGTTCGCCAGTGTAGCGGACGCGGAGCAGACGCGCAGCGGCACGGGCCTGCTCGAACGTCGTGGCGACGACGACGGCGATGTACTGTCCGGCGTGGTAGACCACGTCGTCCTCGAAGGGCGGACGCGCTTCGCCGACCTTCGTGCCGGAAGCAAAATCGTTCGGGCTGCGGTAGAGGCGCGGAAAATTTCCGTGGTGCCACACACCGAGCACGCCCGGCAGCCCGCGGGCCTCGTCAGCGTCAATCGACGCGACGCGACCGGAGGCGATGGTGCTAAAGACACCGAAGGCATGCACGAGCCCGGGAAAGTGATTGTCGGCGGCGTAGTTGGCGCGACCGGTGACCTTGGCGCGGCCTTCCACGCGGTTGATGCCTTTGCCGACGACGGTGAGAATGGGAGAAGCGGACATGGCTTAGGTTTGGCGAACAGTGGGTTGACCGGCCGCAACGAGGCTGAGCGCACGCACGATGACGCGCTTCGCGAGTTCGACCTTGAAGGCATTGTGTCGGCGAGGCTGCGCAACGCGCAGCGCCGTCTCGGCGGCGGCACGTAAATTCGCTTCGTCCGGAGTGCCGCCGGCCAGCAGGGCTTCGGCTTCGCGGACACGCCACGGTTTGGTCGCGACGCCGCCGAGGGCAATGCGCACCTCGCGGAAGCGTCCGCCCGTTTCGGCGGGTACGATCCAAACGGCAGCCGAAGCGAGCGCGAAGGCGTAGCTCTCGCGGTCGCGCAGCTTCACGTACCACGAGCGTGCCCCCGCGGGCGGTGCGGCGAGAACCACGGCGGTGATGAGTTCGCCCGGATACAGGATGGATTCACGGTGCGGGGTGTCGCCGGGCAGGAGATGAAAATCCGCAAAGGGAATGCGACGCTCACCCTCCGGCCCATGAGTGAGCACGTGGGCATCGAGCACGGCCAGCGCGACGGCCATGTCGGACGGATGGGTCGCGATGCAGCTGTCGCTCACGCCGAGGATGGCGTGGCCGCGGTTGTGGCCGTCGAGAGCGGCGCAGCCGGTACCCGGCTCGCGCTTGTTGCAGGGGGAAACATTGTCGCGAAAATACGGACACCGCGTGCGTTGCAGCAGATTGCCGCCAGTGGTTGCCCGGTTGCGCAGTTGCGACGATGCTCCGGAAAGGATCGCTTCCGCGAGAACGGGAAACCGCTCACGCACCACCGGGTGGCGCGCGAGGTCGCTGTTGCGGACGAGCGCCCCGACGTGCAGGCCGCCATCGGGGAGCACCTCGATCCGGTCTAGCCCGATACGATTGATGTCGACGAGCTGGCGCGGGCGCACCACGTCGAGTTTCACCAGGTCGATGAGAGTAGTACCGCCGGCAAGATAGGCATCGCCGCTGGAGGCGTCGTGTTGGGCGACGGCGGTCGAGGCATCGTTCGCACGGGAATAGGTGAAGGCGCGCATGGGAGGTCAGGTTTTTGGGGCACACCGGACCGATTGAATGGCCTCGAGGATTCCGGGATATGCGCCGCAGCGGCAGAGATTCCCGCTCATGGAATCACGCACGGCGGCGTCATCCGGGCCGACCGGTTCCTGCAACAGTCCGGCGGCGGACATGATCTGGCCCGCAGTGCAACCGCCGCATTGAAACCCATCGCATTCGATGAACGCGGCCTGCAAGGGATGCAGTTCGCCGTTCTGCGCGAGGCCCTCGATCGTGGTGATCTCGTCGCCATCGTGGGTGGCGGCGAGCGACAGGCAGGAGAGGATACGCCGGCCGTTCACCAGCACCGTGCAGGCGCCGCATTGGCCGTGATCGCAGCCTTTCTTCGTACCCGTGAGGTGAAGGTGTTCACGCAGCAGATCGAGCAGCACGACGCGCGGCTCGACGTTGATCGCGTGAGGCGTGCCGTTGATCGTGAGGCCAAGCCGAATGAGATCCGGTGGTGACGGCAAAGCGCGTGGAGAAATTGCGGGCAGCGCAGTTTCTGGGGAAGTGAAGGTGGGCATGATGGGAAAAGTGAAAACAAACGGAAGCGGCGGGGAACGGAGTCCCCTGCCCTATCTGCAATCCAGCCAGGCGGCGGTGAGGATCGGGGTGTTGTGCGTGGTGTCGAAGAGCACGCCGTGGAGTTCGCGACGGTAGGCGACGATGTGCTGGCTTTCGCTGAGCGGAACCACGGGCACAAGTTCGGTGAGGAGGCGCTGGGCCTCGCGGTAGAGTTGGCGGCGCTCGGTGGCGTCGATGCTTTCGCGCGCGCGCTGCAAGAGTGTGTCGAGCGTTGGGTCACCGAGGTTGGCGGTGTCCTGACCAAAGGTGTTCTGCCGGGCTTTCTGGCTGCTGTGGTATTGGATGAACAACACGTCCGGCGTGTTGGCAGACCACCAGGCACCGGTGATGGTGTCGTACTCGCCGGCGGTGACGAGCTGGCTGAGTTCGGCGGACTTCACAAATTTCAGGCGCAACTCAAAACCCGCCTTCTTCAAATCGGCTTGCATGCCCAGTACCGCGATGGGCGGAGTGCGCTCGGACCCGGTGGTGAGGACTTCAGCGCCCAGGCGCCGTCCTCCTTTGGTCCGATAACCGTCGGCGTCGCGCGTGGTCCATCCAGCCGCATCGAACAGGGCGGCTGCCGCAGTGGGATCGTAGGCCAAGACGCTGCGAAAGGATGGGTCATAGCCGGGCGTATTGGAGACGAGGAAATCGCTCTTCGCGACAAATTCGCCGTAGCCGTAGCTGCGGATCAATGCTTCGCGGTCGATCACACGGGCCACGGCTTGTCGAATGCGGACATCGTCAAACGGAAATCTTTTCGCGTTGAAGGTGAAGCCCCGCTGCGGAGAGCCGGGCCGCAGGCGATTCGAATAGACGATCTGCGGATCGGCCTTGAGCGCGGCGACCTGGTCAGTCAGGGCATCGAAGGTCAGGTGGTCGCGGCCATCGCGCAGGGCGGCGATGCGAGCGTGGTCGTCGGGAGCGGCTTCGAGAATGATTTCATCAAGGTAAGCCGGGCCGGGGTGGCGCAGGTAGTCGGGCGCCCAAGCGTAGTCGGCGCGGCGCTTGAAGACGGCGCGCTTACCCGACTCGTGTTCGCCTAGGATGAAAGGTCCGGTGCCGACCGGACGTGTCGGGATTGTTTCCGGGGCTTCGCGAATCTGCCGCGGGGAAATGAACCCGAGCCAGGTCTGCGCGAGGTAGCCGAGGAAATCGGGGAAAGGGGCGCTGAGCTTCGCCTGAAAGGTAAAATCGTCGATGACGAGGCCTTCGGCATAGGGCGCAAGGTTAGCACCGGCGACGCGCGATTTGGCGCCGAACGATTTGACGCGCGCGAAATTGGCGCGCACGGCCTCGGCATCGAAACGCGTGCCGTCACTGAACGTCACGTCGGTCCGCAGGTGAAACGTGTAGGTGCGACCGTCAGGCGAGACCGTCCACGAGCGCGCGAGCCACGGCGTGGGCTGACCCGTGTGGTCGAGGTAAACGAGGTTGTCGAAGAGGAAGCGTCCCTCCCAGAGCAAGCCGCCGGAATTGTTAAACTGAATGTCCAAGTTGCCCGCCTCATAGTCGGAAGTCACCCGCAGGACTCCGCCGGACCGTCCCGGCGACTGTTCGAAATAGTCGGTGGCCGGGTAGGCCAAACCGGCAGCCGGTGTTGATGCCGAGGCGGTGGCGGAGAGCGCAGCGAGGCCGGCAGCGAGATAAAAGAATGATAAACGACGAACGAAATTCATGGTGGATCGAAAGGTTATGGTCGAAGCATGTCTTTCGGCCGGCTGGGATTCGCGGGCATATCGGGCGAAGATGCGGTGGTGTTTAAGGTGGCCGGGTTCACGATGCGGCCTTCGCAGTGAGATGACGGCGGAGAAATTCGAGCGTGCGTTGCAGGGCGAGGCTCGCGGCGGGCGCGGAATATGCGGTGCTGCCGTCGCGATTGAATCCGTGGCCGGCATCGTAGATATGAACCGGCAAAGCGGGATGCGCGGTTTTAATTTTTTCAACGTCGGTCAGCGGAATGCCGCGGTCCTTGTCGCCGAAATGAAGCAGCACCGGAACCCGGGGAGTTTCGTTGAGATGCGCGACGACCTTGGAACCGTAGTAGCCGACGGTGGCGTCGGGTTGCAGACGTGTGGCGCTCAGCCAGGCGTAGCTTCCGCCGAGGCAATAGCCGACGACTCCCACGCGGCCACTCCGGACGGTGGCGCGGACGTGGGCGATCGCGACGGCGATATCGTGGAGCACATTTTCCGGCGAGAGTCGGGCGGCCAGCGCACGTGCCTGTTCGAGGGCCGCGGGCGAATAGTCGAGTTCGACCTTGCGCTCGATGCGGTCGAACAGGGCCGGCGCCACAACATAGAAGCCATGGCGCGCATAGGTGTCGGCAACGGACCGGATATGCGCGTTGACGCCGAAGATCTCCTGCAAAATGACGACACCGGCAGACGAACCGGGATCGCCGGCGGTATAGACGGAGAAGGTGTGTCCGTCGGCGGTGGTGAGAGAAGGCGGTTGGCTCATAGAAATGGATTCCAGGTGGATGCGCGGACGGTATTTTGGGTTAGAACACCGACGTGGCGCGCGCGGGGCGTCCTTCGTCGAGCTCGATGTAGTCGAAGTTGGTTTGGGCGGCGTCGGGCGGGAGTCCGCTCTTCGCCAGCCAGTTGGGGAGATACACGGCCGACTGGTCGCGCCACCCGCGTTTGCTCAAAAAACCGTCGAACACGGTGAGATCGATCGGCGTGGGCCGCCGGCCGTGGTCGTAAACCCACTCGAGCAACTGCTCGTCGGTGGCCGCAGGATTTGCCAGCACGTGTCCGCTGAGCCGCTCGTAGTCGATCTGGAAAAAGGCGCAAAAGACCCGGTCGTGTCCGCCCTTGCCCAGCCCGGGCTGGTAATCAGCGGGCAGTTCTCCGCGCGCGTGGAGACGGATCTTGTCGATCATGCGGCCGAAGTGGACGAGTCCACCAACGAGATCATAAGGGCTGCG
>CAZIQP010000036.1:0-29746 GCA_964541315.1 uncultured Opitutaceae bacterium
AGCCGCAGAAAAGTCACCCGCCAAGATTGCCTGATAATCGCTTAATCGGCCATGGCCCGACCACGAGGAGCAAGGACTTCGCAATCCCAGGTGTTCAGTTCGCCGTCGGTGATGGTGTCGTCACGGGTAACGACAGTATCGAGCACAGTGGTGACCGAGTGGATATCCGCCCAGATTTTGTCGCTCCGCTTTGTCCGGCAGATTGAAATGATGAAGACGCCGCCCGGATTCAGAAACCTGCTGTAACGCTGAAGCAGTCGCGCGCAGTCCGCCGCATAATAAATGGATTCGGTGAACACGATGGCGCTGAACTTGCCGACAGGCTCCAGGGTTTCCATGTCGGCGAGAAGATAGCGGACATTTTCATTCGCGAAGGCCTGGGCCCGTTGGATGGCAACATCGGAAATATCAACGCCCACCCAGCCAAGATAGTCCGCAGGGTCGAGTTGTTGCTGGAGCAAGGCTTCCCCGCAGCCGATTTCCAGCACCCGACCCGGTCGCACATGACGGGTCAGGAGCAGGGCGGTGGCGGCGATGCGGGGCTGCTCATTTTTCAACTTATCCCACTTGCCGACGGCATACTGGTAGTTCCACCGGGCTATCGGGTCGCGGAGAATCCGGCTGCGAATCCAGAGGCCGACGATCTGAATCAATGACACGGAATTTCTCACGGGGCGCGGTCGATCAGGCGGATACCAAGCGTCTGACCCGCCGCCTGAGATCGACGGCGTAACGGCCCCAGGGGCGCACGATGCGTTTGGTGTCGATGAGGGTCAGCTCTCCGCAGCAGGACAGGGTGTGGAAGCCATCGCGATGCGAGTCGGAGACGAGATCACCGGTCAGGCTGGGGGCGAGGTGTTCGACCTCGATCCGGTCCTCGGTCAGGGTGTTGAAGCGGAGAAAACGAAGGGCGCCGCCGTAGGTCCGGCTGCAGTCCTGCACCGGCAATATCACGAGCCCCGCTGAGTTGACAAAGGGTGTGCCACCGGGCCGTGCGCCAGACCGATCATCGATCACCGGATTTTGTGGATGAACTTTCCACGGTCCGGTCAGATTGTCCGCATGGGCGAGGTGGAGCTCGCGCTGGTCCCGGGCTTTTGTCGGTCCGACGATCGTGAAGAACATCCACCACCGCCCTCCGTATTGCAGCAGCGAAGCCTCGGCTCCAGCCACTCCCGTCAGCAACGGCGTCTCGCGCACCCAGTCGCCGGGAAAACTCCGGGACCGGTAGAGGGCGATCTCACCATGACGGTGGCTCTCGGGGACCATGAAAATTTCACCACCGTCCTCGACGATGAACGGATACGAAAGATGGCACGTCTGGGAGAGGGCAGTCTGCTTGCTGCGCCAGACCAGGTCAGGGCCAAATTCATGGTGTTCGATCACCGCATGTTTTGTCCGGTAGTCGAATGCCTCGACGAAAACATGCGTCGCATTTCCACGCCGGATGGCAAAGGGATCGGCAAGATAGCGCCATGGACCGGGATCGGGCAACCAGACGATGCGATCGCGCAACGCTGTCAGTGCAAGCGGATCAAGCAGAGCTGAGATCGGCGCGGGCACGAGTCCTGCCTGCCAGAAATCGGTCTCGGGCGGACGAATCATGTTGCGACTGCCATATGGGGGGCTTTCTGCCGGGAGGGACTCCTTTGTCCAGCTTGGAGCACCTGACTGTAGAAATCCATGATGCTGGCAAGCCGCGGGGCGGGATCGAAGAGAGTGAGATCGTAGCCGATTCGCGGCAGGCCGACAGTGCAATATTGCCCGTGAGCCGTACGGATTTCAGCGGCCAGTTCATCAACCGAGCCGGGAGGCACCAAGGTGACGGGATGATCGAGCAGGAACTCACCCGGCCCTTCGGTGGCGGTGGCGATGATTGGCACGCCCGTGCTCATCGCCTCAATGATGGCCAGACCGAAGGACTCCTCGCGCGAGGGCGAAACGAACAGATTAAGATCACGCAGGCAGTCGTGAACGACCGGTCGGTAGCCGAGGAGATGGATGCGCGGATCGTTCTCCCGCAGGCGTTCCAGTTCGGCACGCTGCGGACCTTCGCCGAGGATGACGAGCGCGGCATGAGCGGGAGCGCTGGCGCGGAAAGCGGAAATGAGCACATCCATGCCCTTGCTTGGGTGAAGCCGGCCCACGGCACCGACGAGAAACACGTCCTCAGCCAGGCCCAGTTCCTGGCGGATGCCCGCCGTTGCAGTCTCGGTTGCGGTCATTGGCATCCAATTGGGAATGGTGCGCACCGCCCCCTGATATCCGGCGAGGCGGCCCGCCTGGGTGCGGTTGACACAAATGAGCCCGTCGATTCTGGCGTGTTGGTGCACCTTGTAGCCGACGTGCAGGGTGGCGATTGTTGCACTTACGTCCGCCATGCTTCCCAATGCCTTGCAGGCGGCGCTCAAGTGACCGTGGCAAACATCCACTCGCAGTTTCGTGGCCAACCGGCGCAGCCAGAATCGCCGGAAGAGCCGCAGGGTGACTCCGTGAAACGTCACCCGCGGGTCGAGCGCAAGCGGGATCGGTGTCCCGCGCATGCCCGCGACATGCACCTCGTGCCCCAACTCGGCCTGCCGGTTGGCCAGATCGATGCAGTAGCGCTCGGAGCCCGCAAGGCGGGAGGAAAAAATGACATGGAGGATGCGGAGACGGGACATGGGGGTGACGGGGTTAAAACAGGGACTCCTTTTCAACGCGGATGTTGACTGCGCTGGCGTTCAGGGGAGAACGCAGAAGGCACCGGCCAAGCATAGACGAAATCCGCTGATTCCGTCTGCCCGTCGGATGCGAATTGTGATGCAGGGAAATCACCTACACGGGAACCGCGCCACGGCCAATCGCCGTGAAATTTTGCGCAGCAGTTTGAAGTCAGACGCAACAACGCGATGTGATTTGTTTGCTCCGCGCGACGAACTGTTCCACAAACGAATCCATGCCCGCGCCCGTCGCTCCCATTTTTTCGCCCGGAAATAATTCCGCCCCGGCCGTCAGACCCGCATGAAGGCTTGTCGCCCATGACCCCCGACGTTCAACCGAGCAAGCCGACGCGCCGGCGGATATTTTTTGTGGACGACCATCCTCTGGTCCGCGAATGGCTCGCAAGCATGGTTGCGCTTGAACCGGATCTCGAGGTCTGCGGCCAGGCGGAAGACGCGGCGGCGGCCATCACGGCGGTGCCACAGGCCAGGCCTGATCTGATGGTCGTGGACCTTTCGCTTCCCCGTGGTTCGGGTCTGGAGTTGATCAAGAAAATGCGCGCTCAATTCCCGCAAGTAAGGCTGCTGGTCCTGTCGATGCACGACGAAGCGAGCGTGGCCGAGCGGGCGTTTCGCGCCGGCGCCCACGGCTATGCCGTGAAACGCGAGTCAGGCCCACACATCATCAATGGCATCCGCACCGTGTTGGAAGGAAAGTTTTACGCCAGTCCTTCGCTGGCTTCGCAGCTCACCGGACGCATGTTTGGTGCCGGTGCGCGCAGTGGCAAAACTCCGGAGGAACTCCTTAGCGACCGCGAGTTGGAGGTTTTCCGCCTCCGCGGACAGGGCCGCAGCCTGAAGGAGATTGCGGACCGGCTGGGCGTAAGCGCCAAAACGGTCGGCTCCTACGATACGCGCATCAAGGAGAAGCTCGGCCTGGCCGATGCGGGCGAGTTGATGCGCGAGGCTGTGCTCTGGCACCACCGCAAACGCGGCCTTTAGCCCGGGACCATGAAACAATCCGCTCCTCCTTGGCCCGCCAGTGGCACCGCTTGCTCCCATTGTGGGAGCCGGTGCGGTCTGGCGGGAATCCTGTTGATGCTTGCCTTCGCGCTTTCGGCCGGCTCGCTTTCGGGTCAGACGCCACAGTCGATCCCGTCTCCGGACATCCTGAAAAAAATGAGCGTGGATGAACTGTTGGACATCGAGGTGACCTCGGTTTCCAAGCGCCCGGAAAAACTCTCCGAGGCGGCCTCGGCGATTCAGGTGATCACCGGCGACGACATTCGGCGGGCGGGGGCGACCAGTCTGCCGGAGGCGCTGCGGCTCGCGTCGAATCTCGAGGTGGCGCAGATCGATTCGCGCCAATGGGCGATCTCCGCGCGCGGATTCAACAATGTTTTTGCGGACAAGATGCTCGTGCTGGTCGACGGTCGCACGGTCTACACCCCGCTTTATGCCGGCGTTTACTGGGACGTGCAAAATCTGATGATGGCGGATCTCGACCGGATCGAAGTCATCAGCGGGCCCGGCGCAACCCAGTGGGGTTCGAATGCCGTCAACGGCGTCATCAACGTCACGACCAAGAGCGCAAAGGACACCCAGGGCGGCCTGCTGGTGGCCGGAGCCGGTGCCGAGCTGCGGAATTCGGAGGAGATGCGTTATGGCGGCAAGCTGGCGCCGGATCTCTACTACAGGGTCTACGCAAAACAATTCGACCACGGCGATTCGGTGCGGCCCAACGGCCGGATATCGAACGATGCCTGGCGCGCCGGACAAATCGGATTCCGGATGGATTATGATGCGGTTGCCGGCGATCTCCTCACGCTGCAAGGCGACGTATACGACGGCGAGATCGGGCAGGCGGGACCGGACAATATCGGCGTCAACGGCGGCAACCTGCTCGGTCGGTGGTCGCGCCGGCTCGCGGAAAACTCCGACGTGAAAATCCAGGTCTACTATGACCGCACGCACCGGCTGATTCCCGGATCGTTCACCCAAAACGTCCACACCTACGATTTTGATTTTCAGCATCGCCTGCCGCTCGGGTCCGCCCACGATTTTCTCTGGGGGCTTGGCTGCCGGTTCGTGCGGGACGATATTGGCAACACGCCCGCCAATGCGTTTCTGCCTCCGAGCGTCGGGCACAAGTGGTTCAACGCTTTCGTCCAGGATGAATTCGCGCTCAGCAAAGACCGGCTGCATCTGACCTTTGGCACGAAGGTCGAGCACAACGACTACACCGGTTTCGAGGTGGAGCCGAGTGCGCGGCTCGCCTGGAGGCCGGACCAGAAACAAACGGTTTGGGGGGCGATTTCGCGTGCCGTGCGCACGCCCTCCCGCATTGACCGCGATCTGTTTTCACCGGCGACCCCGCCCTACCGCGTCGCGGGCGGAGAAAACGTCGTCTCGGAAAAACTTCTGGCTTACGAAGCCGGATACCGCGTGCAGATGGAACCGCAACTCGCGCTTTCGCTTGCCACCTTCGTCAATACCTATGGCGACCTGCGCAGCCTGGAACCGCTCAATCCGCCGCAGTCATTTCCCGTCCAGGCCAACAGCGGATTGCGCGGCCGGTCAAACGGAGCCGAGCTGACGGCGGAGTGGCAGGCCACGTCCAGGTGGCGGTTGCGTGCCGGCTGGACCGAATTGCGCGTCCACAGCGAGCCCGAGCCTGGCTCTGCGGATCGAGCCACGCGCGACAGCATCGCGCACGATCCCAATCACCAGGTGACCGTGCGCTCGTTGCTCGACCTGTCCGCCCATTGGGAATGTGACGCCTCTTTGCGCTATGTCGCCCGGATCATCAGCCAGTCCCTGCCTGGCTATGCCGAGGCCGATCTGCGGCTGGGCTGGCGGCCGACGCCGGCCTGGGAGATTTCGCTCCTCGGCCAGAATCTGCTCCACGCCCAGCACCCGGAGTTCAACACCCCCGGTACGCGCCGCGAATTGCAGCGCACCATTTACGGCAAAGTATCATGGCGTTTCTGACCATGAACAGGCGGTGCCCACGCCGGCGGAGCATGCTGCGCCAGACCACCGCGTGGTTGCTCTGGTTTGCTTGGCTCGGCGCGGCCGTTTCGGGGGCCGCCGCGCCCACGACGCCCTCGGACGAGTACAAGCTCAAGGCGGTTTTCCTTTATAATTTCGCGCAGTTCGTCGAGTGGCCCGCGCCTGCGTTTCGTGAACCGACGGCGCCGTTGATCATCGGGGTCCTGGGCGACGATCCCTTCGGCTCATACCTGGACGACTTGGTCCGCGGTGAAAAAATCGGGGATCATCCTTTGCTCGTCCACCGCTACAATCACGGGGAAGAATGTTCCGGTTGCCATATTGTTTTCATCTGTCGCTCGGAGGCCAGGGAACTCGAGAAAATTCTCGCGCGATTGAAAGGCCGGAGTCTTCTCACCGTCAGTGATGTGGACACATTCACCCGCCAGGGAGGCATGGTGCGGTTTGTCACGGAAAACGGGAAAGTCCGGCTCAGGATCAATGTTGAGGCGGCCAAGGCGGGCGAGCTCACTATCAGTTCCAAGCTGCTCCGGCCGGGGACGATCATCACTCCGGGAAAGGACTGACCATGGCGCTGTTTCGCGATACGCCGATCCGGCAAAAACTGATGACGATGATCCTCGTGACCAGCGGCGTCGTCCTGCTGCTCACGTGCGCGACCTTCATCGGCTATGAACTGCTGACCTATCGTCGCTCCGCCGTGCGGCAGCTCGCCACGCTCGGCGAAATCATCGCGGCCGAGAGCACGGGTGCGGTGGCCTTCGAAAATCAGCGCGACGCCACGGAAATCCTATCCGCCCTCAAGGCCGAACGCCACATTGCGGCGGCATGCCTTTACGATAAAAACGGCAAGGTTTTTTCCCGGTATCCGGCCGATGCGCCGAAGGACGTTTTCCCGGCGGCCCCGTTGTCCGACGGGTATCGGTTCGTGGACGGGCATCTGGTGGGCTTTACTCCCGTGGTGCAGGTGAAAGGCAGCGAACGCTTCGGAACCCTCTATCTCAGTTCCGACATGGAGGCGATGTATGAGCGGCTCCGTCTTTATGGCGGCATCGCGCTCCTCGTGGTTTTGCTCGCGTCCGTCGTCGCCTATGCCCTCTCCCGGATGCTGCAGCGACAAATTTCCCGCCCCATTTTATCCCTCGCGGAAACGGCCCGGGCGGTTTCCGACCGCCGGGATTATTCGGTGCGCGCCGCCAAACACGGCGCGGACGAACTCGGCGTGCTGACGGACGCCTTCAATCACATGCTTGCGCAAATCCAGGAGCAAAACGAAGTGCTGGAAAGGCGCGTGCGCGAACGGACCGCGGAACTGGAATCGGCCAACGCCGAACTGGAGGCGTTTGGCTCGTCGGCCGCGCACGATTTGCGCACTCCGCTCCGGGCGATCATGGGCTTTGCCGACGTGTTGCTCGATCCCCGGGCCAGCCGGCCACCGGTTGATGCGCCACGTTACATCAGAATGATTCGCGACGCTTCCATGCAGATGACCGGGTTGATCGACGATCTGCTGGCTTTTTCCCGCCTTGGCCGTCAGGCGCTTTCGCGCCAGGCCGTCGATCTCGATCAAATCTGTGGCGACGCCTACCAGAGCCTGCAGGGCGAATGGGCCGGCCGCCGGGTTGAACTGCGCCAGCATCCCCTGCTCGTGGCCAACGGTGATCCGGCATTGCTGCGGGTCGTGTTTGTCAATCTGCTTTCCAATGCGCTCAAATACTCCCGTCCACGCGACACAGCCGTGATCGAAATCGGCGTGACCAAGGGAAAAGAGGGCATCCCGGTCTATTTCGTGCGGGACAACGGCGTGGGCTTTGACATGGCCGACGCGGACAAATTGTTCGGCGTATTTCAGCGCCTGCATCACGCCCACGAATTCGAGGGCACGGGCGTTGGCCTCGCCACCGTGCGTCGCATCGTCGAGCGCCATGGCGGCCGCATCTGGGCCGAGGCCGCGCCGGATGCCGGCGCCACGCTGTTTTTCACTTTGGAATCGTAGGCTCGTGGCCGGTCCGCCGAGGCTGGACCCAACGTGAGGGTGAACGGTCAGATTGGTTCGGTTACCGACTCTCGACAATCATTCACATGGCTTTCGCCGCCACAAATCGGCGTGGAGCAATCCCCAATTATATTCACGGCGACCAATCAGTTGAAAACCCCGTGCACGCAGCAGGGCATCGGGTGCGGTGAGCCGGCGCGCCGGCAGCCCGACGACACGGTGGAAAAAAGCATACATGAGGGCGTGTACGAATTGGGCCCGCCAACGCGCTGGGCCCTTCGCGGGTAATGCGAAATCAACGACGATCCAGACCGCATCAGGCGTCGTACAGTCGGCCAGTTTCTTCACGACTGCGGCCAGTGCATCGGGTGGGAAACAATCGAGAAAGAAGCAGGTGACGATGGCGTCGAACTTTTCATCGGTCGGCCAACGCAGGAGTTCGGAGTGATGCCAGCGGACTTTGCGCTCGGCGTGATCAAGGTGTTTTTTGGCGGCGGCGATCATTGCGCCGCTGGCTTCGATGCAGGTTAGTTCCGCTTTGGGAAAACGTGTGGTGCAAGCGTCCGCGAAACGGCCATGGCCCTCGCCGGCGCTCAGGATACGGCGACAATCCTTCAATTCGTCCAACCAGACGGTGCGCGCCTGTTGCAACATCCTGCCGCCACTGAGCGCTTCCATCCAATGGTAGTGGGGCGCGAGCCGGTCGAAATTCATGGGCGATACCAGAACAGTCCGGCGACAAGGGCGCCCCCGGCATAAGCGACGACATCCCATGGATCACCGACCGCGCGGGCGAAAAAATGAGGGGCGATGACTTCGGCGGCAACGGACCACACCACGAGATGAAAAATGATTTCGCTCCACCTCGGTCTAACATCCGTGGGGCGCAGCCCGGTTCGACGTTGCAGCCAAAGGATCAGGGGCAGCGCGGCGGGGATGAACAGAATATCATCAAAATAGTCCTTCAAAAACCAACCTTTCCAGGCGTGAGGCACGATCCAGCGATTCACGCCATAGGCGGCGCACGCCAGCAGGCAAAGTGGGTCGAACGCATACCGGAACCGGTTCACAGCAAGGCCGCGATGGTAAGACCGAATCCCAGCGCAAGCAGAAGCTTGAGCGTAAAGTTGAGGTAGACACCGGAGTCGGGCGGAGGAAGTTGGAAAAATTTCATCGTGGAGCGTTTTGGAAAAGAATCAGTCTTGCTGGTTGTTGGCTAAATTCATTTGCGCACGCAAGATGTCGTGCATGGTGATCACGCCGATCACGCTGCCGGGTTGATCGACAAGGATGATGAGACCGCTGGGTGAATCCACAATCTTCGTGGCCACCTCGCGCACCGGGGTGGTCGGCCCGCAGGTCACGGCGGGCTCCAGGACCGGCGGACGGGAATCATCCAGGGCATTGAGCGCTTCGTTCCGGGTGAGGACCCCGGTCAGGCGTCCTTCAATCACGACCGGGAAACGCGTGTGGGGTTGCTCGCCCATCGTTTTCCGTACGGCGTCGCCTGAGAGATCGCTGATGACGAGAGGAGAGAAATTGGCGATCCGCGCGGAGGGAAGTTCCATCCAAGTGCGCAGACTGCGCGGCGGGACGAACCGTTCGATGTGCTGGCCGTCTTGTGCGAGCACGGCCTCGTAGAAATTCTCATGGGCCATCCGGCGCGCGATGATCTGGCTGATGAGCGCACCGAAGATCAGCACAGGCACGAGCGCAAATTCATGCGTCATCTCAAATACGATCAATATTCCCGTTACCGGTGCGCGGACGACGGCGCCGAGGCATGCGCACATGCCCACGACGGCGAGGGCCACGTGATCGGCCTGACCGAGCGGGTAAAACAACTGAATCCCGCTGGCGATGGCTGCACCCACCATCGTGCCGAAAAAAAGCGTCGGTGCAAAAATGCCGCCGCAGCCGCCCAGCCCGTAGCAGAGCGCGGTCGCCGCGAGTTTGGCCACCAACAGCAGGGCCGCGATGTGCCAGAGCAGCTTCCCGTCGAGCGCGAGAGACAGATCCTCATAGCCCAGACTGAACACACCCATGTGCCCGGTATTGACGAAGATCGCGGCGCCAATCGCCCAGACGCCGATGCCACCCAGCATGACGCGACTCCAGGCCGGTAGCCGGTGCGGGCGTTTGTTCTTGGTCCGCAGATCGAGCGAGAGTTTCTGAAACCAACAGCCGGCCATGGCGGCGAGAGCGGCGACGACCGGCGTCAACGCGTAACCGATCCAGTCGGGAGCGCCCTGTCCGTGCAGGATGAAAGCCGGTTGGGCCCCGAGCATACCATGAGCCACAAGCGCCCCGAGTACCGCTGCCAACAGTACGCTGCCGAGCATCCGGCTGTTGAGATCACCGATAATTTCTTCGAGGACGAAAGTCACGGCGGCGATCGGCGTGTTGAAAGCCGCGGCCAAGCCGGCGGCGGCACCGGCGGCGGCGGCGGTGCGCCGCTCATTTTTCGCGGTGCCGAGAAAGCCGGAAAGTTGAGAAGTCAGGCCGCCAGCGAGTTGAACGGAAGGACCCTCGCGCCCCAAGCTGCTGCCGCCGCCCACGCTGAGAGCGCCGCCGATAAACTTCACCCACACCACCCGCCACGGCACATAGCCAAAGTCCTTCCAGAAAGCCAGTTTCAGTTGGGGAATGCCGCTGCCGGCGGCATCAGGACAAAAACGCGTGAGCAACCAGCCCGAGATGGCCGAGGTGGCGGCGACGATCAGGAAGCTGCCGATTAGAAACGTCGGGATTGAGGCTTCGGCCAGGCGCTCCAAGCCTTGGTGGAAGATCAGATGGATCGCCAGGTGGAAAAGCACTGCGGCCAATCCGGCCGCCAGTCCAAGGACGACCGTGACCACCACCGGACGTGCACGGGCCGGGATGCGTAGAATCATCTGAGGAACGATGGAGGTGATCACCCCATCACAGTTGGAGTGGAGTTGATAGAATCAACTTCTAATCATTTCCGCGATGCCGGTTGTCCAGTCGTCGGGGCCGGGCGAAGTAGAAAATGTTTTTTGGGAGGATCGGGGCCACGCCAGTTGCTAATGTTCCGCCGGAGCAGTGACGGACATGGCCGATCGTAAAATAAAAAAAGGTTCCGGGTGTTAAAAATATTTCCAACAAAAATATTTTCCCACGGCACCGAATTTTAAGAGGATTGTCTTTCTGTCACATGAAGACAACCCACGCGCTCAATTTTTTCCTGGTTGGCTTGTCCATGTGCTTCAGCCCGGCCTGTTGGCCGGGATATTTCGTCGGGCCGGAGAACGGCGGCAACGCCAGCGAGCTGTGGTTGCTGACCATGGGGGCGACGCAGATGGTCATGGGCGCCTGGACGATGGGTTTGAATCTGGTGCCCCGCCTGCTGCATTACCTGTCACATTGGGAGCCGGTGCTGCTGGACTTCACTTTGCCCGATGTCGGCTGGGTCCCGCCCGATTCCTTTTATGCGGGACTGAACGAGCAGGATGACATCAGCGTGGCCCTGAGCCTGCAGCAGCAATTGCGGCTGGGGCACGCTTGAAGGCAATTGCCGGCCCTTCTCAAGGCTTCGGACGACTAAAAAAGTCTCCTATGACGAGGTTTTCTGGCTGAGGTAGTCGGTATAATCGGACGGCGTATCGAGATCGCGTGAAGCAGGAAGGGGCACGGTGCCGACTTCACCGGCATGCTTCTGCAGAATCGCACGGGCTCCCGAATCGCCGTGCAGCGCGAGCAAGGAGGGGAAATGTTTCGCGGTGAACAGCGCCGGCGGACTGCGGACTCCCTGGCACTCGGATGCGACGATGGGACGGCCCGTCGCACGCTGTGTCTCGATCAGTTTCGTGATGTGTCCCGTGAGGATATCAGGCTGGTCGGCGAGGGCGATGATGACGTTTTTGGTTGCCGGTGCGATCTGGGAGAGTTCCTCCATTCCCCGGCGCAGAGACGAGCCCATGCCTTCGGTCCAGCCGGTGTTTGTCACGATTTGTACCGGCAGGCCATCGAGACAGGGCGCAATCTCCATCGCATTGGCCCCGAGTACGACGATGACCGGCGACACCGGTTCGGCCAGGGCGGATTCCACCACATGACGTAGCAACGGTTTGCCGTGCACAGGCAGCAGTTGTTTCGGCCGGCCCATTCGTGTCGAGGCGCCGGCAGCGAGGAGAACGAGCCCGCAGGTTGGTTTTTCAGTCATGGATCGGTGCCGTGCGGTCGCGGAGATGGATGGGAGAGCGATTGGTCAGCCGGCATTGGATTTCGGCAATGATGGCCAGCGCCACAGTCTCCGGCGTGTTGCCGCCCAGGTCGAGACCGATGGGGGCGTGCAACCGGGCAAGCATCATTTCACTCGGAGAGAAACCTTCGCTATTCAGTTGTGCGAGCAGGCGCTCGGTGCGTTTGCGCGGGCCGAGCAGGCCGAGGTAGGCGAGGGGCTGTGGCAGCAACTGGCGCAGGAGTTGCAGATCTTCCGCGTAACGGTGGGTCATGATCACCACGTAACCGGAATTGTCGGTGCCCATCTGTTGCGCGGCGGCTGCGGCCGGTGCGACGGCGACGGCGTCAGCTTCGGGGAAACGGGTCGCTGTGGCATAAGCCGGGCGTGAGTCCACGACGGCGACATGCCAGCCGATTTCTTTTGCCAGGCGCACCAACGGACGCGCGTCTTCTCCCGCGCCAAAGACAACGAGTGCTGGCGGAGCGGATATCTTCTCTTGGAAAACATCGGCGGGCTTTATCCCGACCGGCAGTGCGCCGGTGAGCAACGTACCGAGCGGACCGTTGCCCGCATGAATGACGCTCAGTGCGGTTGCCCGCCGGGCCCGCAGGTTTTCGCCCAAGGTCTTCAGCCATGCCGGTCGGACGACAGGCAGCGGCTCGATGAAAATATGCACCACCCCCTGGCAGCCGAGACCCACGCCCCAGACGAGATCGTTTTCCGAGGTGGTATTGTACACCGCGGTTTCCGCTTTGCCGCTGGTGAGCACACGTTGTGCGCGCAGCACGACATCGTCCTCGAGGCAGCCTCCGCTGATGGAGCCGATGCGCAGGCCGCTGTTGAGGAGGAGCAGACGGGCGCCAGGCCGGCGATAAGAAGAACCTTCGACACGCACCAGCGTGGCCAAGGCCGCAGGTTCGCCGGGAGCCTGGGCGAGGGCAGCGAGAATACGCGATAATTCGGGCATGAGAATCAGTTCGTTCGGGCAAACACATTATCCAATCCCTCGGCACGCAGCAAGCGGGCGAGCGAGGCGCTGCGTACGCCATGGCGACAGACCAGCACCAATGGACCAGCGGTGGCGATTTCGCGCAGACGCATCAGATCTTGCGCGGCGACAGTGGTGAACCTGGACGGAGGGGCTTCGCCGGGTTCGAGGAGGTAAACGGTTTTTGCGACCGAGCCCAGAGCGGCGACACCAGCCGCATTGAGGAAAGGCGAGGTTTCGGTGGGCACGACCGGATGTGCGATTTTGAGCTGATCGAGACGTGAACACACCGGACAACCCGGCCGCGCAGCACGTTCGACCGTGAGCTGTGAACCATCGAGGAG
Organism: uncultured Opitutaceae bacterium; assembly: GCA_964541315.1. GTDB lineage: Bacteria > Verrucomicrobiota > Verrucomicrobiia > Opitutales > Opitutaceae > Didemnitutus. The sequence goes on from CAZIQP010000036.1 coordinate 13,247, forward strand.
ATTGACGAGCCGCGTCTGACGCACCGCATCGCCCTCCCGTCCGAGCAGGAGCTTCAACGCTTCGGCGGCCTGCATTACGCCGAGCACGCCCACGGCGGGGCCGAAGACCGGACCGCCCGCGCAATTGTCGGCGGTGTCGAGCTCCGCGGAACTGCGGCCTTCCCAGAGGCAATGCAGGCAGCCGCCGGTGCCGCGCCGGAAAACATCGAGCGTGCCTTCGAACCGGTGCACGGCCGCTGACACAAGCGGCACGCCGAGAGCGTGGCAGGCATCATGCAGGACGAAGCGCGTCACGAAATTATCGGTGCAATCGAGCACGACGGTTTGCCCGGCCACGAGAGCACGCGCGTTTGTCGCGGTAAGTTCTCCTTCGTGCGCAACAATCTTGACCGCCGGATTGTGTTGCCGCAACCGGGCCGCTGCCGCCAGCACCTTGGGCGCTCCCACCTCGGCGGTGGTGAAAAGAATCTGGCGGTGAAGATTGGAGAGCTCGACACGTCCGCCGTCGACCAATGTGAGCCGACCAACGCCGGCACCGGCAAGATAGAGTACAGCCGGACAACCGAGGCCACCGACGCCGACGACGAGCACGCGCGCAGCGGCCAGACGCGCTTGGCCGGCATCGCCGACTTCCGGCAAGGAGACTTGGCGTGCGTGGTAATCAGAGGCAGCCGGTCTTGCGGTCGCCCCGGTTGCGACGAGTGCGCGAGCCTCGGCGGTGCAGTTCACCCATTCGGCCGCGCCATCGGGGTGATGCTCCTTTTTCCAGACGGGCAGACGGCGTTTGATTTCCTCGATGACATGCCGGCAAGCCGCGAAGCCGGCCTGCCGATGTGCCGAGGCCACGCCGATCCACACGGCCGCTTCACCAATCTGCAAAGTTCCCGTGCGATGGACGCAGAGCACATGGGTGCCGGGATAAAGGTGTTCAGTCTCGGTGATGATCGCGTCGCCTTCCGTTTGGGCGAGAGCGTCGAATGCCTCGTACTCAAGGTGCGTGACGGGGCGGCCCAGATGATGATTCCGCACCCGTCCTTCGAAGATCACCGCCGCGCCAGCTTCAGGCGCGGCGAGACGGGCCGTGAGGGCAGAGGTGTTGATTGGGGTGGAAGTCAGCTCAAACATGGGAATGTAGCTGGCTCGTTTGACCTGTAGGAGCGGCTTTATGCCGCGATAAATAATTTGTTCGCCGGACAGAATCGCGGCGTAAAGCCGCGCCTACAGTTCGATTTCCAGATCTTTTCATGCTCAGCCTCCGGCCACCGGCGGGATAAAAACCACGCGATCACCCGCCGCGAGCGGTGTGGACATCTCGGCGTAGCGTTCGTTGATCGAGACACGGAGTAACGACACGGGGAAAGTGAGCGCGTGTTTTGTCTGTAGCTCGGCGTAGAGTTCTGCCGGTGTGTTGGCTGCCGTGCTGACTTCGAGCGCGGAACAACCGGCTTGCTCGCGGAGCACCGCGAAGAAACGGACGTGGATCTGGCGTAGAGACGAAGACATTATTTAACCACAGATGGACACGGATAGACACAGATGGGAGCGTCTTTTTCCGAGTGATAAATCGCCGATCGATCGGCCAGATGGGTTCTCAGAATCTGTGTTCATCTGTGTCTATCTGTGGTTGTAGGCTCTCACCCGCCGATCTCGGACATGCCGCGGGCGGCGGGGATCAGGTGCTGGGCCAGACCGTGGCCCCAGGGCTTTTCTTGCACGGCCTGACGGATGCAGGTGGCGATGGCTTCGTCGTCCTCTCCGCCGCGCAGCAGATTGAGCAGATTGATTTCGTTGTCGCGCAGCAGGCAGAGGCGCAGCACACCGTCGGCGGTCAGGCGCATGCGGTTGCAGCCGGCGCAGAACGGCGCGGAGACGGGACTGATAAAACCGAGCGATCCGACGCCACGGGGCAGACGATACATGCGCGCCTCGCCGTCGAGCTTGCCGCCGTTGATCAGTTCGAGCGGACCAAATGATTGCGTGAGCACATCGATCAGTTCGCCTTCGCTCACCATGCCGCGTTTCTGAAAATCGGAGTTGTTACCGAAGGGCATCTGCTCGATGAAACGCACCTGCCAGGGATTCGCCAGCGTGAGACGGGCGAGGTTCACCACGTCTTCGCCGTCGTTGACGCCGCGGCAGACCACGGCGTTGAGCTTGATGCGGAGGCCGGCGCGGGCGGCGGCGTCAAGACCGGCCATCACGTCGCGAAGATTGCCCCAGCGGGTGAGTTGGCGGAATTTCTCGGGATCGAGGCTGTCGATGGAAATGTTGGCGGTTTGCAGCCCGGCGTCGCGCAGCGGTTGGGCAAGCTGGTCAAGCAACACGCCGTTCGTGGTGAGACCGACGGTGGTGATGCCGGGAGTCTTCACGGCGTGGCGCACGAGTTCGACCAGGCCGGGCCGCAGCGTGGGCTCGCCACCGGTGAAACGGATTTTCCTGAAACCCAGTTGCCCGAACAGCGTGATCAGCCGACGCAGTTCATCATCGCTAAGCAATTCATGCCGCGGCCGGAAGGTCATGTCCTCCGGCATGCAGTAGACGCAGCGCAGGTTGCACGCATCGGTGAGCGAAATGCGGAGGTAATCGATGTCGCGGTTATAGCTGTCGAACGGCATGGCTGCGTGAGACGAAAGGAGAAGCCAACCTAGTGCGAGGCGCTTTTTCTGCAACAGCACAAAATTCAGCAGATTGTCCCTGCGAGCTTGCCGAATCGATGTTTCCGGGTTCACCTGTGCGCCCCGATGATGAAACTCAGGGTATATTTAATTGGGATGGCGGTGCTGGCTTTGCGCTTTGGTTGTGCGTTGCCGGCCGCCGACCTTAATGTCCTGGCTGCGGCCAGCCTGTCCGATGCGCTGAAGGAAATCGCCAAGACTTACGAGCCGGCGAGCGGCGACAAACTGCTCCTCAATCTCGCGGCGTCGAGCACTCTGGCCCGGCAGATCAAGGAAGGCGCGCCGGCCGACGTGTTTTTCTCGGCCGATGAGGCGAAGATGGACGATCTGGCGAAATCCGGCCTTCTCGCAGCCGACACCCGTCTGAGCCTGCTGTCCAACACGCTGGTGATTGTGGTCGGCAGCGAAGGCGGTGCCGTCATCACGACTCCCGCTGATCTTGCCAAACCTGCCGTCGGTCGGATTGCGCTGGCCGAACCGCAAACTGTGCCCGCCGGAATCTACGCCAAGGAGTATCTGCAGAAAGCAGGGCTGTGGAAACAGATCATCGACAAGATTGTGCCGACGGAAAACGTGCGCGCGTGTCTGGCGGCGGTCGAATCCGGCAACGTGGACGCGGGTATCGTATACAAGACCGACGTGCTCATTTCAAAGAAAGTGAAGATCGGCTATGAAGTGGCTATCGCGGATGGCCCAAAGATTTCTTACCCGCTGGCGGTGCTGAAAGCGTCGAAGAATGCCGAAGCGGCACGCCGCTTTGCCGCGTATCTTGCCTCAGCCGAAGCCCGGGCCGTCTTTGCGAAATATGGTTTCTTGCCTGCGCCCTGAAGCAGGGCACAGTCGCAGGCATGTCAGCCGAAGTATGGCAAGTTACATGGTTCACGATGGGCGTTGCGGCGCTCAGCACGCTGCTGATCCTGCCGTTCGGCCTGCTGTTGGCATGGTTGCTCGCGCGGCGTGACTGGCCCGGCAAGCCGGTGGTGGAAACGCTCGTGGCGCTGCCGCTCGTGATGCCACCGGTGGCGACCGGACTGCTCCTCCTCAAACTGCTCGGTCGGCGCGGCCCGCTCGGCGGCTGGCTTGAGGCGCACCCCGGCTGGGAAATCATTTTCACCTGGCGCGGCGTGGTCGCCGCCACGGCGGTCATGTCGTTTCCGCTGCTCGTACGCACGGCGCGGGTGGCGTTCGAGGGCGTAAATCCACGGCTCGAACAGGTGGCACGCACCCTCGGGGCCGGACCATGGCGGGTGTTCGCCACCGTCACGCTGCCACTGGCTGCCCGCGGACTGGTCGCGGGTGCGTTGCTGGCGTTCGCCCGCGCGTTGGGCGAGTTTGGCGCCACGATCATGGTGGCCGGTTTCATCCCGGGGAAAACGGCGACGCTTGCGCTTTCGATTTATCACCTGGTCCAATTGGGCCGGGATGACGAGGCGCTGGCATTGCTCGCGGTTTCGGTCGCGATTGCCTTCGGTGCCGTCTGGGCGAGCGAATGGTTTCTGCGGAGGAAGAAAACATGAAGGTGGAACTCTCCGGCCTGCGTCTGACCTTGACAAATTTCACCTTGGAGGTGGACGCCGTTCTGACCGGCCGTGTGGCCGCCGTCTTTGGCGCTTCGGGTGCGGGCAAGACCTCGCTGTTGGAAATCATCGCCGGCCTGCGCCGGCCCGTCACTGGTGCGGTGCACGTGGGCGATACGGTGTTGACCGATGCCGGCACCCGGACATTTGTGCCGGTCGAGCGCCGGGCGGTCGGCTATGTGCCGCAGGACGGCGCGCTCTTTCCTCATCTTTCCGTCCGGCAAAACCTGACCTACGGTTCCCATCCGCAACAATCCGCGCCATCGGGTCTGACGTTCGAACATGTGGTGGGGGTGCTTGAGATCGCGGCGCTGACAGATCGTGGGATCAGCACGCTGTCGGGCGGTGAAAAGCAGCGGGTTGCACTGGGACGGGCCTTGCTGGCGGCACCGCGGCTGCTATTACTCGACGAGCCGCTCGCGGGTCTCGATGCGCCGTTGCGCGAACGGCTGCTGCCTTATTTTATTCGCGTGCGGGACGAGTTTTCCATTCCGATGATCTACGTCACCCATTCGCCGGACGAGGTGATGGCGCTGTGCGATGAGGTGCTCCTGCTGGAGCGGGGCCGCGTCGGCTATCAAGGTGCTCCGGCCGCTATCTTCGTGCCGGCGACGGGAAAACGTTACATGCTGGCGCGTTCCTGAACCAGCCGGGCGAGCTCGCGGCGGTTAAACTGAATATGCGTCAGGGCCGGCATGGCGCCTTGAACACCTCGTTCACCAAGCCGGGCCGAAACCCGGAAATGTGGTCGATCGCCTCGGCGATGGCCGGGGCGAGCAACGGCAGGCATTCGCCGATCGCGCGGGGCCGGCCCGGCAGATTGATGATGAGCGAGCGGCCGCGCACGCCGGCGGTGGCGCGCGAAAGGATGGCGGTCTTCACTGTTTCGTAGCTGTGCATCCGCATGACTTCGCCGAAACCGGGCAGTTCTTTTTCGAGCACGGCGCGCGTGGCCTCGGGCGTCACGTCGCGCGGCGAAGGACCGGTGCCGCCGGTGGTGATGATGAGCGAGCAGTGTTCGATATCGGCGAGCCAGCGGAGCGCGTCCTCGATCTGCGCACGGTCGTCGGGGAGGAGAATCCGGGTCCACTCCAGTTTCTCGGTGAAATGGCTCGCGGTGACGCGTTCGATCTCGGGCCCGCTTTCATCGGCATACACGCCGTTGGCCGCACGATCGCTGAGGGTGATGCGGGCGATTTTCATGGGAGAATGCTTTTAACCACAGATGGACACAGATTCACACAGATGAAGGCGCGGAAATCATCAGGCGTATCAACAGCGTAGATTTCATATCTGTGTCTATCCGTGTTCATCTGTGGTTGAGGAGTCAGGTTTTCGTTTTTTCCACCACCCGGATGCCGCCGATCGACATGGCTTTGTCCGCGGCCTTGCACATGTCGTACACGGTGAGGGCGGCGACGGACACGGCGGTGAGTGCCTCCATCTCGACGCCGGTTTTGCCGGTGCAACGCACGGTGGCGCGGATGACGACGCCGTCGGATTCCACGGAGAAATCCACGTCAACGCTGTTGAGCGCGAGCGGATGACAGAGCGGAATCAAGGAGCCGGTGGATTTCGCGGCCTGGATGCCGGCGATCTTAGCGACAGTGAGGACGTCGCCTTTCGGCAGAGCTTGCGCGCGGAGGAGTTCGATGGTTTGGGGTGCGCAGGTGAGCCGGCCTTCGGCGATGGCGGTGCGTTGCGAATCGGGCTTGGCGCTAACGTCGACCATCCTGGCCCGGCCGTCGGAGTCGAGATGCGAGAAAGATTGTTTGGTCATGGGCAGAGAATAAATTCCACAGTTTGTCCGGCGCTCAGGTTGCCGGGTGGCGGCGGCACGGGCAAGAGCGCGTTCGCACCGACAAGCCCGGAACTGTCGCCGGAGCTGGCGATGGGCAGCGGAGTGATTTCATATTGGCCCGCGTTGATGATGGCGCGGCTGGGCCAGAAGGTCTGACGGGCGTCGGCTGGTGGGAGCCGCGTATGGGCGGTGAGCTGCCCTTGGAGACGTTCGGGCGGATTGGGCAGGCCCGATTGCAGAAATTTGAGCAAGGGCGCGATGAACAGTTGAAACACGACCCAGTGTGAGACCGGATTGCCGGGCAGGGCGAACGCGAGCTGCTGACCGCGGCTGGCGAACACGAGCGGTTTTCCCGGGCGAAGGTTGATCTGTTGAAAATGCAGCGTGAAGCCGAGCGCTTCGAGCAAGGGCCGGGCGATATCGTGATCTCCGACGCTGGCCCCGCCGGAGATGAACAGGAGATCGCAAGGGGGAAGGGCGGCGACGATGGTACGCGCGGCGGCGAGATTATCGGGTGCGCGGGTTTGGGCCATCAGCTCGGCACCGTGCGTCTGGAGCAATGCGGCGATGAGCGTGGAATTGCTGTCACGAATCTGGGCGCCGGCGGGAGTTTGCTCCGGGGCGACCAGTTCGTTGCCGGTGACGAGGTGAACGCAACGCGGTGCACGGGTCACGGCGGGCCGGGCAACACCTGCGCCCGCGAGCGCGGCGAGTTCGGGCGGGCCGAGCCGGGCGCCGGCGGGCACGACGACGTCCCCGTGCCGGCGATTTTCTCCGCGCCGGCGGATGAAGTTCTGGCCGGAAAAATTGTTAGTGACGTGAATCGTGTCGCCTTCGCCGGTGACGTCTTCCTGTTTCACAACGCAATCGGCATCGGCGGGCACGGGTGCGCCGGTGAAGATGCGGACGCATTCGCCCGGGCCGACGGAGCCGGTGAACGCCGCTCCCGCCGCGCTGGTGCCGACGACGCGAAGTGGTGCGGCCGTGTCGGCCCGACGCAGCGCATAGCCGTCCATCGCGGAGGCGTCGAAAGGCGGCGAGTCGGCGTCGGCGCAGGCGTCGGTGCGCAATGTGCGGCCGAATGCGGAGGCGAGCGGGATGCGGATGGGGTCGAGTTGCCTGGCGTGCGCGAGAATGGTCTGCCAGGCGGCGTCGGCGGGAATCATGTTTGCAATAGGAAGGTCCGTCCGCAGGGGAAGGCAAGCAGGGGTTGCGGACGAAAAGACGTCCGGGGTGAGTCTGACCTTGTCGGACTGGAAGCAAATGTCCTAATCAGGCCCATGCACAAAGGCCGGCTCGAAGCGTTCAGCGATGGCGTGATCGCCATCATCATCACGATCATGGTTCTCGAAATGAAGGTGCCGCACGGCGCTGATTTCGCGGCGCTCAGGCCCCTTCTCCCGGTCTTCCTGAGCTATGCGCTCAGTTTCCTCTACGTCGGCATCTACTGGAACAACCACCATCACCTTTTTCAGGCGGTGAAACAGGTGAGCGGTCCGGTGCTGTGGGCGAATCTTCATCTGCTGTTCTGGTTGTCGCTCTTCCCCTTTGTGACCGGCTGGCTGGGTGAAAACGAACTCACGACCAGCACGGTGGGGTTGTACGGCGGGGTGCTGATCATGGCGGGGACCGCTTACTACATTTTGGTGCGTGTCCTGCTCGCCGGTCATGGTTCGGACTCCATTCTGGCAAAGGCCATCGGCCGCGATTTCAAAGGCAAAATTTCGGTCGTGATCTACGCCATGGGAATCGCGTTGGCCTGCTGGCTGCCGTGGCTGGCCATGGCGCTCTATGTTTCCGTCGCCATCATCTGGCTCGTGCCCGACCGGCGGATTGAGAAACATCTGAGTGAGTGAACTGGTCGATGGAATTTTTCCTTGGGTAGGGCGAGTCCTCCGGATGAGCCGTCATAGGCCCGGCTCGGCAGGCACCGGCCCTACAGTCGCAACGCGATTCGTGACGGGCTTTATTTCTTCACCGCGCGCTTGGCCGCCGGCTTTTTCGCCTTGGTGGCGGGTTTCACGAACGGATCGAACGTCGTGCGGTGTTTCGCGGGATAACGGCCGAGAATGTACACGCCATCATCTCGGGTTTCTTGCGAGCGCACCTGGCCGACGCTGTGGAGTTTCGCCACGACGTCGTAGCGGTCGTGCGGAATGAGCAGCGCGGCGGCGATGGAATCGTCGATGGCCAGCTCTTCGCATTTGGCGAGGAGTTTGTCCAAACCTTCGCCGGTGTGGACGCTGATGAAGAGGGCGGTCGGATGGCGCGTGCGCATCAACGCGAGGGTCTTGGCGTCGGCCGCGTCGGTCTTGTTGAAGACGGTGAGCGCGGGTTTGTCGGCGGCGCCGAGTTCACCGAGCACAGCAAGGGTGGTGGCGTGATGCTGCTCGACGTTGGGGTTGGTGACGTCGAGGACGTGAATCAGGAAATTGGAAACGACGACCTCCTCGAGCGTGGCCTTGAACGCCTCGACCAGCCGGTGGGGCAGGCGGCGGATGAAACCCACGGTGTCAGTCACGAGCAGCGTGCGGCCGTCGGGCAAAGTGAGCTGGCGGGTGGTGGGATCGAGTGTGGCGAAAAGTTTGTCGGCGGCGTAGATGTGCGCGCCGGTGAGTTTGTTGAGGAGCGAGGATTTTCCCGCGTTGGTGTAGCCGACGATGGCGGCGCCGGGCACGGGCGTGCGCATGCGCTTGCGGCGCTGCGTGGCGCGTTGCGAGAGCACGGTGACGAGCTCTTCCTTCAGGTGCGCGATGCGGTCGCGCACGATGCGGCGATCCTGCTCGAGCTGGGTTTCGCCCTCACCGCCCATGGCACCCTTGCCGCGCTGACGCGACAAGTGGGACCACGCGCGTGTGAGGCGGGGCAGGGAATATTCCATGCGGGCCAGCGCGACCTGCAGCACGGCTTCACGGGTCTGGGCGCGGTCGGCGAAAATTTCCAGGATGACTTCCTGCCGGTCGATGACGGCAAGGCCGGATTCTTCCTCCCAGTTGCGCTGTTGCGAAGGGGAGAGTTCCTCGTCGACCACGATGACGTCGGCTTCATCTTCCCTGGCCAGCGCGATGAGTTCGGCGGCCTTGCCGGAGCCGATGAGGAATTTCGGCTGCTTGTGCTCGCGCAGGTTGACGAGCACGGTGCGCGTGATGGTGATCTCGAGATTTTCCACGAGCTCCTTCAACTCGCCCAGCAGCTCCTCGCCTTCACCCGGTTTCATGTCGGGAGTCTGGACGCCCACCAACAGGGCACGCGATACGGGTTTCTTTTCAGCGATGAAGTCAGCCATGAACCATCCAACGTAGCGGTGAGACCGGGCGAGTCAACCGGGGTGTATGGCGGGATGACCGGCAGGGAACAGCGATTCGTGGCGAAAGGGCGGCGGAACCGCGATCCGCACGGTCTCTAGCCCGGAAATTTCACACTCAAACCAAGAAAATTCTTGGGACACAGAGGCGGAGAGAGGCGCACAGAGGTCACAGAGTGAGAAATACAAATTCCAGCTTCGGATTTGAAGTTCGCGCCAGCTCAGCCGCGTGAGAACCTCCCACACCTTGTACACTCCTTCTTCCTCGGTGTCAGTCTCTGTGCCCTCTGTGAAAAGGATCGGGAAGCTTTAAGTATGAAATATTCAGGCTAGCGCGCCACAAGAAATCCTGCGTCAGTGTTGGCCGTAAGCGGCCCCTCGCGTTTCAGGAGCACTATGATATTTCGGTTGATGCCTTCCGCGATCACCATCTGGGCATAGGCGGTCGGGGTCAGCGCACCCGAGAAAGTTGCCGGCCTGCCCAGGACTTTCCACTCATAGCGATAAGACTGCTGGGCGACTTCCGTCAGCATGGCCTCGAGAATCGGGACCGGCAGTTGCGCGTGCTGGGCGAGCAAAGTGGCGGTGATGCCTTCGGGGATTTTGGGCGGTTTCATTTTCGGGTAGAGTAACACCATTAGAACGACCGGCCCAAGTTAAGCTGAACCCGGGCGCCCCGGTATTACGTTTTTTTTAGCCTCATGCATGGAACTTTTCCTTCTGTTGCCGGTGCGCACCGGATCGATCAACGGGTGCGTGAGACGACTGGTCGCCACTAAAAGTCCGCCTGCCTGATGCGCCAAAATCTTAGCGGAATGATGGACTGGTTTATCCTGAAATAGTGTACAGTTTTTTTATCAGCTAAGGGCGAGACGAAGCCCGGTTTTTGTGTTACAGTCGGGTTTCAATGAAACGACTATTGGTCGCACTCATCCTCCTCCTGAACGTGGTTGCTCATGCCGATACTCCGGCGCGGGTGAGGATGCGGGTCCGGCTGCCTTTCGAACCGGATAATCCCGGTGCCGTGGTCCTGCCGGTGGGGACCTTGGTGACCGTGCTGTGGCCGCAGGACGACAAGCTCATGATCCGTTATCGTCGGGTCGAAGGGCTGGTTCCGGCCATGGCCATCGATTATGTGGCCAGTGCGCATCCGGGCGACGTTCGGCAATACCGGCCCGACCCCGCGCCCAAGGAAAACGACAATGCGCCGGCCCCGTTGGAACACGCCGCCAATACCTATCACGCGCAGACCAGCACCGGCGACAAAGCCGGCAATGATGCCATGAAGATCGGATCATTTCCCCTGCCCAAAGTGCTCGGCGGGCTGGGTGTGGTTATCCTGGTGCTTATTTTCGCCTCAAGGGGTGGGAAAAACGAAGACAGCGATGGCCTGCAGCTCCGCCGGCAACGCTGATAGCCAACGCGAATTCCGGGCCAGGTAGGTATCGCCGGTGAATGCGAATAGGCGGAATTCAGACCCATTCGGCTGCTTGACCTTGGGTACCAACCAAAGCATTTTGTCGTTATGGACTACCGCAACATTATCACGATTGAACCCGGCAAGCGGAGCGGGAAGCCTTGTGTTCGCGGCATGCGTATTACGGTGACGGATGTGTTGGAATATCTGGCCGGCGGGATGACCGTGCCGCAAATCCTGGCAGATTTTCCCGAGCTGACGGAGGAGGATATCCGGGCTTGTCTGGCGTTCGCGGCCGATCGTGAGAGGAAACTGTCCGGGATCGGCGGATGAAGCTTTTGTTCGATCAGAACCTTTCGACCGCCTTGATGCAGCGGCTTGAGGATCTGTTCCCGCAGAGTCAGCATGTGAAGTCGGTCGGGATGATGGAGGCCGACGATGTCGCGATCTGGGAATACGCCAAGGAGAAGGAATTGATCATCGTGTCCAAAGACACGGATTTTCATCAGCGCAGTCTTTTGTATGGTGCTCCACCCAAGGTCGTGTGGTTGCGGGTGGGCAATTGTCCGACCTCGAAGATCGAAAAGCTTATCCGGGAGAACTCGGTTGTACTTCACACTTTCGAGCGCGATCCGGTGCAGAGTCTGCTGATATTGACGTAAGAGCCAAGCCATGCCTGGACTCATAGCACCTGACTTAAAACTACCGGCAGCACATGCCCCGAAAGAAGGATTCGCTAAAGCCCGCGCGAAGCTGCTCGCCGCGCGAAGCGAAATCAACCATGGACGCCAAAGAACGCGAATGGGCCGGCGAGATTCTCGATGACACTGCTTGAGGCCAGTTACCGATTTGGTTCCCGACGAAGGAATGGGTCGGTCGCATGACTTTGAGCCATCAACGATTCTCCGGGGCGATTGGCCTGATCTCGGCGGAAAACTTGGCGTGGACCACCGGATCGACGGGCTTGTGCTTGACGACGGTGCGGGCGGGAATGGCACCGAGATAATTGTTGTTCCTCCAGTTTCGTGAAGGACGGACGGGCCGGGCGGTGAAGCCGCCGCCGCAATTCGGGCAGACATTGCCGATGACCTTCTCCACGCACGTCGCACAGAAGGTGCATTCGAAACTGCAGATCCGCGCGTCGGCCGCATCGGGTGGCAGCGCTTTGTTGCAATGCTCGCAGGTGGGCCGCAGCGCGAGGGCCTCGACGACATCATAGTCTTCGTCCGACATGTTGTACTTGCGGCGGATCTCTTCCTTGGAAATGGGCATGGGAATGAATGGAACTCTGTTCTTATGGCGGCGGGCGAGGTCCGGGTCGACATCTACTTGCAAGCCGACGCCACGGCCCTGCTCAACCCGTTCGCGAAATCCTCCCGCATCCGCGCAAACCGGAAACAGTAAGCAGTCGGCTGCTTTGCAAACGGGCGGGCATTGGAGGTGGAATGAACAGCCTAAGGGTCCGACACGATGTTCACCAAGATGGACACCAACGGCTTCCTGAGTCCTGCCGAGTGCGCTGCCGACCACACAGCGTGACGAAGAAAAAAAGAGCGCCAACTAAGCGACCACTCTGCCCAATTTCCAGCCCGCGACTCCCCCGAGCCGCGGGTTTTTTGCGCGTTTGGCTTAGCCCGCTAGTTAACATTCAATACATAACCCGCTTGGCCCATGACCGGACTCACGCTTCTGGACCACTCCGAATATCCATGCACATTAAATTAACTAACGGTACGTTTGGTGATCCAACGGTCTTGCCGGGTCGCCCTCGCCTCCGGATTGGTTTCAAAGGATTCATCACGATAAGTCGCAACCCCGCCCGCGATCAAGACAGGCGGACGTGCAATTTCCAACCGAAACCCACCACAATCCAGTGTGTTTAACTCGAACGCATACGAAGCCATGAACCAGACGGTGCGGCCCACTGGCACCAGCGTTTATCCACAGTTGAGCGGGATTCCAGAGCGGCGGCCGCTTTGGTAGCCTGAGATGGGTCTGTGGCTCGCTACCGGCGCTGTTGGCAACAGCGCCGAGCTTTCTCCGATCCCCTTCATTTTCGTCACCCGAGAAGATTCTTTGTAAGGAAATCTCCCCTAACGCTACTAATGTAGATGACTAATGGAGCCCGACCAATCATTCGAATCGCAGTTCATCAGCTGGCTCCGCGAGCATCGCAACATTCTGCTCAAGGTTGCGGGATCATTTGCGTCCGAGACTGCGGAGCAGGCCGATCTATTCCAAGACATGGCAATCGAGCTCTGGCGTTCCATGCCAAATTTCAAGGGGCAATCGAAACCATCAACCTGGATCTATCGCGTGTGTCTTAATACCGCGCATACCTGGCAGCGCTCCGAACAGAAGCGACGCCAGTTGCAATCGCCATTGGACCTCGTGCCTGAACTAAGCTGCAGCTCGCCGCTGCCCGGGCGTCTGCAGGAGGAAGCCGAAATTATGCAAAGACTTTATCAGGAGGTCCGGGCATTGCCGGTCGCCGAGCGATCCTTGGTGATCCTGCTGCTTGACGGGCTGAGCTACAGGGAAATCAGCGAGATCACGGGCTTGACCGAGAACCACGTCGGCGTGGCCCTGACCCGGACACGAAAGAAATTGAGCGAATCTTTAAAGGAGGTGCGCCGTGAGTTTTGAAGACCTGCAGCAGAAATGGAGAAATCAGTTTGCGGAATCGTCTCGAGGGGCCGATTCACAAATCGAGATTGAATTGTTGGACCGGATTCGCCGAAGCGAGCGGCAGTTTCGTCACGTTGTGATCTTGCTGTCGTTACGGGATCTCGTGTCTTTCTCCCTCATCGTCTGGATTCTGGGGAAGATCCTGGACCCTAGCGGCCAGCATCTGTTTTTGCCGCTTGATCGGGAGCACCGAGCGATTTTGGTAGTTGGAATCGGTCTGATGATCGCCATCAGCCTCGCGGTGATTAGATATAGTTTTCCTCGGACGCGGGTGACTACTTCTACCGCCACCATCGCGGCGATAAAATCTAGTCTGCACCGGACGCGGGCGACGCCTTCCACCGCCGAGGGCGGTACCGACCTGCCAGAACGTTTCCGTAGTCACGTAAGCCGATTCGACACGATGATCCTTTGGCGGGACCTGCGTTTACTGGCGCGGGCCATCTTCCTGATTTCGGTGGCGGTCATGCTGGCTTGGCGCGCCCAGCACTACAGCGCTTACGTGTGGATGGCGGTCGTTCTTTTTACGACGGCAACCGTCTCGTTCCTGACTTATCGCCTTAGAACACGCGCCCAAAGGCCGCCCGTGGACGACACGCTGCTTGGAACGCTCACCCTCTCGATTTATGAGACGCGCCGCCAAGTTCAGATGCTCGACAACCTTTGGTGGTACATCGCGCCCTTATTCTTGGGACTCCTCTTGCTGGGCCCCGTATTGCTAGTGGTGGTAGGCGGAGGAGTGCGGCTGAAACCTATTGTCGGCGGATTGGCACTGGTAACGCTTGGCTGGATCGTTTGGCGAGTAAGCCGGTGGTCGGCCCGGCATGAGCTGCGTCCGCGCCTCGAGCATTTGGAGAAGTTAAAATCCGAACTCTCGAATGATGCTTCCTCCAACCAGCCATAAACTTCATGAAAAAATATCTCTGTCCGGCCATTTCCTCACTCATGTTTTGCGCCGCCGTCATGGCGCAGCCCCCGGTTCCTCTAGCCGAATCCGCAGCCGACCAGACGGCAAAGCAGTCCGAGGCCGTCGCTGCGAAGCTGGTGTCGGCAGCTGGTGCTGGCGACATAGAGACGTTAAGCAAGATGCTCGATCACGGCGTCAATATCAACAGCCGCACGTCCGAAGGTTTGACGGCCCTCCTCGCCGCTCGCATCCGGGGGCAGAAGGAGGCTTATGACTTCCTGGCCCAAAAAGGCGCGGACGCCCAAATCCCGCTGCCGGCGCCGGAAGTCTTGGTTGACGCACTCTTCAAGCGCAGCTTCAGCAAAGACGGCGCCGGGGCTGCGGTCCTCGTGGCGCGCGACGGCAAAATCCTCTTTGAAAAAGGCTATGGTTTGGCGGACATCGAACATGGGATTGCGGTTACTCCAGCGACGAAATTCCGGATCGGCTCCATCACCAAGCAGTTTACCGCCGCCAGCATCCTGCGGCTGCAGGAGGCCGGCAAATTGAAGGTCTCGGATCCGCTGTCGAAATACTATCCGGACTTTCCGCGCGGCGGCGAGGTCACGCTCGAGCGAATGCTGAACCACACGTCCGGCATACACAGCTACACGGAACGCCCCGGGTTCTATGCCGGGGTGACAAAGCCGGTCGCGCCCGCGGCACTTGTCGCTGAAATCGAAAAATACCCCTTCGACTTCAATCCGGGCGAAAAATGGGCCTACAGCAACTCCAACTTCTTCATTCTCGGCGAGATTGTCGCCAAGGTCTCAGGGGAAAGCTACGAGGCCTATCTGCAGCAGACTCTTTTTGCCCCCCTCGGCATGACCGCAACCGGCATTTATCACAATGACTCGCCGCCGGTGGGCGCTGCGGTCGGGTATTCCTTCGCGAATGGCGCCTTCAGGAAGGCCATCGACTGGGACATGTCATGGGCGGGCGGGGCCGGTTCGCTCTATTCCACAGTCGAGGATCTTTACCGCTGGTATGAGGGAGTATTCGGCCAAAAGGTCCTCAACCCAGAGAGCCTCGCCGCCGCTCTCACGCCCGGCGTCACCGAGGAGAACAAGAATGACTCGCGGGACAGCGGTTACGGCTACGGATTGCATATCACTCGATTCCGCGGTGCGCGGGAGATTTCCCACGGAGGAGGCCTGCACGGCTTTCTCACCAACGTCCTGCGGCTTCCGGACAAGAAGCTCACCGTCGTCGTGCTCACGAATTCATTCCCGCAAAAGCCGAGCAGCCTGCCTGCCGCCCTTTCCTATCTCATCGTGGAAGATTATATCGGCGCCGAGCTCGGCGCCCCGCCTCGGCCCGCGAGCACAGCGGTGCCTGCCTCCGCTCTGGCGGCGATCGTCGGCCGCTACGACTACCGCCAAGCGATTCTCGACGTGACGCAGGAGGGTGATCACGTTTATGCCCGCCTGGGCGGCCAGCCCCGGTTCGAGATTTTCCCGAAATCGGAGACCGAATTCTTCTGGAAGGTGGTCGACGCCCAGGTGACCTTCAACAAGGACGCCAGCGGCAAGGTGGTCAGCGCGACTCACCATTCGAATGGGGGGACGATCCACGCTGCGCGGCTGGCGGACGTCGTCGAGGTGAAGCTCGATGATGCCAGCACGGAGCCGCTGCTGGGCACCTATGACGTGGGCGCAGGGGACGGGACGATCACACGCGAGGCCGGGCGGCTTTACCTCCAGGTGACGGGTCAGCCCAAATTCGAACTGGGCGCAACCTCCGAAACCGAGTTTTTCATCCGCCAGATACCGGGGGAGCTGACCGTTGTGAAGGATGCGAATGGCAACGTGAAAAGCCTCATTCTTCACCGGCACGGAAGGACCCTGGAGTGGCCGAAGGCGAAATGACCGGGCCGGAGATTCTCGCCGCGCTATGCGGACGCATCAATGCGGAATACCCATATGTATTCAATTTTCGCACCGGGATGTGAAAGTTGCACGCATACGTCGAAAGTGAAAAGTCGAGTGTCCAAGGCCAAACCAAAACATGGACGAATGGGAGATGCTACTTGTTTCGGGAGGGTGGTTCGGGCTCTCAACTCTTGATTCTCAACTGCATGGCGACCGCTTAG
>CAZIQP010000037.1:0-26539 GCA_964541315.1 uncultured Opitutaceae bacterium
GCGCCGCAGAATCTCATCATGGACCCGCCCTTCACCAAGCTGGACATTTTGAGCTGCCGCAATCTGCTGATTTACCTGACACCGGAAGTGCAGAAGAAACTGATCCCACTCTTCCATTACAGTCTTACGCCCGGCGGCATTTTGTTTCAGGGCAGTGCGGAGACGATCGGCGACAGCACCGCCTTGTTTTCACCGCTGAGCGGCAAATCGCGGCTTTACCGGCGCACCGAAACCATTGTCCAGCCGGCGCAGATCACCTTTCCCACCGCCTTCCACGCCGGCCAGGCCATCAGCTCCGAGTCGCATTCCGCGGTGCCCAAACCGCCGGAAAGTCTCCAGACCCTCGCAGATCAGCTCGTCCTGCACAGCTACGCCCCGCCCGCGGTGCTGACCAACGAGGAAGGCGATATTTTTTATGTCAGTGGCCGCACGGGCAAGTACCTCGAACCCGCCGCCGGCAAGGCCAACTGGAATCTTTTCGCCATGGCCCGCGAGGGACTGCGCTATGAGCTGGCGGGAGCCTTCAAGGAAGCGCTCCGAAAAAAACAGACTGTAACACTGCACGGGCTCACGGTCGGGACCAACGGCGGCAAGCAGCACGTTAACGTGACCGTCCGGTGCATCGAAGAAGCCGGGCCGTTGCACGGTCTGGTGATGATCGTTTTCACCGACGTGCCCGCGCCCGTGACCGCCGCCGCGGTGAGCAAAACCCAGAAAGAACACGCCCGCAGCCCGCGGCAGGCGGAGCTGGAGCACGAACTCCAGCGGATCCGCGGTGAGGCGCGGGCCACCCATGAGGAGATGCAATCTTCCCAGGAGGAATTCCGGTCCGCCAACGAAGAACTCCAGTCCACCAATGAGGAGCTCCAATCCACCAACGAGGAACTCACCACTTCGAAGGAGGAGATGCAGTCGATGAACGAGGAACTCCAGACCGTGAACTCCGAGCTGCAGGTCAAGGTCGACCAGCTGTCGCAGGCGAGCAACGACATGAAAAACCTGCTCGACAGCACGGACATCGCGACCCTCTTTCTGGACAAAAATCTCCGAGTGCGGCGTTTCACCCCGCAGGCCACGAAAATCATCAAGCTCATCCCGACCGACGCGGGCCGGCCCATCACCGACCTGGCGACCGAGCTCCGCTACCCGGAACTCACCACGGATGCGCAAGAAGTGCTGCGGAAACTGGCCGCGATCGAAAAATCGATCGGCGCGATGGACGGCCGCTGGTTCACCGTGCGCATAATGCCCTACCGCACCTTGGACGACCGGATTGATGGCGTCGTGATCACCTTCACCAACACCACCGCGTCCAAGACGCTGGAGACGAAGCTGCGGGACAAGCACGCCGTGCTGGAAAAACACGTCGCCCAACAAGACACGCAATTGAAACACGAGAAAAAGGCGAAGTCGTGACCGAACCCGTCCACCCCGCATGAAACAAGAACCCACTCCGTCGATCACGACTGCCCCGCTGCGGGACCGCGCGGAAACCCGGCTGCTGCAACAGGGGAGAAAAAATCATGCCGGGAATGGAGCGACGCGATCACTCGCCGACACCCAGCGGCTGCTCCACGAACTGCAGGTACACCAAATCGAGCTCGAGATGCAGAATGAGGAACTCCGGAAAGCCCGCGACGAAATGGAGGCAGGAATGGAAAAATACAGCGAGCTCTACGATTTCGCCCCGCTGGGCTACCTGACCCTCGACCCTGAAGGAGTCATCCGTGAGGCCAACCTGACCGCAGCCAGCCTGCTGGGGATTCCCCGGGCGCCGTTGGTGAAACAACGTCTGGGACATTTCGTGACGGCGGCTGACCGCCAGAATTTCGACGCTTTTCTCCGGCAGGTGTTTGAGAGCCGGGACCGAAAGGAATGTGATTTGCGGCTCTTCGGGAAAGACAAAGCCACCATAGATGTGCGGATGAGAGCCAATCTTTCTGAGTCAAGAGAGGTCTGCCGGTTGGCCCTGACGGACATCACCCAGCACAAACAGGCCGAGGAAAAGGTGCGTGTGTCCGAAATCCGCTACCGCCGTCTCTTTGAAGCGGCGCAGGACGGCGTACTCCTGCTCGACCCGACTACCTGCAAAATCACCGATGCCAATCCGTTCATGACGAAACTGCTGGGCTACCCGCATGACCGGCTGGTCGGAAAGGAACTGTTTGAGATCGGCCTGCTCAAGGATGAAACCGCCAGCCAGGAAATGTTTCGGAAACTCAAACGGAAGCACGAAGTCCGTTATGAGGACCTGCCGCTCGAAAGCCAGGATGGCCGGCACCAGGAAGTCGAGGTGGTGGCCAACCTCTATGAGGAGAACGGCCAGGCCGTCATCCAGTGCAACATCCGCGACATCACCGAGCGCAAGAAGGGGGAAGCGGCGCTGCGCCAGAGCGAGGAACGCTATCGCAGCCTGTTCAATTCCATCGACGAAGGCTTTTGCGTCATCGAAATGATCTTTGATAAGAAGGGAAAGCCCGTCGACTACCGCTTCCTGGAGGTCAATCCGTCCTTCGAAATGCAAAGCGGAATCCACAATGGGCAGGGAAGACTGATCAGTGAAATCGACCCCAAGCTGGAAGCGCACTGGTTTGAAGCCTATGGCAAGGTTGCCCTGACCGGAAACCCGATGCGCTTCAGCAACGAGGCGAAAGGATTGAACCGGTGGTTCGATGTCTATGCCTTGCGTATCGGCGGAGAGGGCAGCCGGAAAGTCGCCGTGCTTTTCAACAACATCACCGTGCGGAAGCAGGTGGAACAGGCCTTGCACGAAGCCCAGAAAAACCTGGCCGACTATGCCGGGCAGCTGGAGATCCTGGTGGGCAAGCGCACGGCGGAACTGATGACCACGAACGTGCGCTTGAAAAGCGCGGTGGTTAAAGCCGATAAAAGCAAGCAGCAGTACATGCAGCTTTTTCTGGAGTCCCAGCTCATGCAGGTAAAGCTGCGCGACCTGACCCGTCAGATCATCACGGCGCAGGAAGACGAGCGAAAGGAGATCAGCCGGGAACTGCATGACCAGGTGGTGCAAATCCTCGTCGGCATCAGTGTCCATTTATCGGCGCTGGGAGCAGGAGTGTCAGAAGGCCTTACGGGTTTGAAGGGTTTGAAGGGTTTGAAGGGTTTGAAGGGTAAAATCACCCGCACCCAACAACTGGTGGAAGTTGCCGTGAATGCCGTGCACCGTTTCGCGCGCGAGCTGCGCCCGGCCGTGCTGGACGATCTCGGCCTGATCCCGGCCCTCCACGCCTATAACAAAAGCCTGGCCGAGCAGAAAAATCTCAAGATCCATCTCACCGCCTTTGCCGGAGTCGAGGCGCTGGAAAGTTCCAAGCGCACGGTGCTCTTCCGGGTCGCGCAGGAGGCCATGACCAATGTCATCCGCCATGCCCGCGCCTCCCAAGTCAGGATGAGCCTCACGAAAATCCCCGGCGCCGTCCGGATGGAGATCAACGACAATGGAAAATCTTTTCAGGTCGGGAAAACCCTCCTGGCCAAAACCAACAAACGTCTCGGCCTGGTGGGCATGAGGGAACGGGTCGAAATGGTCGGCGGCAGCCTGACCATCGAATCCGCTCCCGGCCGGGGCACCACCGTCCGCGCAGAGCTGCCTTTTACCCAGGAGAAATCCAACCCATGAAACCAAACAGACCAATCACCGTCCTGCTTGCCGAAGATCACGCCATTGTCCGGCAGGGCCTCATCTCCCTGCTGAAATCCGACGGCTATTTCGCCATCGTGGCCGAAGCCAAGACCGGCCGTGAAGCCGTCGAGCTGGCAATAAAACTGAAGCCAGACGTCATCTTGATGGATATCGCCATGCCCGTGCTCAACGGCCTGGAAGCGACCCGGCAGATTCTCGCCGCCAATCCCGCCGCCAGAGTGATCGTGCTCTCTGCCCACAGTGATAACGAATACATTGAGCGCATGTGCGCCCTCGGCGTGGCCGGTTTCCTGGAAAAACAGACTTCCGCCGAGATCCTGACGAAGGCGATCCGGGAAGTCGCGAAGGGAAATTCCTTTTTCAGCCCCACCGTCGCCAAACGCGTGCAGGAAATTCAGAACAAACCGCGCGACCGGGACGGGATGATCCGGGCCGAGGGCAACCGCCTGACCTCCCGCGAGACCGAGGTGTTGCAGCTCGTGGCCGAAGGCTCGGCCAACAAACAGGTCGCGGACACACTCGGCATCAGCATCAAGACCGTCGAGAAGCACCGGCAGCACCTCATGGACAAACTCAACATCCATGACACCGCCGGGCTCACCCGCTACGCCATTTCCTCCGGCGTCATCGAAAGCCGTGTGCAGATGACGATCAGCTAGCGCACCGGTCAGGCGGACGGCATTCTAAAATCCACCGCTTGCCGGGCCGGGTCATGACCCTGCCTTGTGCTTTGGCAGGAACAGCGGATCGGATGCTTCATCTGTATGCATAGAGGGGGGATCTTTAGTGGCGGAGGCGCAGCGCTCTCCGGCAGGTAGGACAACGCCCCATAGCGACTAAAACGTCGGAAGAGTAATCTCTTCATCTCATCTATGAAAAACATATCTGCTCTGTTCCTCCTCCTCGCCGGCCCAATCGCCCTGCTCGCGTCCTCCTCCACTGATCGCAAGATCGAAGAGGCCGCCAAGTCTTCCTACAATTACCGCACTGTCCTTGAGGACAACGTGAAGGTAAAAGCCAACGATGGCATCGTCACCCTGACCGGCACCGTCCAGGATAAGGATGACAAGGCCCTCGCCGCCGACACCGTCGAAAACCTTCCCGGCGTCACCGCCGTAAAAAACGAAATCGTCGTCAAGTCGTCCTATCCCGAGAAGTCAGATGCCTGGATGGCCTTCAAGATTCGCAGCCGCCTGCTCGTCAAGAGCAACGTCAGCGCCACTAATACCAAGGTCACCGTCAACGACGGCAATGTCATTTTGACCGGCACCGCCGACAACGCCGCCCAGAAAGAACTGACCGCGAGCTACGCCAAGGACATTGACGGCGTAAAGTCGGTGCAGAATGAAATCATCGTGAAGGACATGCCCCAGGGCGAGACGATCGGCGAGACTATCGACGACGCCTCCATCACCAGTCAGGTCAAGTATGCCCTGCTCAGCCACAAATCCACCAGCGCGCTGAAGACCAAGGTTGTCACCAATGATGGTGTGGTCATCATCACCGGCACGGCCGCCTCTGACGCGGAAAAATCCCTCGTCACCAAGCTGGCCCAGGACGTTCGTGGCACCAAGTCGGTGACGAACGACATGATCGTGAAGAGCTAAGTCCGCGAAATCGGCCGCAGCCTGCGGCCGGCATGTACCGAATCATTCCCATTACATGCGGCCAACCCATGTTGGCCGCATTTTTTAAACCGGAATAAAATCCTGGCCACACGAGAAACCCTTCAACCCTCGATCACCGGAGCAAATGCCATGGCGCGCAGTCTCCCCCGATCGAGTTTTTCCAACGGTCCGCCCCGCATCCGCGTCTCTTGGGTCCTGGCCTTCACGAAGGCAGAAACCGGCGCTGGACCCACCGCAATAATTCTCCCCCTCACCTTTTTGTATGTTTCCGACCCATCATCCCATTTTCAGCCCAATGAAAATCCCGACCCACAGTCCTTCAAGTAACTCGACCGCCGCTGCCTCAACAAAGCCCATGCCACACTGGAATCGCGCCTTGGATATTTTTTGCTGCCTGCTGGCTCTGCCGTTTCTGAGCCTTCTGGTTTTGGTGATGGCCGTGTTCACCCGGTTGGTCTCTCCCGGGCCGGTTTTCTTCCGCCAGGAACGCGTCGGTCTCCGCGGCCGCCGATTCCAGATCTTTAAGTTCCGCACGATGAAAACCGGGGCGGATCTGGCCGTGCATAAAAACCATATGCAGCAACTGATGGTCTCCAACGCACCCATGGTGAAGCTGGATGCCCTCAACGATACCCGGCTGATTCCCGGCGGCTGGATCCTGCGAGCCTCCGGTCTCGATGAGCTGCCCCAACTCATCAACGTCCTCCGCGGCGAAATGAGCCTGGTCGGCCCCCGTCCGTGCATCCAAAGCGAATTCGACCAGTTTCTTCCCTGGCAGCGCGAACGCGTCAACGCCGTGCCCGGCCTGACCGGTCTCTGGCAGGTATCAGGAAAAAATCGTACGACCTTTGATGAGATGATCCGGCTGGACATCGCCTATTCGCGCCAGGCCTCGCTTTGGCTCAACCTGAAGATCATCGCCCTCACGCCCTGGGCCATGGGGGTGCAGTTCTACGACACCCGCCTGAGCCGGAAATCCGCGTCACCCTTGAAACCTGTCAGTGCGTCCTCTCTACCGCTCATGCCCATCCGCGTGACGGTGCCGTGACCGACTGTCTGCTCCTCCCGATGAATTCCGTCGCTCGCTCGATTGACGCTCCTTTGCTCGACATTGAGCAAAGACAGAATCTCCTGCTCGCCGACGACTATGTGAGCTATACGACCACGCGGGACCGCCACTGGAATATCACCGAAGAGGAATCCCGCCGCCTGCACCAACAACTCCAGGCGCAATATGCGAAAACCGACGGAATGCTCCGGGCATTTTTGGCATCCGGGCCGCCGCAACAAAACCTTTCCAAAACAATCAAACCCCGCTTTCACCATGAATAAAATCATCTCCCTCGCCCTGCTTGTCGGTGGCATCGTGCTCATCGTCTATGGCGTCAATGCCTCCGACTCCGTCAGTTCTGATGTCTCCCGTTTTTTTACCGGCAATCCCACCGACAAGACCATCTGGTTTCTGATCGGCGGAGTCGTGGCCGCGGCGCTTGGTTTGGGCGGACTGGCACGCGGATCAAAATCCGTCTGAGCCGGTCTCGATCAGGCGCACGAAGTTCTTCGATTCCGGGAGGATCGCCCCGCCCACAGGCCGCATTGGCCGGCAATGCCGGCGCGCACCGACATAACGAAAAGAACGTTCGTTGCGTCCGCCCGCTGATTTTTCCAGGCGGCCCCGGGTCGGGTTATACCTTATATTCCCCGGAAGCCGTTTGGAGTACTCTTGCATCACTATGCCAGACACTCCCAATTCCAGCCTTACCAAAACGAATGCTCCCGCGACCGGTGCGACGAAAACCGCTGAGCCGGCGGCGGTCGCTTCCGCTCAACCTGCGGCAACCTCACCGGTTGCGGCCAACGGCGAGGCTGCGGCTCCCGTCCAGCCCGCCGCCCCGGTGGCGAAAATGGTTAAAATCAAGGACCACGGAACTGATTTCAAGGAAACCGATGGCGACGAATCGGACAGCCCTGATATCCATGGGGTGAAAGATTTCCCGTTGGCCATCATTTTCGGCGTGTTTGCCGCCGTGCTGCTGATCAGCACCCTGGTGCTCGGATTCATGGTGGCCGAACGAAACCACACTATCGTGCAAAACAAGAACCGGGCCGATCAGAACGCGACCGACAAGATCCTGATGCAGGCCCAGCTTGATGCGGACAAAACCGACGCGGCGAAACTCAAAGAGGAAGCGGCGAACGCCAAAGCGACGGCGGTCAGACTCAGCACGCAGTTGGATGAGGCCAAAGCCGGCGCGGCCGATCTGCAAATCCTGTTGGACAAGGCCCGGGCGATTTCCGACGGATTCCAGGCGGAAAAGGAGGAGGCCAAAGTGACTTCCATCCGCCATCAGGGTGAAGTGGAAATCGCCAAGGCCCAAACGGCGGTAATGCAGACGCAATTGACCGATGCGCAGACCGACACCGCCCGTCTTCAGGCCGAGTTGGACAAAGCCCGGACCAATATCACCGTCTTGGAAGCCAAACTGGAAAAAGCCGACGCGGAGATTGCCCAGTTGAAAAACACCGTTCCAAAGAGGTAACTTTTGGAACTCCGGCGGGCAGCACTCCTTTCCTTCATCTCGGCCGCGCGTGGTTTCCCCGGGGAAACCGGCGAAGTCCGGATGAATTGCGCCTCACCTTCCGGATCATCTCCGATTATCTTTTGCGGATGCAAGTCGAGTGCGTGATATGCGGCTAAAAACCGACAGGAAGTGAATTCGCCATCGTCGCGTCTCCGCCGGCTTCCGCCACCTTCTGTGCCAGTACCCTGCCCACCAAATTTTCCCCCGCCACAGGAACCGGCGCGCGAAACGGTTTGGGCGGGGAGTTTTGTGCCTGAGTGCAAGAACCGCGCAGGATACTTTTCCGATCCTCACGCTCCCCAGCGGTAGCCGAGCCCCAGGAGGAAAATATCCGAGTCACGGTTGTAGTTGCTCATCACACGGTCAAAGACACAGCGCATGATCCAGTTTCCGGCAAGCCGGACGGAAAAGGTCAGCGAGGCCAGCGGGGCGACTGCGGCCGGGTTCAACTTACCGGTCCCGGCCGGGTGCCTTTTATCGAGATAAAAATACGGTCCCACACCGGCACCCACGGTGATACGGTCGTCGAAGAAGGTATTGACGGCCCAGAGCTGGGTGGCGGCGCCACTGCGCCGGACGATCTTGGGATCGCCTTCATAAATCGCCGAGGCGGTCCAATCGAGATGAGGCATGACACCCCGGCGATACTCGGCGGCGCAGGCGAGCGACTTGGGATTCAAGATGGTGTTCACCACACTCTGGCCACCGTAGAACGTAACCTCGTTTTCACTGACATAAGCTTTTTCACCGGGCTCGTCGCCAAGCTTGCCGGGAGTGGGCTTCCGATCCTGTCCGAACCAGAAGCCCAGACCAGCGCTCAACGTATTCACCTGGATCTGACCGGAAGGCGCGATGCGGTTGTAATTGAACCGATAGAACCAGCGGTCCGCAATATAGCCGGTCGCGGCGAGACTGAAGATGGGTGCCGTGCCGTGGACATTCGCCGTGTCGCCTCCGGGCATTGGCCGAGTGTCGAAATAGTAGTAGGCCCCGAGACCGACCGAAAGGGAAATACGATTTTCAGCCAAGGGCAACCGGCCCCAAACTTCCCACGCCGTTCCGTCACGGTGGTGTTCCCGCAGGTGACCTTCGTTGATATAGGCGATCGATGCGGCAAGATTGCGGTAGAAATCCTGACGGTAGTCGACCTGCCAGGTGTAGGTTGACCGCTCCGCGTTCGTTTTGGGCAGGACGCCTCCAAGGACGGCCAGCTCCTGCGCGTTTAGTTTCAAACCGGCGCAGAGCAAAAGCAGTGCGGCCAGTTTCACCATCAGACGGAAAAAGTTAACGGGATTATTCGCGTGGCTCATGCGGTTGCTTTTTTTCCAGTCGGACGCGAAAATGCTCCATGCCCAGCATGACCCCGGAAATCAGCGCCAGCAGGCCGGTGACCCAGAGCGGGATGGACAGCCCGAACAGAAGGTTCAATCCGAAGACAATGAGGAAGAGGGCGAGGAAGAGACGTGACATAAGATGTTTGGTTAAAGCTTCGTTCAGATCCGGTTCGTGAGCACCAGCACAACCAGAATGAGGAGCAGCAGACCGAACCCGCCGCTGGGATAGTAGCCCCAGTTGCGGCTGTGCGGCCACGCAGGCAGGGCACCAAGCAAAAGAAAAATAAGAATAACGAAGAGGAGAGTGCCAACAGTCATGGGCGTGGAATTTGACGGCGGAGGAAAAAGGACGAACGCATCGGCCGCCGCCGGACACGTTAGGACTTTCCGAAGGGGAAAATCTGGATTGAACGGCCCGATCCTACCTTTAAAAGTGCGGTATCACCATGGGGTGTTGGCCGGCCTCAAGTCCGCGCTCCTCCACCGATTTTGTCCGGTCGGGTAACGCCCCATTGTGCAGGAGTCATCTTCGCTGTAATCTCCGGAGATGAAACTTAATATTCCCAGACTTCATTCTGCTTCGGCCTCCGCTCACCCGGCCCGGCCTTTCGCGGCACTCCTCGCCGGTTGTGGCGCTCTCGCTCTCTTTGCGGGTTGCGCCTCCGAGCCGGCCTCACATTTGGTTTCCGCCCCACCACCACCCGAACCAACCAGAAGCGTCGTGACCACCACGACCACCTCGTCCCCTGTTGCCGTACCCGTGATCGTGGGCAACACGGCCTATGCAACCACAACCGCAATGCCCGTCGTGAACACCGTTGTTGTGACACAGGCTCCGCCGGCGCTGCAACAGGAAGTCGTGCTGGCCCAACCATCGGCCCAACATATATGGCTTCCCGGTTACTGGACCTGGCGCAACGAACGCTATGAATGGATGGCCGGACATTGGGAACTCCCGCCGAGTTCCGGGGCCGTATGGGTTGCTCCGCGCTGGGAACAACGCGGCAATGCCTATAGATTCTACGAAGGCTATTGGAGCTGAAGCCATGCAGGCTTGATTTGAATTCCTTCGAAATTTCACCGCCCCTTCGATCACGAAGGGGCTTTCTTGCGTCATCTGACCTCGGGTCCTGGAGCCGCCCCCTCGATGATACTGCAATCCCGACCGATGATCGGCAGTTGCCTGACATGGGAGGTGTACGCCCCATAGGCACGGCCCGCCGATAAGCGCACTGTTGGTGATGCAGCAAACGTTTAAGAACCAAATCAGCCATCGGGAAAAATCATCATGAAATTGCATTCCAAACAAATTCCTTTCGGCCTCGCCAATGCACTTGTCCTGATCTTCCTCTGTCCCTCAGCCCATGCCGTACCGATGGTCAATCTCGGGACGGCCTCCGGTTTTTCGATTCTCGCAGGCTCCAAAATCACCGACGCCGGTGGTTTGTCCACGGTGGTTGCCGGAAACGTCGGGCTGTACCCGACCACCGGAGCGGCGATCGGACTCACCGCCGGACAAGTGGTCGGAGGGACGATCTACTCCGCCGAAACTTCCGGTGCGTTGCTCAACGGTGCCCAAAATGACCTGACCAACGCCTACAACGACGCCGCGAGCCGGCCGGTGACGGTCGATTTTGGCGTGGTCGACAACCAGCTCGGCAGCTCCGCGACCATCGGCACGTGCTCCGACTTCGTGGGAAACATCATGGCTGATCAATCGATCGCGCTCCAAGCCTACGCCACGCTGGACGGCAGCGCCCTGGCAAGAATTGCCGCGGTCTCCTTGGATCACAACACGATCACCGTTTCAGACTGCACGG
This sequence comes from uncultured Opitutaceae bacterium, assembly GCA_964541315.1. Classification (GTDB taxonomy): domain Bacteria; phylum Verrucomicrobiota; class Verrucomicrobiia; order Opitutales; family Opitutaceae; genus Didemnitutus. The sequence goes on from CAZIQP010000037.1 coordinate 11,029, forward strand.
TTGCGGACAGCGGTGGTAACCACACCGGTGGGAGTGGAAATTCAGTGCCAGACCCTGCCAGCACCTTCTCCTGTTGTCATCGGCAATGGTGGGACTGTTCGCTTTTGGCAAATCAACGAGGTCACAGGTGTGATCCCAACCCTTAAAAAAGAATCACATGAAAACGAATCGCTTCACCTTTTTACTCACCGTCGTCTTTGGGTTCGCCGCTTTTGCGACCATAATGAACGCGGAAAGCACCTCATCCACCGACAAGGTCGCGGCCGATAATACAGATTCAGTTGCCCCTCCCCAATGGCTCAGCCTCAAAGATATCACCTACGACCAGCGTGCCCGTTTTTTTGCCGGTCTCAAACGAATGGAAGCCGTGGTTGACGGCCAGATCAACGCGTTGACCGCCAAACGCGCCGCCATGACCAGCGCCGCGAACACCGCCGACTGGGATTTCGCGATGAAGGAATTGGCCAACGCGCGGTCGTACCTGAAATCCACCGGAGAAGTATTGGGCAAAGCTCCGCCTGAAACCTGGAACCAGGAAAAAGACCGGGTGGGCCAAGCGTGGGTGAGAACGCAAGAAGCGTACGCCAAGGTCAAATCCAGCATGACGAACTGAATCGCTCGGATTTGTTGGCCCAACAACCGACCGATCAGTCCTCGGAGCGGTGTGTTTGCAACCCGCTCCGTCAGGCCGCAGGTGCGCCGGGCCGGACACCGCCCTCGCCCGGTTGCCTCAATTCAAACTCGCGCTAAACTGAAGCGGATTGACCTCGGGAGTATCGAGCTGAGTCCGGAGCATCCAAGCCGCATTTTCATGCTGTTCAATCATGCCGGCCAGAAACCCGGCGGTGGATGCATCGCCAAATCTTAGCCGGCAAACCTCGGTGTCGGAGCGGAGGTGCGCGATGATGTCCTCATGGGCGCGCAGCAGTTCGGCAAGCATGGAATCGGCCGCCAGGCCGAACCCCGAAGCGGCCGAGCATCGGGCCGATTCCTTCAAATCGGCCCAACTGATGCGCACATCAAGCCGCATTTCCCGGATTCTCTCCGTCACCTCATCCACCCATTTCGTCGCCGCATCGTGCTGCAGTTGAAACAGCAATCGGCGGCTGAAAAAGTCCGTCCCGCTGACATTCCAGTGGTAGTCCCGGGTGATCTGGTAGAGCAGGTACTCATCCGCAAGCAGCAGATTGAGCATCCGGCCCACGGCTTCATGCGATTCGTGCTTCAATTCGGCGCTGGTTTTCATGTTTTGCGTGAGCGACAGAGGAGAGCGGGTTCCGGTTGGGAATAGCACAACGACATCCCCGCCATCCGTTGGACAGCCATACGACGCTGAGCCGCCATCCGCCTGATGGCCAAACGCCGTTTGGCGGCAAGGTGTCCCGGATCTGACTGATCAATGTCGGCCGCAGTCTCAGAAAGAATCTGCGAGTAGAGGCCGGCATCGAACTCGGGATAAAATGGAGGCGGGAGAATCATATGTTTGGATTGGAAGTCCAAAGAATATCATTCTCCCGCGGCCGGTCGCCATGGGGTATTCAAGGTATGATTTGCCCGACTGCTCTTGCGGCTCCGCGCTCCGTCCGAGGAGCGGGCAATGCACCCGCCTTGAACACCCCATAGGCCGCGCCCGGTTTTCCTGCGACAATCATTTTTCAGGAGCGATCGGTCCCGCCCCGGGGGACGACGCGCATGTCCGCAAACATTCAACGTCCGACTTTTATGAACATTAGAATCAGAACCGCCACCACCGCCCAGACACCCGAGGAGCTGCTCAATGATCTCCGCACCTTGGTCAGCGATGCCGAGCTGATGCTGAACCGCACCCCGGATGAAAACCGCCGCGGGTCTCCCGCCCGTTTGCAGGAGCGTTTCGACGCCGCGCAAAAGCGGCTCGGCGAACTCTACAACGACACCAAAGTTAAAATTATCGCCGGTGCGAAACACACCGATTCGGCCATCCGCGCCAATCCCTATCGGTCACTGGCGATAGCCCTCGGCGCCGGTCTGCTCATCGGCGTGCTGGTTGGCCGCCGCGGCAAATAATCGGCCCGGTTGCGTGGCCCCGACTCTCTTCCCGCCGGCAATATCATGGCACCGGAGACCGTTGCATCACCTTGCTCTCCGCCGGACCACTGACCACCGCGCATGCATGCGTTTTTCCTGATCTGTTATTTCGCCACCTGGGCGTTCATTCCCCACCTTCTGCTGCTGAAAAAGCGGCCGGCCGCGACGCTCGCCTGGCTTTGGGCCATCCTTTTTATACCCTGGCTCGGCGCCTTGGTCTATTTTGCCCTCGGCACCGACCGGCTGAAAAGGCGGAGACTCAAACGACGGAATCTTTTTTCCGCCCGCACGTCCCGCCAGCCGGTTCCCGCCAGCACCACCGATGACGCCACGGGCGCACTTCTGCATACGCTGGCGCGCCGGGACCGCCAGTTCCTGCAGCTTCTATCCCGGATCAACCAACTGCCCGTCAGTTCCGCCGGAAACATTCGAATTCTCCGCAACGCGGCAGAATTCTATCCGGCACTCTGGGAGCGGATCCGGGAGGCGCGCCACCATATCCATCTGGTATTTTATATCTGGCAGGGCGACCCGACCGGCGTGCGCATGCTCCAATTGCTGACGGAAGCGGCCCGGCGCGGGGTCATCGTGCGCCTCCTCCTCGACGGCGTAGGTTCGCACGGTTTTACCGAGGATCTGTTGACGGAGTATCGGCAGGCCGGCGGCCAATTTTCCTGGTTCCAAAGCCTGGACCCCAAGCGCCTGCGCTTTTTCATGAATCTCCGAAACCACCGCAAGCTCCAGATCATCGACGGCCACATCGCGTTTGTGGGTGGCATGAACATTGGCGGAGAATACGAGGGGCTCGACAGCGCCGCCGGCCACTGGCGCGACGTCCAGGCGGAAGTCACCGGGTCCGTCGCGGCCGAGCTCCAGGAGATATTCGCCGATGACTGGTTTTTTGCCACCGATGAAAAAATTTCCGACCCGGTGTATTATCCCGTGGCGACCGATTCCGCCCGGCATCCGGTGCACATCGTGTTGGGCGGGCCCGACCGGCGGAATGAACCCATCAGCAAATCGATTGTCAGTCTGCTTAATGAAGCGAGCGAAAGGGTGTGGATTGCCAGCGGATATTTTGTGCCGGACGATGTGGTGCTGACGGCGCTGGAACTCGCGGCCAGCCGGGGCGTCGACGTGCGTCTGCTGATCTCCGCCAAGAGCGACCATCCCTGGCTCCTCAATATCGGCCGCTCTTACTACAGTGAATTGCTGGCGACCGGCGTGCGCGTCTATGAATATTCGGCCGGCATCCATCACGCCAAGATCGCCCTCGCCGACGACCATTGGGCAATGGTGGGTTCCGCGAATCTCGACTACCGTTCGATGCGGCTGAACTTCGAGCTCAACCTGCTCTTTCATTCGGCGGCAAGAAACCGGGAGGTGGCCGCCATCTTCGGACAGGATTTCGCCCACTGCCGGCAAATCGATCCCGCGGTATTTTCGCGGCGCCCGTTTTGGCAGAAATTTGGCGAAGCCGCCCTCCGGCCCCTGTCGCCCCTGCTCTAGACCACCCCGTAGCACAACACCCCATACTACCGTGCGCTTCTCTCCGGTAATGTACGGCAACGCATCCACTCATGGTCGCCATCATTGATTCTCCCGTTTCCCCCGCATCAACGCCGCTCTCCGCTGAGCGCGTTGCCCGCAATGCGCTGTCACGCAAAGAGGCCCTGTATGATTCCACCCTGGTGCGCCGCTTCAACGCGGGCGACCAGTCGGCCTTCGTTGAAATCGTCATGCGCTATCGCGAAACAATGCTGACCATCGCCCAGTCGATGCTGAGAAACCACGCCGACGCGGAGGAGATCGCGCAGGACACTTTCATCCGGGCGCACCGGAGCCTCGCGCTCTTCCGCGGTGAATCCTCGCTCTCCGCCTGGCTGCATTGCATCACGCTCAATCTCGCCCGCAACCGCTACTGGTATTTTCACCGCCGCCGCCGCCACATCACCCAGTCGCTCGACTGCACCATTGATGCGGATACCAATGCAACCTTCGCGGATCTCGTCGCCTGTGACGCTCCGGGGCCGGTCAGCGAAGTCACCCACCGGGAGTTTTCCGCCATCGTCTCGACGTGCATGGCCAAACTGAACATTCAACAGCGTGAAATCCTCATTCTCCGCAATGTCCGGCAGCACACCTATGATAAGATCGGTCGTCAGCTAGGCATCAAGATTGGCACGGTAAAAAGTCGGGTGGGCCGGGCGCGTCGGGCGCTCCGGCTGATTCTCGCCCAGACTTATCCAGAGTTCGATGCGGATGCCTCACCCTACGAGTGGTTCGATACGGCAAGACAGTCAGCCCGTCAGCAAGCCGTCTGCGCCTGAGCCCAACCGCAGGCGCAGAGACCGGGGTGGCGCGGAGCGCCGACCAGGGGAAATCGCCAAGAATATTTTTGGGATAAACCCGGGTTAAATGATTGCCGGGGCAAACCCGTCTTGGATGCTTTTCCCGGCAATGAAAGCTCGTTCCGGCAAAGCCCCCCTCTCCCGCTTCATCACCTTCCGCGACCTGGGCCTGATGGGGGTGGTGCTGGGCGCCACGTTCATCACCTACCTGCCCGCGTTGGGCGGGGAGTTTATCTGGAACGACAGCGATTATGTGACCGCACCGGCTCTGCGGTCCTTGGCCGGACTCGGCGCCATTTGGTTCCGGCCCGGTGCGACCGAGCAATACTATCCGCTGCTGCACAGTTTTTTCTGGCTCCAATGCCAAGTTTTCGGGGATCAAGCGCTCGGTTACCATATCGTGACCCTGCTGCTGCACAGCGGCACCGCGATTCTGTTCGCGCTGATCCTGCGGCGGCTGGCGGTGCCCGGGGCCTGGCTGGCAGCCTTGCTCTTCGCGCTGCATCCGGTCCACGTCGAGTCGGTGGCGTGGATCACGGAGCAAAAGAACACCCTCTCGCTGGTCTGCTACCTCGCGGCGGCCTTGGTGTATCTGGATTATGACGCGACGCGCCGGCGCGGGGTTTATTATGCCGCGTTCGGTTTGTTCGTTTGTTCGCTGTTATGCAAGACCGTCACCGCCACGCTGCCCGCGGCCTTGCTGGTCGTCTTCTGGTGGCAACGGGGCCGGCTGGAATGGCGCCGGGATGTCCGGCCGCTGCTGGCCTGGCTGGTGGCGGGGGCCGGGGCCGGGCTTTTCAGCAGTTGGGTCGAGCAGCATTTCCTCGGGGCGAAGGGCGCGGACTTCGACCTGCCGCTGCTCGAGCGCGGGCTCGTCGCGGGCCGGGCGGTTTTTTTCTACCTGCAAAAAGTCATCTGGCCGTTCGGCCTCAATTTTGTCTATCCGCGCTGGACGCCCGACGCCGCGGTCTGGTGGCAATGGCTTTTCCCGCTCGGGGTGATCGCGCTGGCCGGCGTCTTATGGCGCCACCGTGACCGCAGCCGCGCGCCGCTGGCGGCGTTTTTGCTTTTCATCGGTTCGCTTTTCCCGGTGCTCGGCTTCGTCAATCTTTACGGCGGGCTCTACTCGTTTGTCTGGGATCACTGGCAATACCTGCCGGACCTCGGGCCGCTTGCGCTTATCGCCGCGGGGCTGGTCGGGCTGTGGGATCGCGTGGCCCCTGCCTGGCGGCCGCTCGGGCCCGTCTGCGCCGGCGGGCTCGTGCTCTCGCTGGGCGTGCTCAGCCAGCGGCACATCCCGATGTTTCACGACAATGAAACCCTTTACCGCACCACCTTCGCCCGCAATCCCGAAGCCTGGATGGCGCATTTCAACCTCGGGGGCATGCTGCTGAAAATCCCCGAAAGGGAATCCGAGGCGATCGCCGAATTCGAAGCGGCGTTGCGGATCAATCCGGCACTGCCCGACGCGCACTACAATCTTGGGACCATCCTGGCGAAAAACCCGGACCGCCTGCCGGAGGCGATCGATCATTTCGAGGCGTCTTTGCGAATCGATCCCCATAACGCGACCGTACATTACAACTATGCCAATCTCCTCGCGAGAATCCCCGGCCACCGGTCGGATGCGATCGCCCACTTCCGGGAGGCGGTGCGGCTCAATCCCGGTCTGGCGGAAGCGCATTACAACCTGGGTCTGGTTCTCCTGCAAGAACCGGAGCAGTTGTCCGAAGCGGTCGTCCAGTTTGAAGCCGCACTGCGAATCAGGCCCGATTTCGAATTCGCGCGGGAAATCGTCGACCGCTGGCGGGCGGGCCAACGCTGACCGGCGGACCAGATCGGATTGAGCGAGAATGATGGCTTGTGGGCCAGCGAAAAATTTCCGCTATAGCATGCCCGAGAATATGGGCCGTAATCTTGCCGTTTTTTCAGGCAAAGGCGCGTTCTGTCCTGACGCGAAGTTTGATTGACGTGCATGGAGCGTGAACCGGAAATGAAGCGGATGACAACCCACCTCTTTGCCAGATCATCGCGTGCGCTTGGCCTGGCGGGCGTGGTCGTGGTGTTGCTGGTGTTTGCAACCTGTGATGCCATCGTGCGCAGCCGGCACATGCTGGAGGTTTCGGACAAATACGGAGTGACGGTGGATGCTCCCCCGCCCGATGCGGCTTCACCTTCCGGCTACGCGCTGGGCCGGCGTTCGCTGGTGCTGCCGGGCGGGTCGGCGGACACGGCCCATTGGATCATGCAAACCCAAACGATGATCGCGGCCGGCGATTGGCGCATTCGCCACGTCGACTACGACAATGTGCCCGGGGGCAGGGACGTGCATTGGGCGGCCCCTTTTCACTGGTGGATGGCCGGGCTGGCCTGGGCCGACCATCTCGCCTCCGGCCGGCCGATTGGCATCTCCGTCGAACGGGCGGCGCTCCTGGCCGGTCCGGTGATGTTTTATTTTCTGCTCGGCGGACTGATACCTTTTCTGAACCGGAAATTTTCCGCGTGGGCGGCGGGGCTCTTCGCGTTGGGTGCCGTGGCCAACTATCCGTACTACATCGATTTTTTGCCGGGACGCGCGGATCACCACGGTTTGGCCAATATTTGCGGCATGTTAACGGTCCTGTTCATCATTACAGGCTCCCGACCCGGCCCAACCGGCGCCATGACCACCCCTGAGAGGTCGATGCGACGCTGGTTCGTCCTTTCCGGCATCGCCGGCGGGGTCGGTCTCTGGGTCAGTTCGGCCACCCAGATTCCCGTTCTGGCCGGCGTGGCGTTGGGCGTGCTGGCGGCGGGCTATTGGGCGCGCCGGGAGCCTGGCTCGGTGGCATGGATGCAGCACCCGGAGCTTTTCCGACTGTGGGGCCGGGTGGGTGCAACCGTCAGCATCGTGGCCTATTTCATTGAATATTTTCCCGCGCATTTTGGCTGGCGGCTGGAGGTCAATCATCCGCTCTACGCCCTGGCGTGGCTGGGTGCCGGCGAAGCCCTCCGGGTGGCGGTTATCCTCATACGCGACGGCGCGCGGACATGCTCCCCCCGCGATCGCGTCTGCGGGGTGCTCGCGGTGGCGGCGATGGTCCAACTGCCAGCGATCCTCTGGGCCACGGGGGCCCGGACATTCACCGTATCCGACCCATTCGTGTGGCGCCTGCATGTGCTGTTTATCTCGGAATTTCAAAGCCTGGCGGGGCATTTTTCCAGCAATGGGCTGCACTGGGGATGGATCGGATTCTGTCTGCCGATGCTACTGCTTGTCCTGCCCCTGATCCTCTTGTTCCGGCCGGCGACACCACCCGGGGCCAAAGCCGTGCTCGCGGCTGCGCTCTGCCCGGCGCTGGTCGCCTGGATCATGGGCTGGCAACAAATCCGCTGGATGAGTCTTGCCTATGCCGTCTCATTGCCGGCGTTGGCGGTTTCTTTTCATTATCTGGAAACGGTCGAAAAATCCCGGCGCGCGGTCCTCGCGTGCGCGGCGGCATGCACCCTCCTTTTCGTTCCCGGCATGTTGGGCGCCGTGCAACGCATGTTGGACTCCAGGGAAATCGTGCCGGATGAATTTCATCTTCTCGTGGAGCGGGATGTGGCGCATTGGCTGCGCCTGCGCGGCGGTGCCGACCCGGTCGTGGTCGCAGGCACGCCGACCAATACCTCAACCGCGATCGCCTTCGGCGGTGTTTCGGGCCTGGGCACGTTGTACTGGGAAAACGCCGCCGGTCTCAAAAATGCCGCAGCCTTGTTCGCCGCCTCATCACCGGAAGAGGCCCATCAACTCGCCCGCCGGCTGGGAGTCACGCACATTGTCTTCTTTACCTGGGATGATTTCGCGCTGTCGCAGGCAAAACTTTTTCGTGGCATCCGGGAAGAAGATCCCCCGCCGCCTGATCTGTTCGTTCAACAACTGCTGACCGCCCCCATCCCGCCAGCCTGGCTTCAAGCCATTCCCTTTCCTTTGCCGGATCATCCCGCGTTGAAAGGGGAACGGGTCCGGCTTTGGGAGTTGGTGCCGGACCAACCGCCTGCCACCGCCGTGGCGCATGCTGCGAATTATTATCTTGAGCTAGGTCTGCCCGAACTCGCCGGACGATTCGTTCCCCTGCTCTCCCAATTTCCGGGCGACCTGACGGCGACCGTGATGCTGGCGGGCATCACTTCGCGCCAAGGGGATCAGTCCGCTTTTGCCACCGCGCTGGCAAACATCGCCACGCTGTTGCCGAACGCCCAGTCGCTGTCGTTGGAGGATCATATTCATCTCGTGGTGGTGCTGGCGGTGGGCCGGCAGAGCGAACTCGCACAAGCGCAACTACGCGCGGCAGTGCTGAAGGCGGACGAGCGCAGCCTGCGGCACCTGACCCAGGGAACACTCGCCGACCTGCTGTCGTTGGAGGATGTGCTCGGGGTCGGCCTGCCTGATCCGGCATTGCAAAAGCTCGCGCAAAGCCTGTTGCCCCCGGCCAAACGCCAATAGTCTCGCGGCCGCCACGCATCATCACGGCGACCCGGACAACTGGCGCAAAGCATCACGCGCTACAGTCAACCCGGGATCAAGGCCGAGTGCCGCCTCAAACTCCTGGCGGGCCTCGGGCAACCGCCGGGCGGACAACAGCGCATAGCCGAGATTGTAATGCGCCCGGGCATCATCGGCCCGGAGGCGCAGCGCCGCTTTATATTCGGCCACGGCTTCCTCCGGCCGGCCGGCCTGCACCAAGGCCAGCCCGAGATTCGTGTGCGTTTCCCGCAAATCCGGTCGCAAACGCGCGGCCTGTTCCAAGTGTTCGATGGCGGCGGGCAGATTGTCCTGCTGGGCCAGCACGATGCCCAGATTGAGCTGGGCCAGGCCGTGCTTCGGATCCAGCCGCACGGCTTCGGCGTAATGGGGAAAGGCCTCGGTCGCGCGACCGACGGAAGTCAGAGCCACCCCAAGGTTAAAATGCACATCGGCCAGATCCGGCTGCAACCGAAGCGCTGCGTTGAATTGCTCAATGGCGGCCGGGACCTCATGCAACCTAAAAAGCGCGACGCCCGCATTGCTGTGGGCCTGGACATGGGCGGGGTTGAGCCGGATTGCCCGCGCATAATGCGCGGCGGCTTCGGGCCAGCGGCCGAGATCCGCCAGGGCGACCCCAAGCCGGAAATACGCCTCGGCTGGTGCGGGATCGAGCCGGGCCGCCTCCGTCAGGTGGGGCAGCGCCTCCTGTGGCCGCCCGAGCTGCGTCAATACGACGCCGAGCTCCAACTGGGCGATAAAATAACCGGGCAGAATGCGCACAGCTTCCTCCAGGGCCGCTGCGGCCTCGGGAATGCGCCCCGCCCGCATGAAAGAGATGCCGAGATTGTACCGCACCAGTGCAACCTCGGGATCAAGCCGAACCGCTTCCTGATAAAAGGCGATCGCCTCGTCATACCGGCCCGCGTCGTAGCGCAGCAAACCAAGGTTGTTGTGCGCCCGGGCGTTTTGCGGACGTTTGGCAAGTGTGTCCTGCCACAACGTCTCGGCGTCACGGTAGACGTGGTTTCGCTGCCACGTCAGAACCGCTGCGGCCAAGGCAAGCCCGGTGCCGGTAATGATGAGGGCCCGCCGGCTGATTCGGACGGACATTCCGCCCAGCACGAACGCGATGATGGCGGCGAGCGGCAGATACATCCGGTGCTCCACAATCATCTGGTTTGTGCCGGGCACAAAACTGGTCGGAGCGAGGATGACGAAAAACCAGGCCCCGAGAAATCCGAGCACCGGACGCCGCCACAAGGCCCACAGGGTCGCAGTCGCAAGCCCCGCGACCGGCACCGCCCACGGCAGGGCACCGACAAGGCCAGGCGATGGAATCTTGCCGTAATCGAAGACCTGCGGAAACGGCCAGAAGGTGAGCCAAAGATAGCGCGCAACGGCTTCGAACTGGGTGAGCCAGTAACCCAGCCAGGAAATCCCGGTGTTGAAACCGATCGTGCCGCCGCGATTGCCGCCCGTGCCGGCCAGCAGCCAGGCGAGTGGCAGCCAAGTCACCGCGAGGGCAAGATACCCCCGGCGGTGCCGCTGCCAAGCCGAGCGGAAACTGCCGCTGACGAATGTCCGATCATAGAGGAAAATCAGCACCGGAGCCAACGCCGCCAGCTCCTTCGTGCCGACGCCCAGCAGGCAGGCGGCAAACGCAACGATCCACCACCGGCGCGGCGAAGCGGACTCAACCGCGCGGATAAAGGCGTAGAGCGTGAGAAGAAAAAACAGTCCCATCAGCGACTCGGCCCGTTGCACAACGTAGGTGACAGCCTCGGTCTGCAGCGGATGCAGGGTCCAGAGGGCGGCGATCGCGAGCGCCAGCGGACCTGCCTTGTCTTTGAACACAGCCGCCAGCGGAGAACGGTCCAGTGTTCGTCTTACGATGCCGAACAGGACCAAGCCGGCGAGAATGTGGATCAGCAGATTGAGCGCATGGTAACTCTCCACCCCGAGTCCGCTGATCGCATAGTTGAACGCCAGAGTCAGGTTGAGCACCGGCCGGCCGCTGACCGTCAAACCCCAGCCAGGATTGGGCGACAAGGCATCCCGCAACGGCCAAAGCCGGCGAATGGTGGGGTTTTCCACGATGGACGATACATCGTCGAAGACAAACGGGACATGGCCGGTGTTCATGTAGGCGACCAGCGCGGCGCCCGCAATGAACAGGCCGGCCAGGAACGGAAATGGTCTGCCGGCTTTCATCTCATAGTCTTTTGTTCGATCGTCCGGTCGGGATTTTCCCGCACCGAATGATTGTGGGCGTGCCGGTTCAGGATCCACCGGTATTCCACGATGGCCCGGTCATTCCGCCCGTTAAAAAGCAGCGTGCTGGCGCAACCTGAGGCTGATGCGACACGGTTGCTGGGTTTATAGTAAGCGGCGGCAAAGTAGCCCGGCACTGGGACCATTATGGCAAAAATTTCTCCGTCTGAAACGGGCGGGGTCAGGTTCAGACTCGGAGGCATCATGGTCTGGTCCAAAAAATGATAATATCCAACCGGTATCGGAGAAGAACCGGATCGTTGGCAAGGCATGGCGGAAGCAGAATCACACAGACCAACCATAAAAAGACGTTCGGGAAGAGAGCGAGAAAAGAGCGGATATCGGCAAGGCAGAGAACCTCACTCGTCAGTTTCAGCCAAAAAAAAACACCCCGGCTGAGCAGCCGGGGTGCTGAAAGACAACGGAAGACGTCCGATTAGAACTCGAACGTGGTCGTCAGGGAATACTGCCGCGGATCAAGAATACGGAAGGCCGAAGGCGAGCCATCCGGGTTGAATTGAACCGCCTGCAGACCGCCGCTCTTGTTCGCATCGCGAATGTTGAACTGTACTTTCAACCGCACCTTGTCGTTCATTATTTTCCTCGTATAGGAGAGCCACAGATCGACATAGGCCTCGGACGGCGTGTAGATCGGGCGCTTCAGATCGGGGAATACAATCGCCGTCTGCGTGGCTGACGGGTGCGAGTAGGTGGTCGGGTCGAGCAGGCCATAATAGCCGGCGACCGCATGGGACGACCAGCGCAGATTGCCACCCAAGCCAAATCCCTTAAGCCGGCCTTCCATGAAGTTGTAGTTGGTCAGGTAGCTGAAGGTGTATTCGCGAAGATTAGCCGCATTGGTGTTCTGCAAGCCGATCAACTGATAGTACGACGGCACGACGATGCTGTTGTAGGTGGCATTCGGCGTGTTCGTGCTGCTGGAGCTCGATGGGCCGGTGGGACCCGAAACGGCATCGGAACTGAATCCCGTGCCGTTCCAGTAATTCTGCAACTGCAGCACATTGCCGTTGGAACGGATGTATTGCGGCGCCATATCCGGCGCGGCCAACGCCATCAACTGGGGCAGACGATAGTTGATCCAAGCCTTGAGCTCACCCTCGGCATTGGAGTATGAGGAATACTGCTTGCCGCCGGTCAATTTCATCGTCCACGAACGGGTGGGATTATAGGTCAGTTGAAGTTCATTACCCCTGGACAGGTTGGATTCCGTGACCTGGATGTTTCTGCCATCCGGCCAGGTGAACGGAAGACCCTGCAGGGCACTGATCTCATCCTGCATTTGTTGGGTGAGCGGGTGGACCGTATTGTTGTCGAAGTCCGTCGCCGTGGGATTCTCGCCATGGCGGATGCGAACCACCTCTCTGGCCCAATCGCGACCGGACGTGGTGTCGATACGGGCCATACGGCCGGCCGGAGTTGATCCGGCGGCGGATACCGCATGTTCGTTCGTCGCCTTGTACCAGTTGAAGCGGAGCTCCAGCTTGTTGTTGAACATGCTGATCGCAAAACCATAGTCCAGACCGTGACCCGACGGCGTGGGCAGCCGGTTGCCGAAGAAGTCGGTCTGAATGGTCGTGGGCGGATTAAAGTTATCCGACTTGTTGTAATGAAAACTCAGTCTTTGCAGGAGATCATACCCCACGCTGCCGTTCGCAACCTTCTGGCTGATTGAATCCCAGCCGGTAAAGGGCCGGACCACGGTGCCATAGGTTTTGGTGGTGCCAGTGAAGACGACCGGGGTGCCCAAGACCGCATCCCCACCCAACACGCCAAAGCCGTTGGTATAAAGATTAGCGTTGGTCAGGGTAGAGCGGTCGTTCGCGCGAATGTTCACATGATCATGCCGCCAGCCAATGGTCGGCATGATGCGGTCATCCCAGAGCCAGCTCTGCCAACTGAAGCTGTATGAATCGGTCTTGCGGGTGGTGACACCGAAGCCGCCACCGGCATAAAACAGATTGGGATCGAAGTTCATTTGCGAAGTAGAAAACGAATTCGTGGTCCAGTCGTAGAAATTCAACGTCGCGGTATGCACACCATCAAATCCGTTGAATGGATTCTTGTTACCCTCGGTGACCTGGGTCACGCCTTTGCTGACGTAGTAATAATCGGCGATGTTGGCGGCATTGCCGGCCCAACTGCCCCGGGAATTTCCCGCTGCGGTCAAGGTGGCCGAGGTGGGCAGGAAACGGGGATCACCGCCATCGTTGGACATACGGTAACGCAAATCGTCGGACCATTGCTTGCGTTGGCTCGCCAAGCCCAGGAAACGGTGACGGCCCAGAATCTTGGACCAGCCGCTGTTCTTGGTCAGGTCCAGATCATAGGCCAGCATGGCGCGCAGATTGTTGTTGATCTCAGGATAGGAGAAGCTGTCCGTCTGATAATCGCGCAGAAAGAGCGAACCAAAGTACGGATTGGGCTGGCCGTTCAAAAGCTTGAGGTTGGTATCGACATAAAGACGGGTAGAATCGTTGGCCTGGCCGAGTCCGTAGGTGAATCTTTCCTTAAATTCCTGCCGGAACCAGCCAATGTTGAAATTCAGGTTACGGAAAATTTCCTGCTGAAATTCAATATTGTAGGTCTTGTTATTCTGGGTGCCGTAATTGGAACCGGCGATATTGTACTTGGTGTAATCGTAGATCGATTTGTCGCTCAACCCCACTTCCGACCATTGGCCATAGAGGTTGGCCCCGGTGCTGGGATCAGGAATGGGCGCAATCCGGGGTTGGGTGGAGGTCACGCGGGCTCCGGCGATGACCCACTGGGCCTGGGTACGCGCCGCTGCCGCCGGTGCGGCAAAGACCGAAAGCGGGAGTGTGGTGGCACCGGCACCGGAGAGATTGTTATCCACCCAGTAGTTGACCAGATTGCCATTATCCCAGGAGAGAACGGTGGGGCGTCCGGGGAATTGCAGACTGGGCACATAGAGGGGCGAAGTTGTGGTGTTGATCTGACCGCTCCCGAGAGGAGTCACGGCCGCTGATACGTAGCGGGTGTCGTGAGTATCCAGAAGGTACGGCCCTTTGGTCGTGCCGTTCGCATACGTGATCATCTGCGTGGTCGGATCCCAGCCGGGCTTGCCTGCCGCGATCCATTCGGTGACCAGATCGTCCGGCATGGTATAGTTCGGCCGGTTGTTGTAATTGTCGAAATTCTCGAAACTGCCCGTAAGATGCGTCTTGGAAGTCGGACTGAAGTTCAGGGCGACATACTGACGGCGATAAAGGTCGGCGGAGGGTTTCCGCTCAAAGCCTTTCGCATCATACAGACCAGCGACATAAACGGCCAGTTTGCTGCCGATCGCGACGTTGGAATTGAAGCTGGCGCGGTAAGCCCCGAAACTACCACCCTTCAGTTCGACACTCGTCTTATTTTTGCCGATGATCGCCTGGGCCGTAGATTGGTTGACGATACCGGAGGCTCCGCCCGTACCGAAGAGCATGGAGTTGGGGCCGCGGCTGATTTCAATCGAATTGGTGTTGTATCCGTCAAAAATTGAACGGGCGATCGTTGGATAGTTGTTCAGCGCAGTATCCGCCGCGCCCAAACCACGCACGCGGTTGGCTGTGGCAATGCCATTCGCTCCGCCATCCACGTCATTGCTCCAACCCCCAATGCTGTCGCGGAAATTACCGCGGCTCACAGTGGAGGGCGTGTAGCTGGAAGCACCTTCCGTATTCGCCTCATAACGGAACACGTCGTTGATATCAACCGAACCGGTGTCTTCGAGCTGCTGCTTGGTGACGACCGTGATCGACGCGGCCAGATCGCCAATATTGGTGTTCAGACGGCTGCCGGCCAGGGTGTTCGCGGCAAAGTAACCGGAGTCCTTTTCAGTCGACACGACGAAGGGAGAGAGAACAACCGTATCCTCGTCCTTGCCTGACGACGAAGTAGTGGTGCTCGTCACGACCGACTTGGCGGGGGCAGGTTTTTCAGCGGTTGGCTTCGCGGTGGCCGGATCTTTGTCTTTGACTTGCGACCAGACAGATGGCGCGAACGCCATCGTGCAGGTCAGCGCCAGCAGAAGCCGGCGCGCATGTGTAGCTTGGGGTGTAGGGTTCATAGGCATTAGGAGCTAGTATTTAGTTCAAACATAAGTCAATGCCACAGCGAACAGGCATGCTGTTACCGCGGCGTTGAAGCTTGGTGGTGAGGGGTGTGGGTCGTAGGCCAAAGGGCTCTAGAAGATATTGATTCAAAAGCGAATTTGTTCCCGCTGATCAATAAGCGCTGTTTCTGACAGTAAGATAGCAAATTAACTTCTTTACGGGCTAGAGATGACGTGAAGCAGCCAATGCTTGGAAAT
>CAZIQP010000037.1:26639-29443 GCA_964541315.1 uncultured Opitutaceae bacterium
CAAATTAACTTCTTTACGGGCTAGAGATGACGTGAAGCAGCCAATGCTTGGAAATTGCTTGGAAATCTGCCCGGAGGTTCCAGTTCGAAGTACCGCATAATTAAACCCACGGCCACTGCCCGATATTTTCGAATATTTCATGCGCCGCACGGTCAAGGAGAGGCGGCTTGGGCAACTTCGACCGCAAAGGCGTAATCGGGACCGAACATGTTGGAGCGAAAGACCACATACTTCTGATCGGGCGTGAAACTGACATTCGGTTCGAGCCGGTAATTGTGCTCCCCATGAATCGCCGTCCTGGCCATGATGCAGAGTTTCTCGGGCCGGAGAACGCCTCCGCTGATCAGGTCCGTGCCCAGTGTCTGGTCGTCGGGAATCAATTCGGGATGGAGGAGAAAAATCGCCTGGTTGTTTGGCCGCGGGGAGCCATCACCACAGAAGGTTTTTCCATCCGGTGAGAGGTTGAAATGAATTTCCGACTCGTTCTGCTCATAATGATACCAAGTGTGTTTTTTGGTATCGAGATTGTAGGCGGCGAGAAAGCCGACCACGCCTTTGAGAAAATGCAGGTCGATATAGATCGTCCGTCCGTCGCGGCTCCACCACTCATGCCCGGCGAGTTCCGTTTCGATGATCCGATTCCGGCCCGGCTCATTGGGAATCATGGTGTTCTCCGTGCCATCGGTCCGGATCGTCCACAGGCGGTCAACCCGCCAGCCCGAACCTTCGTGACAATACATCAGCTCAGTCGGATCAACGGGCGAAAATTGCAGGTGATTGAGCCAGTCCGTGCTATGCTCCATAATGACGCCGGTCTTGCCCGTGTTTAGATTCACTGTGTAGAGCGTCATCGGCAGTTTCGCCGCCAGGCGCTGGGCCATCATCTGGCCTTTGTTCAATGGCGTGAGCTTGTTCTGGCTGACCGTTCCGGCCGGGGTGCCCGGCATTGCGCCATAAATGCCATCGCTGGTCGCATCGCCCTCGACGAAAGTTCCGGCAGCCAGGGTCTCATCGGCGTTGATGGTATCTATGCCGGCACGGCGCGGAAGATCCGCAATCTTCCGGACAACTCCGGTGGCCACGTTGGTGCACCAAAGCTCGGTAAAAAGCGGATCGCCCGTCCGCTTTGTATAATAGAGGGTGGGCGTCTTGCGTCCGACGGCCACCGCTTTGACGGGACCTTGGACGACGATCCGGTTTTCAAAACTTGTGAGATTCACGAGGCCGATGCTGCCGTCGTCCGTGGTATAGGCCATCTCCCGGCCGTCGGGCGTATACGCATTGACGTTGAAATAAAAGCTGTCGGTGCCGGGTTCGTCCGTCAGACGGATCACGCGATGACCCGTGTCGGGATCGATCCAGGTCTTGGGCGGCGGCCGGACGCCCGCAGCCGCCCCGCCTGTCGTGGCGATGCAAACCAGTTCCTTGAGACTGCGATGGTAGATTCTGCCGTTGTCGTAGCTGATCGAATTCAGGCTCCACGTTTCACCCGACGGACCGAGATCGTTGATCGCAAGCAGCGCCTTCTCATCCAGCACCGCGGCTTTCGAATCGATGACGTAAGTGATGCCGAGCATGGTCGTGAAAAAAATCCGGTCGTTGACCGCCACCGGACTGCCCCAGAATGCCGGGATCTCCCAGCCATCGGTGCGCGAACGGTCCTCCTGCGCCACGTCCTGGCCTTGCGAGTTGAGTGTGGTCGTGCGCACCGCGACACCATAGACTGGCTCGTCGGGCACGCCGGGTTTGCGAATCACCGTCACCGGCACCTCCAGATATTCGACCTTGCCGGTCGCAATGTTCACCCGGGCGATGCAGTGCGAGGGGCCGCCCCGCCCCTTCGGCGGGTGGGTGTTGCGGCGGTGCGCCGTCGTCGTGAGGAAATAGTGATAGCCATTGAGCACGATGTTGCAGTGCCAGGCCGGCAGCACCCGCATCACCTCGTCCGCCGCCAGCGGGCTGCGCGGCGAGAGCTCGCGCATGTCGCGCAGGTTCACGTTGAGGTGCTCGAGATATTTCTTCGCCGCCGGGTCCCACTGACGGTAGTCCACGCCGCGGATCAACGACTGCTCGCGCACCAGTTTCCCGTTGCGGCTGTCGATCACCAAGTGGGTCTCCTCGGGGTTCAGGCGAAACCAATACGCAAACTCCTGGTCCCAATGCAGAGTGTAGAGCACCTGCCAGGTGGGCGCGGCCACGGAGCCCGGCTCCTTCAGCGGCAGCCCGTCCGCATCGGTGTCCGCGACGAAACGCCAGATTGTCTTGCCCTCGTGTCCGGGCGAGAGATCCACCAGCGACAGCCCGACCGGGCGCTCGGGCACATCATGATGGCCGCCGCGTCCGGTGAGGATTGCCGGACGCCCGTCCGCCGTATGGCCAAACACCGAGGTGCAATAGGTGGTCGTGCCGTCTTCCGCGATCCAGCGCGTCTGGCCGGTGCGCTTGTCGATCGCGCGCAGAAAATTCCAGCCGTTTTTTCCCGGCGGATTGCCGTCGAGCGGTTCCACGTTCAAAATCACATCGCCGAAAAGGATCGGCTCATGCTGCTTGTTGAACGGATACGGCCGGCCCCAGGGTGTGTAACTCCGGCGCCAGATCTCCCGGCCCGCATAATCCCAGCAGCCCATTTCGCCGCTGTTGTTGAAAAACCACACATGTTCGCCATCCGCGATCGGCGTGGGCGAGGTCGAGTCGCTGTAAGCGTAGAGCATCGGGCTCTCCGTCGGCCCGTGAAGTTTCACCGACCACAGGATTTTCCCGGTGACTGCGTCGATGCAGTGCCCGAGGATCGTGCCGCTCATTTT
>CAZIQP010000038.1:0-11221 GCA_964541315.1 uncultured Opitutaceae bacterium
TGGTCGGTGTTCATGTCGAACCAGAGCATGTCGGGATGATATTTTTCGATGGTCTCAATCCTCTTCGCCACCCAGTCGTGCATGAATTTGATCCGGGCCGCCTCGCTGCGGTCCGCGACGTTGTAGAAACCGGCCCACTGCGGGTCGTATTGATCGCTGCCGGCCAACGCGGGAATGAAGACGAAGTGGAAGCTGGAGTGATCGGAGATGCCGGTCTTCAGGCCGGCTTTTTCCAAAGCCCTGATGAGGTCGCCGTCGAGGTCGCGATGCGGGCCGTAGTTTTTGGCGTTGTAGGGATTGATCGCGCTGTCCCAGTTGGAAAAGCCGTCGTGATGCTCGCCCGGGGCGAGGACGTATCTGGCGCCGGCCTTCTTGAAAAGGGCGGCCCAGGCGTCGGGGTCCCACTTCGCCGCGGTAAACATCGGCAGAAAATCCTTGTAGCCAAACTTGGTCGGCGGCCCGAAATGCTCCGTGTGCCACTGCATGATGCCGGCGTTGCCGCCATACATGTAGCGGACATACCACTCGCTGCCGTGCGCCGGCACGGAGTAGATGCCCCAGTGCATCATGATGCCGAATTTGCCGTCACGAAACCACTCGGGATCGTGATAATTCTTCCCGATGGATTCCCACGATTCCCCGAACGGCCCCGGTGGAACGGCCGGGATGTCTTTCAGCGCGGCGGCGATCATTTCGGGCGTGTCTCGGGGAGGCCGGGCATTCGCACCGGGTGCGGCCGCGGCGCCAGCGACCCCGGGTTCTTCCACCGGGAGAACAGGAGGTTGGGCGACTGCGGCGAAAGGGCACAGCACCGCCGCACCGATCGCAAACGCCGCGAGCGGCAGGAGCGAGGGCACGGAAGGCCGGCAGCGATTGCGCGACGGGAAACAGAACGTGAAGCGGAGCATGGATCGGAAAAAATTAAACGGACCGCGCAAGACTTCGCCGCTAGTTGGCCACCGCGACTGCGGCGGCGGGTTTGGCCTCCTCGTCGAGTTCGAGCCGCAGGTAATCGTAGACCACGCCCGTGGTGAGTTCGCCGGCGGGGACGGTGAGGGTCATTTCGTTTTCACCGGGCTTCAGCAAGGCGGCGTCGAAGGTCTGGATGTATTCGCGCCAGATGCCCTTGTTGGTGTTATAGCGCAGAGCGTTGGTGGCAACGGTCCGGATGATGCCGACACTCTTGCCGTTGACGCCCACGCCGAGACCGCCCGAGCCGTCGGCCCCGGCCAGCGCCACGCGGAGGGCCGCCTGGCCTTTGCCCACATGATCGAAG
This sequence comes from uncultured Opitutaceae bacterium, assembly GCA_964541315.1. Classification (GTDB taxonomy): domain Bacteria; phylum Verrucomicrobiota; class Verrucomicrobiia; order Opitutales; family Opitutaceae; genus Didemnitutus. The sequence goes on from CAZIQP010000038.1 coordinate 1,277, forward strand.
TTGAACTTGATCGTCCAGGTCGTCGCGCGACCATGACCGTAGACGCGCCACGGACCGGCCTCGTTGGTGGTAGGATATTTTTCCTGCGACTCCGCCCTGACCCAGCCGAAGCGCTGGTTGGCGGGATCTTTCGCCGCCGGATTCAACCACTCGGTCGATTCGCCGTGCGGCACCTGCTGGAAAAACCAGTCCTTGTGGTAATCGCTTTTGCCGACCGTGTAGGTGATGTCGTTGGGGAAAAGCAGCGGGTAACGCAGGCCCCAGCCCCAGAGCCAGTAGTTCGCGCCGTCGCCCTTGAAAAATTTTCCGCCGGTCCGATCCGGGTAGCCGATTTCCCAAACCTGTTTGCCATGACGCACGGGCTTCCATTCGAGCTGGCCGAGGTCGACGGCTTTGCCGGCCTCGACGGTGATTTCGGTCTTCGCGAATTCACCGAGCACGCCGTTGGCAAACGCGTGCAGCGTGTAAGTGCCGGGGCGGACATTCGCGATCGAGAACTGGCCGTCCTCACTTCCTTCGGCCCAAAACTGGTAGTAGTTCGCGTCGTGATCCCAAGTGACAAGTTTGCCGTTGCCCGAGCGCAGGGCAAAGGCCCCGCCCTCGCCCATGAAATCCGGATGGGTCAGACCAACCCACAAATTCGGCAGCCTGGTCGAAGCCGCCTGCGGATCGTTGAGCGCGAGCTTGCCCGTGACGGTGGCGCGCCCGGTTTTCTGCGGATAATCCACGCCCTGCACCCAGGCGTAGGGCCATTGGGTTTTAACGGTCCTGGCTTTTTCGAGCGCGTCGTTGAACAGGGCGTTCGCGTTGGCCGTCCACGCGGGCGGGATGGTGGGATTGCCCTCCGTGGCCTTCAGCGTGTCGAGATCGGCCGGCGAAGGTGCCTGGGCGCTTTGGAGCGAATTGCAGTAAACAAAGATCGGGCCGACGACCTTGTTCCAGGTTTCCCCGGAGGGAATGTTGCACGCGGCGCCGCCGGCGTAGTGGCCCGAGGTCCAGTAATCGAGCATCGTCGCCCCCATGTGGCAGACCAGATCGATCCGCGTCGGGCCGCCGCCGAGATATTCGTTGGAGGGATTGATGAGCCAGATGCCGACGTGGTCCTTGATGCTGGACCAGCCGTAGGCGGGGAGCTTGTACATTTCCGCGCAGTAACTGTATTTGTGCTCGACGGAATTCTTGTAGATGCCGGTGCTCAGGATGCGCTGCTCCTTGGCGTGGATGACGACGCCGGCGCGCGTGTCCGCGTTGCTGCACATCGGCATGTTGCGATCGGCATCGACCGAGAGCCAGTCGAAGTCCGGGATGAGCTGGTTGATAAAACGGCTCTCGCCCTCCCGTGCGGCGGGATGACCGGCTTCGTGGGAGTAAATCGCGTAGGTGTAGAAACCGCTGACGCCACGCTCCAACGCGTAGCGCAGCTCGATGTCCATGACGCCCGTCACCCCTTTCACCGCCACCTCGGCACGCTCGCCGCCGTTCTTCGCCGGGTCAATCGTGACCGACGGTGTTACCGTGCCGGTCGCCAGTTGCTCCCAGCTCTCCGAGCGGCCGTTCAAGGTCTCGAGCCCGTTGTAAACAAGCGACGTCATTTTGCCGGAGCTTTTCAACACCGTCGCCTTGACGATGCCGTTGTCGAGCGTCCAGGAGTCGGCGCCATTTTCGATAACGGTCACAGGAGCGTTGGCGGCAAGTTTAGCGACAGTTGGTAGCGGCTCGGCGGAGCGAAGCACTGGCAGGGTAAGGCCGGTGGAGACGAAGGTAGCCAACAGGAGGCTGCACAGACGGGCGGACGGAGATGTTTTCATGGGGGGATTAAAACGCAACAAAAGTTCAGGGTAGAACGGTGATAGACGACGAAGCGGCAAGTTCGGCTACGAAAGCTGAGAAAAGAGCAGCAAATGCCAGGAGTGCCTCGATGCCGATCGCATATTTAAGAACGGGCGGCTTGCGCAGACTGCTTTGATCAATCCTGCGGATGATTTCATAGTTTCTATTTCACTGCGATGAAGCGGAAGTATTTGGGGCGGTTTCGAAGCGCGTGGATGTTATCGCATGTAGGTGCCTTTGGCGTCGCCTTGGTGGGCGCGGCCGAGAGCGGCGAGGGTCTCCAGGATCTCGGCGACTTCCTGGCCTTTCACGTGGCTGAATTGCTTGGCGAGATCGGCGGCGGTGAGCGGCTGTTCGGCGGCGGTGAGGGCGGCTTCGACCGCTTTCGCGCGGTCGGCGATGGATTTGGGCCACGGGATTTTCTTGGCCTTGGAGGTAGGAGCGGCTTTACGCCGCGATTTGCCACCGGCCGAATCGCGGGGTAAACCCGCTCCTATCGTTTCCAATCCAAAATCGGATTGCTTTTCTCCGGCGAAGAGGGGCTTCTGGTAATCGGGGCGGAGCCAGCGGATGTGGCCTTTGGCTTCCTCGGCGGCGCGGGCGGCATTGAGGGCAACAATTTTTTCGAGAATCTCGGCGTCGGTCAGCGGCCAGCTCCAGCCGTACGCGTCGGCCACGGCGGCATCGAGATCGTCGTGCAGTTGCCTGAGCGTGGAAACGAGCGCGGCGTCGTGGATCGTCTTGTCCTTGGTGGTGAGCGGGGTGCCGGCGCGGACTTTTTCGAGGACGTTGTAGATGTCGGTCAGGCCGAGGCCGTGCTGCTGCTGGGCACGCTTGCGGTGGGAATCGAGTTCCTCCGCCAGCTTTCGAATCTTTTCTTTCTGCTTCCCGGTGCAGTCGGGGAAGGGAAACGGATCGAAGCAGCGGGATTTGTTGTAGACTGGTCGATCCTCGAGAGTGCCGCCCGCGGCCAAAGAGTAGACGATATGAATATATCCGGACAAAACACCCAAATGAAACGCGTCATCCGAACCGATGGCGATCAGCCGGTGATCGGGCAATATCGTGGAATCCAAAAACTGGAACAGTCTATGTTTTGATGTTTCGACAGTGGCGATAAAACGTGCGCGCCCTGCCACCAACGCACGGAGTTCAGGTCTCATTCTCCCAAACAGCCACCATTTCAGCCTGAACTGTTTATCTCGGTTGCCATCGCGCTCCGGTTTCACGCGCGTCAAAACCATATCGTAGGTCTTTGGAAAACTGACCCTGGCCGCTTCAGCCGTTAACCCGGTGAAATCGATAACTGATGCGAACCGTGGCTGCTCGGTAAGGTCTCGTCCGTTCCGATACTGCCGCAATACCGTGCCTACGACCTTGGGCTCTCGCTTTGCCAACTCGGAAGCTTCTTCAGCGGTTAAGATGAAGCCCGAACCGGCCAACATCACACCCATCGATGTAAGGCGATCATTCGATTTGAGCGCGATTGCGTCTTCAAGTTCGGCCCCGATATTCAGGCCGGAGCCTATGCGACCATGAAGTGCTGAAAAGATTACGTCGGCAGAACCGTCATCCAATGGGGTTTCGGAGTGGAGCAAAAGCAGCTCGCCCGGAAATGCACCGGGATCAGGAGGTGCCTCTTCAAGGCGACCCGGCACATAGTTTGGATTGCCGAGCACACCAACGGTCATGGCAATGCGGACAGCAGCGCCATCAGATGTATCCACCCATGGGTGATCAGGAATCGCAAAGCGCAGTGAAACCCCCTCCAGCAGCGCTCGTTTCACCACGCGACGATTAAATGTCTGCTTGATACTGTTGGTGGTGATCAAACCGAAGCGTAGCGTCCGGCTCGAAAGCGTTTCCTCGGACGCTTTGTACCACCAATACATCACGAAGTCGGCGCTCTCCGGCACATCGGGATAAGCGGCACGAAGCGTCTCGGTGTAACCATCACCCAAGTCTTCACGCATTCTCCCTTTACCGAGAAAGGGCGGATTACCGATGATGAAATCTGCCTGCGGCCACTTTGCTGGGCGTGGATCGACGTAGGTCTTGAGCGGGATGATGGCTTTGTCGTCGGGGACATCGCGACCGGTGACAGCGTCGACCTTGGTGGTCTTACGGTCCCAGACGTAGCGGATCGCACCCTTCTCGTCTTTGGCGAATTCTTCTTTTTCGTAGGCGAGCACGGCGTCGCGGCACTCGATGTTCTTGAACGCGCGGAGCACGGGCTGGGGCCACTCGGTGGCGCCGCGGTTGCGGTGGTGCCATTGGAGATAACCGATCCACAGCACGAGCTCGGCAACGGTGGCGGCGCGGGGATTGATCTCGAGCCCGAGGAACTGGTGCGGATCGACGGTCTCGCCGCCAAGATCGAGCCGCATGTTTTCGCCGAAGGATTCGATGAGCTGCAGCACCTCGCCTTCGAGCCGCTTGAGGTGCTCGAGGGTGACGTAGAGAAAATTGCCGGAGCCGCAGGCGGGATCGAGCACGCGCACGGCGCAGAGTTTATGGTGGAAGGCGCGGGTTTCCTTGATCGCGGCCTTCAGGTCGCCACGCGTGGCGTAGGTGACAGCGGCGGTCTTCACGCCCGACCACTCCTCGCGCAGGGGCTCGACCACGGTGGGGAGCACGAGCCGCTCGACGTAGGCGCGGGGCGTGTAGTGCGCGCCGAGCTTGTGGCGCTCGGCGGGATTGAGCGCGCGTTCCAGCAAAGTGCCGAAGATGGCGGGCTCGACGTGCTTCCAATCCTGTTTGGCGGCGGTGATCAGCAGGCCGAGCTGCGTGCCGTTGAGCGGAAGCACGGTGGAGTCGGCGAAAAGTCCGCCGTTGAAATGCAGGAGCGTCTGGCGCAGGGCGAGCGAGTAGCCGCCTTTGTTCATCTCGTCGAACAGGCCTTTCAGCAACGGAACGGCTGCACCGGGATCGCCTTTCACCGATTCGAGGAGTTGCGTGAAGCTGTCCTTGGGCAACAGCTCGACGTCCTCGGCGAACATGCAGAAGAGACAGCGGGAGAGAAAGGCGGCGACCGTTGCGGGATCGTGCTTTTTCTCAAAGAGCTTGGCGAGTTCGGCGAGATGTCCGGCCACTTCGCGGGTGACCCGGGCGGCGATCTTGGACGGATCGAGGGAATGCGGGTCGAGCCAGACGGCCCGGAGCTTGGCGCGCACCTCTTCGCGCGCGAGGTCGGCGAGCCGGATGCGGTGGGCGCGAGCGTCAGGGAATGGGAGGTAGGCTTTCCCCTTTTGGGAAAAATCGGCGTAGAGCTCGAAGACGTGGCCGACATCGACGACGAGGAGAAAGGGCGGCGGATCCTCATCGGTGGGCAGGCTTCGGGCGTAACGGTCGGCCTGACTCTGGGCCTCCATCATGGCACGATCCCACGCTTCGGAGCCACGCACGGCGCGTTTGTTTTTCGCGAGCGGTTCGCCAAGGGCCAGCTCGGTCGCCTCGGTTTTATAGGCCGTGTATTGCTTGGCTTCGAGGACGAAGCTGCCGCGCCGGTAGAGATCGATGAAGCCGGTGGATGTTTTGTCACCGCGATGCTGGAAAGTGACGGCGCGCTCGAAAACGTAGGCATTGCGCGCGGTATCCGGGCCGGCGGGATCGGGGCGCGGGACATCGAGGATGTCGCACAGCTCGGTGAGAAACAACCCGTAGTTGGAACGCTCGGAAGCTTCCTTGTCGGACCAGCGCCGGATGAACTGTGCGACCTTGTCGGGGTTGGGCATGGGGTAACTCGGAGCAAACTGCCGGCAGGCGGGGGAAAGACCAAGCGGTTTATCGGGGAAATTTGGTGGGCCCACACGGATTTGAACCGTGAACCAAGGGATTATGAGTCCCCTGCTCTAACCATTGAGCTATAGGCCCATTTTAACTGCTAAAACAGGTCTGGTTGTTCTCCATTTTCCAACCGAAAGGCAAGCTTGGCCTCTGGAATGTGACCCCCGGCCCGATTGTCCAATAAAAACCCGCGCGGAAGCGCCGTGCAGCCACTTCGACCGTCCGCCTTCAGCAGCAGGGCGAGTCCACCAGTCCGCGCCAATATCGCGCTACAGCTTGAACGTGGTCTGAAGATAGAAAAAGCTGGCGTCGCTTTTCGCGCCGGTGGCCTGCAGGTAGGAACCGGCAAAAAACTTTGACCAGCCCACATCAAACGTGGCCCAGGGACGCGGGGTCCAGGTGAACGTCAGATCGAGTTCGTCGCCGGCATCGCGCGGGGCATTTTGCGCCGCGGCATTCAGCGGGCGGACGGTGGCCACGCCGTTCTTCCGATACCATGCGTCCTGGGACGAGTAGAGGGAGAACGAGTGATAATCAACCCGCACGGCGGTCTTGGGCAATGGGGTGAACCGCATCGTCGCGACCGTCTCGCGGAGATTTTTCCAACCAATCACATCCATGAAACCATACCACTTGTGACCGCTGGGAAACATCGTCATGAACGAACCGTTCTTGTCATCGGTGCGGTTGGTGTCGCCGGAAGCCACGTTGTACTCGACGTCAAAGCGCAACTTGCCGGGCAGACCCTTGGGCGTGTAGCCGACCAAGGCGTGGATCGCCCAGGCCTGCTGATCCAGTGTGGGGGTGCTGCCGGCATACGAACCGGTGGCCGCCGTGGTCTGGCGGTTGACGTGACCCCATTGCCAGGCGCCTTCGAATTCAGAATCGAATTCCCCATCCTTCGGCGGGGCAAAAAAACGGGTGCCGAGCGTGAACACATCCTGTCCGATATCATAGGCTGCGGCGGTGCGGGCTGCCGCGGGAATCGCCGTCGTCGGCGCATTGTAGATGGGATTGTTATCCTTCTTGTCGCGCCACAGCAGGTAGCCGTCCAGCACGCTGGTTGCGTCGAGCTTGGTTGTCACATAAACTCCGCTGAAAATATCGTTGCTGCTCGAATGGTCGAACTTCCATCCGTCGCCAAGATTGTTGCCCTCGATATTGACGACACTGCTGACGAACGCTGTGGCGGTCGTCTTGCCCGGCACGACCGACCAGACGAGTTTTCCCGCGTCAAACGTGCGGGCAAAATTATTCCAATCGCCCGGACCCACCAGCCGCTCCTCGCCGAAGGAGAGCACCTGCCGTCCGAGGGTGAACACCACGGGGGATTTTTTCGCATCGCCCCACGAAACGGAGGCAATGCGCAGATCCAGCGCATCGTTGCCTTCCGCACCGAGGATGAACGGCACCTTCGGCCGCTCGGAACCCAATTCCCGCACATCCTGCAACTGCAACTGGAAGGAAAAATCGGCGGACGATTTCCAGGTCAGTCCGGCCCGGAAACGTTGGAGAAACCAGTTGCCGTCGGTCGGCGAGTGGGCGGCGGAGTTGAAATCAAAGTTATCCTGACGGTCCTCAAAGCGCAGCCGTTCGGTGAACTCGAAGACGCCGCGCCCCTCGTCAAAGGTAAGCGGCTTCAGGGTGGCAGGAATGCCGGATGAAGCCGCCGGTGCGGGAGCGGCGGGAACACCATCGGCCGCGTTGGCCGGCAGGGCTGCTCCGAGGAGCAGCAAAGTGATGAGCGTCGTGGGTGTGGCGTAGTTCATGGGTATGTGGATTGACTGATCAGCGGTTTGCCGGGGTAAACAGGAGCAACGGACCGTCGCAACGTGACACGGCGATGGCGGGTTGTTTCGAACCGGCCACACGCACGGCCACGGCGGAACGCGCGTCACCCGTGACGAGCAAACCGGATTGCGCCGGCGAAAGCGGAGTGAAGCCGCCATGGCCGTCGCCCTTCAAGAGCACGCCCAAGCCGCCGTCGAAGCGGCCGGTGTTGGCTTCGGGACCGAAGTTGTTGCCGACACAGAAGAGGTCGAGCTTGCCGTCGCCATCCAGATCGCGGGCGACGATCGAATTGATCGGGGCGATCTGCGCGACCTGCGGCAGTGCCTGGAATTTGAAAGTCCCGTCTTTCTGCTGGAGAAACACGCCGCTCGCGAGTTCGGTGGCGGCGAGTTTGCGCACCTTGGCCAGATGATCGGCGCCAAAGATATCCTCCACGGTCGCCTGCGAAAACGCCTGATAAGTGGGGAATTTCTTCGGCAACCAGGGGAACGCGTAGGCCAGCTTGCTGCGGCCGCGCAGCGGGAAGAGTTTGCCGTTTTCAAACTGGGCCTCGATGAGCTGGTCCTTGCCGTTGTCCTCGAAATCCCCCGCGAAAAGCTGCGTGGGCTCGGTCACGCTCGCGCGATACTTCGTGTTGAGACCGACATTGCCGGCGATGAGATCGAGCCGACCGTCGCCGTTGACATCGGCCACCGTGAGGGCGCTCCACCAGCCGGTGATTCCGGCGAGGCCGGACTTCGCGGTGAGATCCTCGAAGCCATGACCGGTGTTATGGAAATAGGCAATCGGCCCCCACTCGAGCGCAAGCAGGAGATCGGGGCGCTTGTCGCCATCGACATCAGCCCACACCGCCGCGGTGACCATGCCGATGTGGCGCAAACCGGGAGCCAGCTTGTCAGTCACGTCCACAAGTTTTCCGCCTTCGTTGTGATAGAGGAAACTGCGCGGCGTCTCGGGATATTTGCCCGGAACGACGCGCCCGCCGACAAAGAGATCGGTTTTCCCGTCCTGATCAAAATCAGCCGCAGCGACCGCCGTGGTGCTTTCCCCGTCGGCCGGCAACGTCCCTTCCGGGGCCAGGCTGAATTTGCCATGGCCATCGTTGAGATAGAGCCTATCGTTGAGCAGCGGATCGCCCTGATTTCTCTGCACGCCACCGGCAGAAATATAAAGGTCGGGGAAGCCGTCGCCATTCACGTCGAGGAAGGTCGCGCCCACATCATCAGCCTCCGCCGCATCGGCCCAAGGCTGGTTTGGCGCAGAGGCGAATTTGCCGTCGGGCTGGCCGAGGAAAAGTTCGCCGGCCTGTCCGGCCGTGCCGGTGACGAAGATGTCGTCAATCCCGTCGCCATTGACATCGGCCACGGCCAGCACCGGACCCTGACCGTTGAGCCGGCGCGGCAGCAGCCGCTGGCGGGTGAATTCGTCGAAGGGACGAATGCTGTTGGTGTGTTTCAAGCCCTGGCTGGCGGCGGACTCGGCAAAGATCGCATCAGGGCGGGCCGGGGTCTTGAAGATGGCGGGAGCGGGCTTCGCGCCTTCGGGCAAGACCGGCTCACTGATCGTCAGCAACTGGTCGGCCGGAAGATTTTCAATCACCTGCACCTGGCCGCGCGGCCAGTGAATGGTGAGTTTCTTGATGATGGTATCGTTACCGAGGCCGAAATGGACCAACGGCGGCTCACTGGCCACAATGCCGCGCTCGGTGAAGAGCTGGCGCACCTGCACACCCGCCGCCGTTTCGATGCGGAGTTCGGCCCCGATGCCGTCGAGATTGGGCGCACGGCCGGCCAGCTTGATTTCCACCCGGTGGCCACTGGTGCCGTTGTTGCGAATGATCGTCGGCGGTTCGTTGTAATTCGCAAAAATCAGGTCGAGGTTGCCGTTGCCCGAGAGGTCGGCGAGCGCACAGCCAAAGCTGACGCCGTCGTGGTCCAGGCCCCATTCCTTCGAGACATTCGCGAATTTCAGATCGCCGAGGTTGTGATAGGCAAGGGTTGTCTCGTGACGCGGCTGGGCGTTTTTCCAGACGTTCGCACGCGCCGCGAGCGTGGGCGCGATGTTTTGCTTGTCGACGAGATCAGCGTCGATGAAATTGCGGATCATGCCGGCGGTGACGAACACGTCGAGCCGGCCGTCGTTATCGAGATCGCCGAGACGGGCCGACCAGGTCCAGCCCGTGGCATCCATGCCGGTGAGATGGGAAACCTCGGCAAAATGGTCGGTGCCGGTGTTGAGGTAGACCGCGTTCCACATGTATTGGGGAATAAGTTCGTTCACCCGCTCCATCTCCCACAACCCGCGACCGATCTCCTCCATGCCGGTCATGAACTCCGCGTGATTGCGGTCGCGCATGTCGGTGATCAGAAAATCGATTAATCCGTCGTTGTTGATGTCGCCGGCATCGGCGCCCATCGAGAAGTAGGTGACGTGCGGCAGGCGCTCATCGACCACGTCGGTGAAGGTGCCGTCGCCCTTGTTGAGGTAGAGGCGGTCGGGTGTCTCAAAGTCGTTGGCCACATAGATGTCGGGCCAGCC
>CAZIQP010000038.1:11321-22096 GCA_964541315.1 uncultured Opitutaceae bacterium
CTTTCGGTGAAAGTGCCGTCCTTGTTATTTATAAAGAGAAGATTTGGCGCGTCGTAGCGGCAGACGTAGATATCGGGCCAGCCGTCTTGGTTGATGTCCACGACGGTCGCGCCGGTCTTGCTGGAGCCCGGTTCGTCGCATAGCACCCCGGCCTTGGCCGCGATGTCCTCGAACTTGTACGGAGCGACCTGGTGATAGAGCGCGCATGGCCCGTTTTTCGACACCGCGAATATGTCCGGCCGGCCGTCGCGGTCGAAATCCGCGACCGCAATGCCCGTCTCCACCGCACCGAGGGTCAGCTCGCGAAAACGGGCGCCCCACATGCGCGGGTCATTGAAGACATTCGGCACGGTCACGCCGGTGTCGGCGGCGGAAAGGATCGAAAAAGGTTTCGCGCCCGCAGGGGCGGCGGGGCGCACCGCCAACGGCACGGCGGTATAATCGGCGGCAAGGGCGAGCGACGCCGTGCAGAGCAGCACGGCGGTGGAGAGCGTGGATTTAAACATGGGGTGAGCGTGGTTAGGTCGTGAGAAAAGTCTGCGAGGAAAGTACCGGACGGGAACGGGTGAGCAGAAGTGCGAGCGCAAGGGGCGCGGTGTAACTGCCGAAACGTTCGACCACCTCCCACAGCGGCGCACCGGAGAGAGGGAAAAGCGCCTCGGTCGCGATCTTCCAGAGACACACGCCGATGAGCAGCGCCGGACGTGGAAAGAGCAGGACGAGCCCGGCAAGAAAAAACTCGAACGCACCGACCAGCGGTACAAGCGCCGCGGGAGCGGAAACGCCGAGGGCGGCGTAGTGGCGGGCCAAGCCGGCCTTGTGTGAAAAGAAACCAAGTCCGGCGTGACCAGCGAGCAAAGTGAAAGTCGTAAGCCGCAGAGCCCATCTCAGCCGGACGGGCGCAGAAAGCGCCGACCACTTGTCCGGCAGGCGGCCAAACCAGGAGCCGCTCACGCCGACAACGGTGAGAATCGCCAGCGGCACGCCGTAGTTGCCAGCGCGCTCGAGCGCCTCCCAAAACGGCTCGCCGGAAAGCGGCCGGAGCAGCGCGGTCCAGATACACCAAATAACCGCCCACATGAACAGCACCCGGCAGGGCCAGAGGAGAGCGAGCAACCCCATCAAGATGTCCATCGTGCCGATCCAGGGCATCAGCCGCCAGGCCCACGGCTCGCTGATTCCGCCAACCGCAAAATAAGGCACCCAAGCCGCCTTGGTGATGATGCCAAAAGCTCCGTGCCCGACGAAGCAGCCCGCCACGCCGATTCGCAGTATCCACGAGAGCGTGGTGGCCCCATCGTCGGGGCATGGACCGGAGTTCGCTGCCGGCATGTCGGAATTCAAAACCATTGGCCGGCTATTTTACCGGGGTGAGCGCGTTTTCAAAAGTCCAGTCGGCGATTTTGACGCCGGCTTTTTGCCCCTCGAGATTATCCGACATCACGTGGATGCCACCCCAAACGCGGCTCATGCCGGCTTCGCGCTGCGCATCGGACAGTTTTTTGAAAGTGCGCACCGCGCCCGGCAGACCGTCGGACGTTGTCGTGAACTCGATGTCGTCGGTGCCGAAGAAATGGGCGAGCATCCGGGCTCCGGCGGCAGAAAAGGTGCTGTGCCCCGACGAATAGGACGGGAACGGCGGCGAGGCCAGGTTGGGAATGAATTCCGGATTCGGTTTTGCCATGGGATTCACCTTCGGGTCGATTTCCCGAATGGCGGTCTCCGGACGCCAGGTGCGGTAGAAAAACTTGGTATCCCAGCAGGAAATCGCACTGTCGGCCTCGGCGATGTTGAGCAATGCGAATAACCGGGCTGCATCGGGAACGGAGAGGTGGTTGCGGCGGGCCAGATCCTCGGCGATGACGTTCCAATGTCCCGGCGGCGTAGCCGTACCCAGATCATCCATCCAGAAGGGCGTGCTCAGGGTCTGGTATTCGGTGCGATCGGCGCCGTCCCGGGGCCCGACTTTGGCCACATAGGCTATCTCTTCCGCATATTCCTTCGAGTCGACCGTGTTGGGCGGCGGACAGCGGAACTGCTCCGGCGCGGTCATCACGAATGGAGTTACTTTTGCCCAGAACGGCAGCAGCGGGGGGCGGAAATTGGGCGCTGTTTCCCGCCATTTACCCTGTTCGGTACTGCTGTATTGCCCGGGAATGGGTTTGTCGAAACCGCTGGTCGCGCGTTTGGCCAGCACGGCCTCGGCGACGTGTTTGCCCCAAGCGAGCCCGTCCGCCTTGGGCTGACCTTCGGGGATGGAGGCCAGGGCTTTTTCGTATATGACTTGAAGATTGTGCGGATTGGTGGTCGGGCTCCAGAGCGCAACCATGACGGCATGAGCCGCACCAGCAACCGCGGCATCCATGTTGGCGCCCGCTGGCGCCGATTCATTAATCAACCAGCCATGATGCGAATGGGTGATACCATTCACGGCATCAAAGATCGCGACGTGGTAGGTCGCAAGAAACAGCGACGACATCGGCGGGGGATTGCGCGCCAGCCGGATGGAATTGAGCGCCTGCTCATTCCAATAGAGGACGGCGTTGTCGCCGAAGGCGAGCGGTCCGGTGAAAGCAATGACGGCGAGCGCCAGCATAAGAACGCGTGGTAATTTCATGGGGGAGGGGTGACGGACGGGGATAGTCGCTTTTCGTGTGAGCGAACCGGGATTGCGGGCGAAAGCTGGGAAAATTATAAGGAAAAGAAACACCATAGGGACGAAGTGACAAAATTCCGGGGTGAAACGAGCAGCCCCGGGAGTCCCTAAACTCACCGGGGCCGTAACCCGTAACACCGAACTGAAAGTCAGATTGTGCTAAAGCAGATGAAAAAAGTCATTTTCCCCGGAGGAATGTTTTGGTCTGTGACATGGCGCGTGGAAGCTGGGGAAACCATGCGGCGGGATCGCGGAAAAGAAAAGCCAACAGGGACGGACTGCCGGTGGCCGGGGACGAATTGCATGCAAAACAATATTGCCTCGCTGGGCGAGGCCAGCCTCCTGCCTTTTTGGAAGGCCCGTCTTCCGACGGGCCGTGAGTCGGCAATTCAATGAATGCTGTGCGCGCAACTCACCCCAGCGGTCCGGCGCTTGGTCCCAAAATGATTTTCAAGCGGATGAAAATAACCACGGTCGCCGCGACCTATCGTCCCAATCCTTATTCCGAACCTTATGACTATCCACGCAACCGGTCAGGAGAATTCACTCCTGGCCTTCACGACGAAACACGTCCGCACCCTTGTGCTGGCCGCTGTTTTTATTATCACTGCCGCTCAAGCCCATGCCCAGGGCTGCGTCGTTGCTCACGGCTCCGGCCTGCCCTCCTTGCAGGCTTTGGAAGAAGCAGACACCACCCAGCCCTGGGATGTCTCCGTTTCTTATCGCTGGTTCAAATCTGACCGCCACTATGTCGGCATCGCTTATCAGGCCCAGCGCGATGCTGCCGGCGACCAGGTGATCAACCGTTCCAATTTCACTGATCTCAATTTGAACTACACCGTTTCGCCGCGCTACAGCGTCTCGCTGACGGTCCCGTATGTTTCCCATGATCGTTCCCAAGTCGTGAAAAATGCGAGTGCCGTTATTCTGGATCGCTTCAGCACGCAGTCGTCCGGTCTCGCCGATATTAGTGCCGTGGCCAATGCCTGGGTTTTCAATCCCACGCCCGCGGCCAAGGGCAACATCCAGTTCGGCCTCGGCGCGGTGCTGCCGACCGGCCGGGATGATGTGAATGACGTCTTCGAGACATTCGACAAAACCTCCGGTAAAATCGTTGCCGTGCGGCATGCCGTCGACCAGTCGATTCAACCCGGAAGCGGCGGCTATGGGATCATTTTAAGCCTGTATGGCTATCGGCTGTTGGGGGCCGGTTTTACGGGCTACGCCAGTGCCAATTACACTATCACGCCCCAGAATACCAACGGCGTGCTGACCTCAAACACCTCCACCACCGTGATGTCGATTCCCGACACCTATCTTGGCCGCACCGGTGTGGAATATTCCGTCGCCGGTGTCCGCGGTCTGTCTCTCAGCCTCGGGCTTCGCGCCGAAGGCGTGATGGTGTACGATTTGATCGGCCACAGCGATGGTTTCCGCCGGCCGGGTTATTCCGTGGCCGTCGAACCGGGCATCAGCATCTCCCGCAGCCGCTGGTCGGCCCGGCTCTATGTGCCGGTTGCCATCCAACGCGACCGCCTGCAAAGCGTGCCGGACAAGCAGAAGACCATCGCCACCGGCGTCTACAGCCAAGGTGACGCGGCCTTCGCGAACTACGAGGTCATCTGGAGCCTGAACTATAAATTCTGAGCCATCGACCGCCTGATCCACGCAGGCCTGTTTGATTCGAAGACGACGGCGATCATTTCGCCGCCGTCTTTTTTCTTTTCCACCACATCGATCATGTCCACACGTTCGACACCTGCCATGAGACCAGCCTCCACCGCTAACCGCCAAGCCAGCATCACCCCCGCTGTCCCAATTTACGGGCCCGTGGCTCTTCTCTTGTTTGTGTCCGGAGCGGTGGCGCTGGTGTACGAAATCGTCTGGCAGCGACAGTTCGCCCTCGTGTTCGGCTCGGCCGCACCGGCCACCGCCGCCGTGCTGGCCGCGTATTTTGCCGGATTGGGCGCAGGCAGTCTTGTGATCGGGCGCTGGTCGAAAAACTGGACCCGGCCGCTGCGCGCTTATGCGCTGCTTGAGTTGACGGTCGGTCTTGGAGCGTTGCTCGTGGCTCCGTTTCTCTCCTGGTTTGAGCTGGCCTATCCCTGGCTGTTTCAAATGTTATCGGGCCATCCCGGTCTATTCGTGGCCGTTCGGGTCGCAGTGGCCTTCGTTGCCCTGTTGATTCCGACTTTCTGCATGGGTGGCACGTTGCCGCTGCTTGGCCAGCTCGTGGATCGCGGTCAACACCGGTTGGGAATTACCGCCGGCTGGCTTTATATGGTCAACACGGTGGGCGCGGGTTTGGGCGCGCTGGCCGTTCCTTTTTTTCTCCTTCCGCAACTCGGGCTGGCCAATGCCGTCTGGCTCGGTGCCGCCATCAACGGTGGGCTCGCCCTCACCGCCTGGAGGCTCGATGGGCGCTTCAGGCCGATACCAGGCGAACCACCGTCCGTTTTGGAAAAAAGAAAGGATCGTCACGCAGCGAAAACAAACGCCACCGCACAGCCCGTGCTGCTGCCGGCGCTGATTTCCGGCTTCGTGACCTTTGCGCTGCAAGTGTTCTGGAACCGCGCCTTCGCCCAGATCCATGAAAACTCGATGTATTCTTTCGCGGTCATCGTAGCGGTTGTCATCTTCGCCCTCGCGATCGGGGCGCAACTCGCCCGGCTTGGCTTGCAACGGGGTTTTGCGCCACATCGGCTGATCGGCGCGGCATGGATGCTTGCGGGGCTTGCGGTCGGGATCGGACCAAAATTATTTCTCACGCTGTCGAACAACCTCGATTACCTGTCGGTCGGCGGAGGCTGGACCGAACACGCGCTGCATCTCACGGGCCTGGCCACGGCGCTTATTCTCGCACCAATGGCTTTGCTGGGGCTCGGCCTTCCCGCGATTATGGAACAGGCCGGTCACACAGCCGGCGAAAATGCCGGCCGGACGCTCGGCCGGTTGCTGGCCGTGAATGTCGCGGGTTCTGTCATCGGCGCCCTGGTTGCGGGATTTTTCCTGCCTTCCTGGCTTGGCGTATGGAACAGTATGTTCTGGCTGGGCGCGTTGCTGCTCGCCGCCGGATTATGGCTGTGGGTCGGCTGGCCGAGCGTGGCTGCCCGCCGGAATTTTGGTTTCGTTCTCATCGTGGGATGGATCGCAAGCCTGTGGCCCATCGCACAAATCGATTTGCCGCGTGTGCTGCTCGCCTCGGACCAAGGCGAGCAATTGCTGGCATTGGCGGAAGGCACACACGGGGTCACTGCCGTCGTCGAGCGTCCCGGTTCGCGCCGGTTGAAACTCAACAATCACTATGGCCTCGGTGGCACCGCCTCGACTGGCGACGAACGCATGCAGGCGCATGTGCCGTTGCTGCTGCATCCCGCGCCGCACCGTGTGGCGTTCTTGGGCCTGGGCACTGGCATCACTGCGGGCGGCGCGCTGTTTCATCCGGTCGACCAGATAACCCTAATGGAACTGGTGCCCGAAGTGGTGGCCGCGTCGCGCGCCCATTTTCGCGCCGCCAACGTCGGCGTGCTCGACAACCCGCACACCCGCGTGATCCAAGACGATGCGCGCAATTTCCTCCGGGGATCGGGCGAACATTTCGACGTGATCGTCGGCGATCTCGTGGTGCCCTGGCGCCAGGGCGAGGGCTCGCTGTTCACATTGGAACAGTTCAAGGCCGCCCGCGCGGCTCTGGCTCCGGGCGGATTATTTTGCCAATGGCTGCCGCTCTTCCAGCTTTCGGAAACGGAAGTGAACATTCTCGCGCGAACGTTTCTGACGGTATTTCCCCGCGCGCAGGTGTGGCGCGGCGATTTCTCGCCCACGGAGCCCGCCATCGCGCTGATCGGCACCGTCGGCGATTTCAAACCGGACGCGGAAATCGTGCGCCGCCGGTTGGCCGAGATGCAACCGGATCACGCCAACCCTCAGTTGCGTTCGTCCGATGCGTTCTGGATGAATTTCGTCGGCGTCCTTGAAGCGGCCGACCTGCCGGCGAACGAGCTCCGGCTCAACCAGGAAAACCGGCCGTGGATCGAATTGCTCGGCCCCATGCTGCATGCCGGCGGCAGCCAGGATGCGCTTTTCACCGGCCGACGCCTGCAAGCCTGGCTGGATCAGGTACGGTTGCATTGGCGGGAGAAACAGGCCTTGCCCGCGCGGGAAACCGCCGCCACGGACGCCGGCAGTGTGCTCGCAGCGATGACGCTGTGTCTTGCCGAAGGCAATCGCGCCGGCGCCCTCGCCGCTCAGGAACGTTTGCGCCAAACGCTGCCCGCCGACGCTTTCAAAATTCTGTTTCCTTGAATCCATCCCGGTGGGTTGCGGTCATATTCCATCGGAGAGAAATCGGGTCAGCAGGCTGCGCTGGCTGCGGCTGAGCGGCAGCTTGGTGCCATCCCGCAGCACCACGGTGTAATCTCCGTGCAGGGTCGGCTGCATCTCCTTGATCTGGTCGAGATGCGCCAGGGCAGAACGGTTGACCCGGACAAATTTGGCGACACCCAGCCGCTCTTCGATTGTCGCCATCGTCTCCCGCACCATTAACCGGCCCGAGACCAGGTGAAGAAAGACATAGTTATCATCCGCCTCCACCCACACTATCTCGTCAGGCTTTAAAAAAACAAACCGTCCGTCCGCTTTCACCGCCAAGCGCTCGCTTCTCTTCCCGGCAACAGTGGCGGCCGGCGGTAAGTTTTCGCTATCCGGCCCCAAACCGCCCGACTGGCGGACAAGAAGGTGGGTTTGCGCCCGGCGCAAAGCCGTCTGCAGGCGCTCCCGGTCAAAAGGCTTCAGCAAGTAGTCGATGGCCTGCACATCAAACGCATCGACGGCGAAACATTCATGGGCGGTGGCAAAGATTATCCCCGGACGATTTGCTTCGGGGAGTTCCGCGAGCACCTGCAGCCCGTTGCACCCGGGCAACTGCATGTCCAGAAAAACCAGGTCAAGTGGTGTGCGCCTGATGAGGGCGATCGCCTCGATGCCGTCGCCGCATTCGCCAACAATCTCGACGGAAGGTTCCGTGCGCAACAGGCCGCGCAGGCGCTCGCGAGCGAGCGGTTCGTCATCAACAATGAGGACACGGAGCACGCTCATACCTCACCGGTCGGGAATGGCGTCAGGGAAAATGGCGGAAAGCAGGCCGCAGGCGCTGGTATCAATACTACGATCATGAAAAACCTAGGGGGCGGCTTCCGCCCCGATCACTTCATGGAGCGTGACAAAAAAGATAAGCGGCGTGCCGCGATCCACTCCTTCGGGCCATTCATTTTCGCCAAATGACAGGGCTGGCGGCAGGATGAACCTGGCCTGGCTGTCAACGCTCATCATCTGCAGACATTCCATGAATCCGGGTAGCAAGCCCGCCATTTTCACCCGAATATGGTCGTTGCTCAGTTGCGACAATTTCGTCGTCCCGTCGGCGGCCAGGGCGACGCAGGAAACGACCACGGTATCGCCCGGACGGGGACGCACTCCCCCGCCCGACCGGCCAGGTTGGATATCGTAGGCAAGACCGCTTTCGGATTGCTGCAGTGAGTAGCGTTTGCGCATTTCCTTCATGTATTGTTCGAGCCGGCCCGGCTGGGTGAACGCTTGGGAGGCCAGTTGTTTTTTGTGCGTTTCAATCTCCTGAACCCGCCGGCCCATCTCGGCGCTGACTGCGCGGGCGGTGTCATCGAATGCATAGCCCCTGCCATGCAGAGCGGCGTTCACTCCATCGAGGAAGGCCGCGATCTGCGTCTCATCCCAGCCCAGTTCCGGGAGGTGGCTGCTTTGGGCGAACAAGGAGCCGATGGCCGCGAACGCCGTGGTCGGAAAAGGCTTGGCAGATGCATCGGGTGAATTCACCGCGTCGGTGCTTCCACCGGGCCTACCCCCGGTCTGGCCGGAGGCATCGACGATGAGCGCGATCAAAAAGCACAAAACAAAAGGGCCAAGCCGGAGAGATTTCATGGGCTTATTTTGCTTGAGGATGAGTGGCTGATGGCGGCCGTGGGCCAGGGAAAGCTCTTGAACTCGACAAGGACCGGGGCGGCCGCTCCTTCGCGGATTTGGTAGAGGTGATTGATGGTCAGTCCGGTCACGACCTGGGTGATCCCGGTGACCGGCCAGAAAATCTCGACGCGTTTGATGATGCGGGCCCGGCCCACCCCGATCTCCTGCCGCATTGGGTTGGCGCCGAAACTGGCGCCGCTGCCTACGGTCCGGTAGATGGCGCGCTCGCCCTCGTCGTTCTGCACGACAACCTTGATCCGTGCGCCGATGGCGGCCCGGTTGGTTTTCACGCCCTCGAGTTTCAGCTTGAGCCAGTTGTTTCCGTGGCCGGGATTGGCAAAGATCTGACTGTGGGCGGTGTCCGCCTCGGCGGCGCCCCCGACCACGGAAAAGACGTCCTGCTCGCCGTCGTTGTTGAGATCGGCGAACGCGATGGCGTGGCCTTTCTGCAGATTGCCGAATCCGCCGGAAGTGGTCACCTCCTGGAAGCGTTTGCCGCCGTCATTGCGAAACATCCGGTTGGGAATGAGCGTGGATAAATCCGGGTTGCCCGTGCCCACGTAAAAATCGAGCCAGCCGTCGTTGTCGAGGTCGCCAAAATTGGTTCCCATCGCATGCAGCAGTTTGTTCACGCCCATGGCCTTGCTGACATCGGAGAAGGTGCCGTCCCCGTTGTTGTGGTAGAGCTTTGCGCGCTGGCCTGAATGCGGCATTCCGAGATAATCCGCCGCGACATCGCCCACATCCTGGATCGAATAACCCGTGACCATGATATCCGGCAGCCCGTCGTTGTCATAATCCCAGAACCAGCAGGGAAAGCTGAAGGGTGGATCGGTCACCCCGGCGGCGTCGGCGACATCGGTGAAACGCCAGCGGGCGGACGGCGACTTGTCCGGGCCGGCCGGGCCATCGTTGCGGAGCAGCATCTTCGGCCCGTCGGCCCGTGACAGGTACAGGTCAGGCCGGCCGTCGTTGTTGTAGTCGGCGCTCGCGACGCCCTTGAAAAATCCCACGAAATCCACGCCGTTCTCGGCGGCGCATTCGGTAAAGGTGCCGTCGCCGTTGTTGCGGAAAAGTTCACAGGGGCTCGAGTCACGCCCGGCCGATTCGTTGGCGATAAAAAGGTCGAGCCAGCCGTCATTGTTATAGTCGAACCATACCGCCGAGTTTGTGGGATGAAACCGCAGGAGTCCCGCCGCCTCGGTCACATCGGTGAAAGTGCCGTCGCCGTTGTTGCGCAGCAATGACACCGGGTAGTGCCCTTCGGTGCGGAGCCAGGCACCGCGCAGCACCAGCACGTCCATCCAGCCATCGTTGTTGTAATCGCACTGGATCATGTTGAGGCCGCTCACCTCGCCAATAAGGCCGGCCTGTTCCGTGCGCTCGGTGAAAGTGCCGTCGCCGTTGTTGTGGAAGAGCCGCAACTGGTCGTGCAGTCCCCACCCCGACTTCATGATGTCCAGAAATCCGTCGTTGTCGAAATCCTCCACGACCACCCCGCCGGCCTTGCCCTCGATGTCGAGACCGACCAAGGCGGCGACATCCGGAAAGCGCTTGATGTCGTAATCGGACGCGAAGAGCTGCGGGTCGATCAACCATTGCGGCGGCACCTTGGCCGGATATTCGCCGAGGGTCATGCAGGCGATGTTCAGCAGCCAGCGCGCACGGAGATCGCCGGGGTATTTTCCGAGCAAATCCGTGAGCACGGCCACCGCGCCGCGCGAACCGCGCTGCAACTGGTACACCCCGCCGCCCTGGATTGGAAACAGGCAGGAATCGGCGTTGTGATTGAGGAGGCAATTCTCCTGTTCGCCCATGCGCAGGTAGCATAGGGCGTTTGTCGTCAGCAACTGCGGCAAAAGTTTTTTGTCCTGTGGTTCGTATTGGCTAACCAGCCGGATGACGTCCTGGTTTTCCTTGAGCGCCTCATCGGGCAGGCCGGATAGCAGCAGCGCCTGGACCAACTGCAACCGGAGATCCATGAGCGGCCCGAAATCGGTCGTCTGCGCAATGCGCGCGCGAAGAAGGGGAATTTGGTCCGAGGAGCGGAACGGATTGCGCATCGGATCGGCGTCACGGGTGATTTGCTCCAACAGGGCCGCCATCCGGCGCGTGCCCTCGG
>CAZIQP010000038.1:22196-29109 GCA_964541315.1 uncultured Opitutaceae bacterium
TGGAGCATGACCGGACTTGAAACCGTTATGGGGCAAAATGCCGGAGATCAGTGGCCATTGGCCGTTCAAGCGGGGCGGAGCTGGTTTCAGGAACATCAGCACACCGACCCCGGTGCCCAAAACTTAATGTACAACCAGCCCCGGACAATTCGCGCGGCTCAGGGATTGCGTCCGAGCACATCCGCCACGAGGGCGAGGAGCGATTCGCTGGTGAAGGGTTTTTGCAGCGGACCGTAAAGGCCAACGCCCTGAAATACGTTGGAGTTGAGTCCGCCGCCAAAACCGGTGACGAGAATGATCGGCAGGTCCGGGCGAATTTCCCTCATCTCCGAGGCCAGTTTGGTGCCCTTGATCCGGGGCATCGTGAGATCGGTGATGATCACGTCGAAGGCATCCGGGGTTTCACGAAATGCTTTCAGGGCCGCGACCGGATCAATGTACGGCACCACCTTGTAGCCCGCGCGGCGGAGCACATTTTCGGCAACAGACAACACCAGCTCATCATCGTCCACCACCATGATACACCGGCCTTCACCCTGATCCGGCAGCGGCGGGACCGACGGCAGGGAGGCCACGACTTGGGCCGCGCCCGACGTGCTGGTGGCAATGACCGGAAAATAAATTTGGAACGAGGTGCCCTTGCCCGGCACGCTGAAGACCACAATCGCCCCGTCGTGCTGTTGCACGATGCCATGCACCACGGCGAGCCCGAGCCCGGTGCCCTTCCCGGTTTCCTTGGTGGTGAAGAATGGTTCGAAAATCCTCTGCAACGTTTCCTCGCTCATCCCCACCCCTGTATCCGTCACCCAGAGGCGGACAAACCGGCCCGGTTTCAACTGCGGCCGTTGACTGACCATCTCCCGGTCCACGGTCACTTCGTCCACCATGATGTCCAAACGTCCGCCCTGTTCCTCCATCGCGTGGGCGGCATTGGTCGCGAGATTGACGACAATCTGGTGGATCTGGGTCGCATCGGCCAGAATTTCCGGCAGGTTGTCGGGCAACTGCGTGCCGATCTGCACGGAAGACGGCAGCACTGATCGCAGCAGCTTGATCGATTCCTGCACCACCGCCCCCAGGTGCGTCGGTTCGCGTTTCTGTTCCTGGCGACGGCTGAAAGTCAGGATCTGCTGGACCAATTCCTTCGCCCGGTGCGAGGCGACCAGGGTTTGCACCAGCATCGCGCGGGCCGGGTGCGGCTCGGGGAGTTCCATCTCGGCCAACTGCGCGTTGCCGATGATGGCGGTGAGAATGTTGTTGAAATCGTGGGCAATGCCGCCGGCGAGATTCCCGATGGCCTCCATTTTCTGCGACTGCCTGAGCTGGGCCTCGAGTCCCGCCTGGGCATCCGCCGCCAGCTTCCGCTCGGTCACATCGCGTCCGATCCCAAGCAACCCCACCAAGCGGCCGCTCTTGTAACGCGGAGAAATGGCGAACTCGAGGGTGATCATCGATCCGGTTTGCTTGCGGATCTGCAATTCAAACGAGGGTGGATGGCCGCCCCGGGCCACTTCGGCGAACAGCGCCCGGGCCCGCTCACGATCCTCCGGGATCATCGGGTCCATGAAATTCCGCCCGATCCAGCGGTCGCGTTTCCACCCCGTGATCGACTCCACGGCATGGTTGAGCTCAAGGATGTCGCCCTCGGGCGTGAGGTTGAAGATGGCATCCCGCGCCTCCTCGATGAGGTTGCGATAACGCTCCTCGCTGTCCCGGAGTTCATTGGCGGCCTGAAGGGATTCCTCCGCCTCAAGAAAAAGCGTGACCCGGTCGGCCGCCGAGATGGCAAAACCAACTTCGTCGAGCTGCCAGTCCCGGGTGCCGCCCCGGTGTTCCAGAAAAAGCACCCCGGCGATCCGGCCGCGCCAGCGCACCGGCGCATCGAGCACCGCACCGATGCCCTGTGATTTGAAGTATTCGCCAAACTCGGCGGACCGGGGGTCTTGCAACGCATCATGGGCCTCGATCGCGCGCTCCTTTTCAAGCGCGGCAAAAAAATCCGGGAAGCGGTCGATCGGCAGGGTGACCGCCGCGTTGTGCCGGCGCGCACTGCGCTCAAAGAGATCACGGCAGATCAGGGTTTTTCCATCTGTGGAGATGAGCCAGATGCCCGACCGCTCGACATCCAGGGTGTCGCAAAGAATCTCGGTCAGGCGCCGCGATTGGGCCGCGGTGTCCTCGGGTGATTCCATCTGCGCCCGCGCCATTTCGAACAAGCCCTGGTTTTGCCTGGCCAGCCGCGCCTCGCGCTTGCGTTGCTGGAAATCGTGC
The DNA here is from genome assembly GCA_964541315.1 of uncultured Opitutaceae bacterium. Classification (GTDB taxonomy): domain Bacteria; phylum Verrucomicrobiota; class Verrucomicrobiia; order Opitutales; family Opitutaceae; genus Didemnitutus. The sequence goes on from CAZIQP010000038.1 coordinate 24,468, forward strand.
TGCGCCAGGGTTTCGAGCATGTTGTTGAACGAATGGGCCAGGTCGCTGATTTCACCCGTGCCCGTCTCCGCCACCCGCAATTGCAAATCCCGTTTCTGGCCGACCAGCCGGACCGTTTCCGCCAGCGCATGCAGGGGATCGGTGATCTGCCGGCGGGTCGCAACGGAAATGAACAGGGACAGGACAACCACGGCCACGGCCACCAGCACCAGCAACGGGCCTTGTTGCCGGACCCGATCGCTCCAGCCCGGCAATGCAGCCTGCAACCACACCCGGCCGATCTCCGCCCCGCCGGAGACAACACCCATCGACGTGATGATTTTTCCCCCTTGAATTTGATCGGAATAAACCGACGAAGATACCGGGGGCGCTACCTCGCCGGGCGAGCGCCGATATTGGGCGAGCCGGCTGCCATCCGCCCGGTAGATGCCGGCTGCCTCGACCGCCGATTCATGGCGCAGGACCGCCAGCATTTTTTCGGCCGTACGGGCATCGTCCAACTCCAGCGCAGGCACGACGATCTCCGCCACCAACCCGGCCTGGGTCTTTGCGTTCTCTATCGCCCGGGGCCGGAAGGTCGTGAACTCAAACAGCGCGACCAGGGTGAACGCCGCCAGCAAGGCCAGCAGCATGGCCAGCAACGTCAGCCGGACGAGCTTGTGATGGAGGGATTGTTGGACGGCGGGTTTCATTATTCGTCCGAAGGCTTCCCCTGCCCGGGTTGCAATTCCCCTGTCATCCCCGGCGATAGATCCGCACGCATCGGCAAACCGATGCCGATCAGCGTGACCGCGTTGCTCCAATGGGTACGCAATATTTTCGCCGTCCGTGGTTGAAGGCCAAAATTCATGCTGCGCAAGGCATCCACCCAATCAGAGTCGGCTGCAGTGGGCAAGCTTGGCGACCGGCACCGGCGGGCGCCTGCGCATGGCAGCGAAGGTCGCGCTGCAAGATGAACCCGCCGGGCCACTACGGCTGCGTCTCACGGATTTGTTTCGCGTTTCAGATGCTCGATCAGTTCGGCGGTGCCGGCGGCCATGGTGATGCGCGGAGTGTAGCCGAGATCACGGCGGGCGGCGGCGATGTTGAACCAATGATCGGTGGCCAGCTCCTTGGCGACGAAGCGGGTCATCGGCGGCTGGCTGCCGAGCGGCAGCACGCGCCAGAGCCATTCCATGAAACCGCCGATGCGGTAAGCGCTTTGGAGGGAAACCCGCTTGGTGATTTCCGGCCGGCCAAGTCCGCGCAGGAGCTGGTTCACCCAGTCCCAGAGCACGACCGGTTCGCCGTTGGTGATGAAGTAGGCTTTGCCGCCGGCCCTGCTCCCGGGTTGTTGCAACGCGCGCGCGGCGAGGAGATGGGCGTCGACGACGTTCGTGATGTGCGTCATGTCCACCTTGTTCTGACCGGAGCCGACAATTTTCAACCGGCCTGCAGCGGCCAGCGTGAGAAGACGGGGGACGAGGTTCTTGTCGCCCAAACCCCAGACCAGGTGCGGACGCAGCGAAACGGTCGCGAGATCTTCTCCGTGTGCTTCCCTGACGAGCTGCTCGGCGGCGGCTTTGCTCGGCGGGTAGGCACAGGGCGCATCAATGCAGAGCGGCGCCGACTCGTCGATCCCGGCGAGATCACCGCCTTGGTAAACCACACTCGGCGAACTGGTGTAGATCAGCCGCCGCACTCCTGCCGTCTGGCAGGCGGCGATGACGTTGCGGGTGCCATCCACGTTGATGCGATAAAAATCCTCCGCCGGACCCCACACGCCTACCCGGCCGGCGACATGGAAAACCGTACCGGCACCGTCACAGCCCCGGAATAGCGCACCGGGGCTCTCAATGTCACCGACGACCACTTCCGCGCCAAGTTTTTCCAAGTCCGGCAATGGCCGGCGGGCCAGCACCCGGACCCGACGACCGTCCACGAGCAACCGTTCTGCGATCTGGCCGCCGATAAACCCACTGGCGCCGGTTATGAAGACGGGATCATTCACGAGGTAGGTTCCGGCGAATAGGACTGAGCGGTCGCGGCCCATTGTGCAAGCGTGAGTCGGTGGATCTTCGCGTTGTGGCGCACATCCACCGGGAACGACGGGTGGAAAAAAAACCGGCGGATCACGGCCGTGTGCGGATGCTTTTGTGCGAGCTTGAACAAGTCCGAAGCCAATGCGGCATCGTCAACCGTGGGATTGGTCCGCAACGGGCGGCGTTGCACCACCAGCACAGGTTCCTGCCGGCCTGAAACACCGAGACCGACGAGCGCGACCCGTTCGACCAGGTGGTGGCTGCGGAAAACCTGCTCGCAAGGCTCCGTGTGGACCGGGCCGGTGGCCGTTTGCACCCGCTCGGCGATGCGACCGCAGAACCAAAGGCGGCCATTTGCGTCGAGATAGCCTGCATCACCCATGCGGTGCCAGACCGCGCCTGTCGCCGCGGAATTTCCAGATTCCAAAGGCCAGGTGCCAAAAGTTTCGGTTTTATCCTCCGTACCGCTCTTTGTTTGAGTTTTGAAATTTGGCGTTTGGATTTTTGCGTGGGCGTTGGCTTCGGGCAAAGCATCGTATTCCTTCGTCACTGTCGGGCCAGTGACGATAATTTCGCCGATTTCGCCGGGCGGGAGTTCGCGGACGGCCTCAAGCGAAGGAACCGGGCCTTCGTGCAGGGCGGTGATTTTCACTTCGTTCGCGGCGAGCGGGCGGCCAACAAGCGTGCCATAGCCCAAAACGCCAAAGGTCAAGATTTCCTCGGCCGAAACAGTTGCGACCGGCAAAGCCTCGGTCGCACCATAAGGGCTGTGCAAAGCGCCATTGGTCAGTACGCGCGGCGCGTCGGCCCAAAGTGAAGCGGGCACAGCCGCGCCCGCGCACAACACCCGACGCAGCGAAGGCAACGTGATGTTGTCGGCCAGACAATGATCGAAAATCTTTCGCCAGAGCGTGGGCGACCCAAAGGAATTGGTGACGCCTTCCTGCAAAATGGCCCGGACAATCTTGGCGGGATCGACCGCGGCCGGCCGGGACGGATCGATTTCGGGCACGACGGTCGTCATGCCGAGAGCCGGGTTGAAGAGGGCGAAGATGGGGAGCATAGGCAGATCCACTTCGCCGGGTTGAATGTTGTAGGTGTCGCGGATCAATCGCACCTGCGCCTCGAACATGCCGTGTTCGTAGCACACGCCTTTGGGTGCGCCGGTGGACCCGGAAGTGAAAAGGATCGCGGCCAGGTCAGCCGCATTGCTGCTGGCCAACTGAGAACCCGGGATTGCGGATCGAGGGCCGGAGGAAAGCCGGGCCGTCGATAAGCCGCTGACCCAAATGCGGATTTCCACAGTGGCAAAGGCGGAGCGGAAAATGTGGCTCAACATCTGCGCAAGCGGGATGCCGAGCAGGACACGCGGTCGGGAACGGGCGACGCAGGCGAGGAAATTTCTCCGGCCCATGCCCGGATCGATGATCACCGGCACGGCGCCAAGTTTGAAGAGGGCGAACGCAACGGCAATCAGCGGCAGGCCTTGTTTAACCATCACGAGCACGCGGTCGCCGCGTTGCACGCTGCGGGCGGATAATTTTTCAACCCACGCATTTGCTTCGGCATCGAGCTCGGTGAAGGAAAGCGTCAGGTAGTCGATGCGGCCATCATTGGTCCGACCGCGCGGCACCTTGATCGCCGGCCGATCCGGCTGGCGGGCCGCCATGAGCGGCAGGTGGCGGGCGATATTCGCGGAGTCGGCCATGGCGCCGGCTCAAGTCTGCCAGGAGGTGTCGGATTTCAACAACTCGGCCTGCCAGGGCAGCAAGACTTCATCGATACAGGCGGGGTTCCGGGCCAGCAGCACGAGTTGCGAGCGCGTGGCGATGAGCGTGGGCTCAAGATTCAGCCTGGCGGCAAGATGGTCGCGCAACGCTTTCACGCGGTCCTGCCGGGACAGTTCCTCGAGTGACATCGGGTTGAATTCGCGACGGCGTTCGCGGCGCGGGAGAGTGCTGACGTCCATCGAAAAACCCTGCCGGATGGCATCGTCGAGACTGGGGGCGAGACGGTCGTGCCGGCGGCCCAGATGAAAATTCAGCACATCGTCGATCGGCTGCCCTTCGTCGGCGGCGCGGACGATGCGCATGATCAGCTCGTTGCCGGTGACCTTAAACGGCGGGGTATCCAGCTTTTCCGCCCAGTGCTGGCGCCAGTGCCAGACGGAATGAAGCACGCCGAGACCGCGGTCGCCGAGCCGTTCGGAGCCGCTGATGCGCCAGGCATTTTCATCGGGAGCGGCAAAACCATCGCGGGCCGCCTCGATTTGCCAGCGGCATTTCTGTTCCAGCCAGGCGAAACGGCCAAGGCGCTGGAGTTCGGCCGTGAGCCGGTCACGGAGCGCGGGCAGGTGGTGGACATCAAGCGCGGCGTAATCAAGGAGATCCTTGGTGAGCGGACGTTTGGACCAGTTGGCCTTCTGGTTATCCTTGTCGAGTTTGATGCCAAAGTTCTGTTCGAGAAGCGCGGCGAGACCAAAGCGGGGGATGTTGAGCAGTTGGGCGGCAAACATTGTGTCGAAGATGCTCAGCGGCTCGAAATCACAGAGCTCGCGCATCAGCCTCAGATCGTAATCGCTGCCGTGCATCACGAGATGCCGGGTGGCGAGGCGGGACCAG
>CAZIQP010000039.1:0-29033 GCA_964541315.1 uncultured Opitutaceae bacterium
TTACTGCGAGAGGCGCGTCACGTAGTTGATGAGGTAGCGGGTCTCGGGCGGGGCCTGCACCCAGTCGCTGTAGAGGAGCTCGGGGATTTTGTTGGTGCTGTTGTAGAGCACGCGATTGGCCTCATCGTTCGGGGACATGAAACCGGTCTTGAGCGCGATGCCGAGGTAGTAGCCTTCGCGCAGGGTGTAGACGAGGACGTTGGCGTCGCCCGGCAGGTGTTTGGTGACGGCTTCGGATTCGGCGGCGCGGACGCCGGCGACGGCCTTGGCCTCGGCGCCGAAATTGAATTTGCTCTTGAGCAGCAGGCGCGCGGTGGCGTCGTCCATGATCACGTACACGGTGTTGATGGCCTTGACGCCGGCCTGGAAACCGAGGCTGGCTTCACCGGCGGTGAGGAAGGCGGGAACGGACCAGTGGCCGTTGGGGCGGCGGACCAGGGCGACGGCGTAACCGTCTTTGACGCCGAAGAGGAAGCCCGCCTGCACCTGGTTGACGATCACGATGCCGCGGGCGCGGCGCAGGATGTCGGCCGGGATGGCGGTCTTGGTGCTGGACTGGAGGTCCTGCAGGATGGCTTCGCAGGTATCGAGGCGTTCCACGAGGGTGGAGCGCTGGACCTGATAGGCCTGGGCGGTGTTGACGCCGGCAAAAGCGGCGAGGCACAAAACAAGGGTGAGGAACTTCTTCATGGTTGGTGGGACAGCAAAACGGCTCCAAGGAGCCGCTTTGAAGGATGTATAATCATATTCGACGGCCAAATGAAAGCGAAGATTGCCAAGGGTTCCATCCCTTTTCGCTCCCGGCAGGGGATTAATCCAGTCCGCGCCGGGCCACTTCGTCCTCGTCCCAGCCGAGATAGTGGCCGAGTTCGTGGAGGTAGGTGAGCCGGACCTCGTCGCGGTAGACCGGCTCGTTGCCCTCGGCCTGGTCCCAGATGTTTTCGAGAAAAAGGAGGATTTGCGCGGGCAGAGGGTCGGGCTCACCACTGAACTCGCTGCCGTGCTCATGGCCGACAAACAGGCCCAAAACATCCGGCTCAAGCCCATCGGCCTGAAGCGCGGCATTCGGCTGCGGTTCGTAGCAGACCGGAACGCTCTCGGCGGCAGCGCGCACATCGGCCGGCAACCGGCGCTGGGCGGAAGCCACCGCCTGCCGGGCGATCGCAGTGAGGCGGGCGAAGTTCATATTGGCTGATCGTATCGAATCAGACGGAATCAACCACAGATATCACAGATAAACACGGATCAAGCCAAAGTGGTGGGGAAAATCAATCAGGCATGCAGTGTAACCGGTGCTCATTTTGGCCCCATAATGATCCGGGTTCATCCGGGTCATCCGTGGTCAATGCGCTTCGGTTGTTCAGGCGCGCAATTCCGAGGAGAGGTCGAGTTTTTCGAAGCGCTCGCCGAGCCACCACAGCACGCACCAGATTTCCCCGGTGAAGACCAGGGCGACGATCGAGGTGGCGACGGGGATGGCGATAGCCAGATTAAGGTGGAAAAGCTCAAAGGAAATGAAAATGAATAAACCTGCTCCTACTGCACCCGGCAGCAGCACGAGCACCAGCACCAGAATCTGGCCGAGGCCGAAAATCATCCGCTGACCCATCAGGTCGAGGCCGCCGCCCGGGGTTCGTACAATCCTGAAAACTCCCGGAAAGAGAATTGCCGCGCCGTTGGGCACGAGGAGCAGGAGCGTGACGAGGAACGGGGTCAGCCCGGCGCAGCAGCCGACGAAAACCCCGCACGTCGCGGGATTGAGCCAGCCGATCAATCTCGCGGCTGGCGGACCGCTTTGCAGGCCGAGATAAAACGTAATCAGGCCCAGCCAGACAATGCCGCTCAAAATGGCGATGGGCGTGAGCAACTGGCCGAGGAGAATGCGCCATCCGGGCAGCGGGTAAGTTTTCAGGATATCGGCGTTGGCCAGATCCTGGCGGATATCCAGCCGGGTGATCAGCGGGCCGTATACGAGCGCCATCCCCGCCACCATTGTACCAACGGTTCCGAAAAGAGCGCCAACCGCCCGCTCATCATGGCCCAGCCACATCCCGCAACCGCGCCAGATGGCGACGATGATTCCCGCGCAAATTAGCCAGTTTCGCGCCGTGAAATACGGACGCGTCGACAGGAGGTTTTTCCACAGAAAAGCAAACTCCACCCAACGGGTCCGGCTCAGATTAAAAGGCGGTTTGCGGCCGGCGGCTGGCTTTGGCCCCAGAGCGAAAACCCCCTTGGCCTGGATCTCGGCGCGACGGGTCGCGAATCGTGCCGCCCGGGCAATCGAGGCTTCTTCAAAGGCCACGTCCATCCTGGTCACCCACCAATAATGGGCGGATAGCATCAGCAGGGCCGGAGCAAGGGCGAATAAATATTGGGAGAACCCGACCGTCACCAGCGGTTGCACGATCAGTTTTGCGGGCCACAGCAACCAATGGAGGGCTCCGCCATTCAGCACGGCGCCAAACCATTCGAAGATCGAAGCATAGTTTGCGATGTCAGGCATCTCGTGCCAGATCCACCAGCCGGTGGCGACAACCACCGCGCCGAGTCCGGCGATGAGCAGAAAACGCCGTCGGCCGGCCTGCACCCCACCTTCAACCAGCCGGGCGATGGTGAGCGATGTCCCGAGACTGTGCAGGCTGATGATGCTGAGCATCACCCACCAGCCGAAGAGCAATTGGGGCGTGCGTCCGCTGAAGAAGTTTCCACGGTTGAACATCAGGGAGAAAAAGAACGACTGGATCAGCGAACCAAACAACGTGCTGAGGAGTTTGTAGTGGATGAGAATCCGGCGGGTGAGCGGCGCGGGGAAGAGAAAGGCGATTTCAGCCTCGGTGAATTGCAAGCCGGGCTTGTCCGAGGAAAAGAACCACATGGCGGCGAGGATGGCGGTTACTGCCAGGGCGCCGAGCCCCAGGGGCAGCGCCGTCAGATCACCCATGCCGCGCGTATTTGTCTTGCCGAGGGCGGTGTGGAGATTCCGGAAAACGAAGAACCAAAAATAAAGCACGACGAAGACGGCACCGGCCAGATATTTTGGCTGACGCAGACGGCGCAGTTGGGCGCCGAAGAAATTCTTCAGCGAGGTGACGCGCAGGTAGAGCAGGGCGGAGAGCACGGCTATGGCGGTCAGTTTTCCGATCCGCCGGTGGCGCGGATGAAGACTTCCTCAAGGCTTACGTTTAGTTCGCCGTTGCTGAACTGGGCGACGACCTCGGCCAATGTTCCGATGGCGATCTTTTTGCCCTTCTTCATGATCAGGACGTGCGTGCAGACTTCCTCCAGCAGACTGAGCAGATGGGAACTCAGGATGATGGCGGCGCCCTCGTTGGCGAGGCGTCTGATCGTGTCCTTCATCCGGCGGATGCCCAGGGGATCAAGACCGGTCAGGGGCTCGTCGAAGAACATGACTTGCGGGGCGTGCAGCAGACCGCACGCGATGGCGAGCTTCTGCTTCATGCCCCGCGAGAGCGCGCCGGGCAGCTCGTCGGCCTTGTCCGTCAGTTCCAATTCGGCCAGCAGCGCCTCGGCGCGGGGCTCGTGGTCGGCGACGCCGTAGATCCGGGCCACGAAAGCGAGGTGCTGGCGGACGGTAAGATAATCGAAGAGCCGTGGCTCGTCGGGAAAAAAGGCGAGTTTGCGTTTCGCTCCGACCGGATCGGCAGCGAGATCGGTGCCGCCGATATGCAGCCGTCCGAGCGTGAACGGGATGATCCCGGCGGCGCAGCGCAGCGTCGTGGTCTTGCCGGCGCCGTTGGGGCCGACCAGCCCCATCACCTCGCCGGGCTGCACCGTGAAGGAAAGTTCGCTCACCGCGGTGAAGTCGCCGTAACGCTTGGAGAAGTCGCTGACATCGATCATGGGCGGCGAAGGTGGACAAAGCCGTCCGGAAAGTAAAGCGACCCTTGGCTACAATGCGCCGGCAAATTCCCAGCCGGCCATCGGATGCGACGCGTGGCGACACACGGACCGGCGTCAGGTTACGCGGCAGGAGATGATTTTCCCTTATGTTTTACGCAACCAACCGCGGGTGAACTGCGTCACCTCCTCCGAACAGTAATTCCAACCTCAACTCTTATGAAAAACGCTTCGAAATTATTCCTCATCGCCTTCGGTACCGCCATTCTTTCCCTGCCCGCCCTCCGGGCCGATGACACCGCCCCGGCCGGCACGCCCCCACCGCCGCCCCCGGAACACCGCGAACGCCGGAAGGAGATGGGCGAGCGTCTGATCAAGGAACTGGGCCTGACAGCCGATCAACAGACGCAGTGGAAGGCGCTTAACGACGAGGAGCGGCAAGCCGCCGAAGCCGTCCGCGCCGACGCTTCGCTGACCCCGGACCAAAAACGCGAAAAAATAAAGGGGATTCGGCAGGATTATCAGGCCAAGCGCCAGGCGCTGCTGACGCCTGAACAGCAGAAAAAGTTTGAGGAAATTCGGGCCAAACACCCGGAAGGCGGCCCGCGCCACAAGCCCGAAGGTGCGCCGGATGCCCAGTAATTTTCATCCCGTGTGGGGGCGATCTGCTGGTAAGCGCCGCAGTCTAGGGGTAGACTGCGGCGCTTTGTTTTTCTTTTTCGACAAAGCGTCCCGGGCCGGGAACGCTGCCGGGATGCAGCCGCAAAAAGAAATCCGGAAATTATCGAAAGCAGGGTCCGATCATAACCTTCGGCGGAGCGTCTTGTGAGCCGGCGCCAAATCATCGTGGTCGGTGGCGGCGCGGCGGGATTTTTTGGCGCCATCGCCTGCGCCGAGACCAATCCCGGTTCAGTGGTCACCATTTATGAGGCGACGGCGCATCCGCTGGCCAAGGTGAAGGTTTCCGGCGGCGGGCGCTGCAATGTCACGCATGCGTGCTTCGAGCCGCGTGAACTCGTGAAGCGCTATCCGCGCGGTTCCCGCGAATTGCTCGGTGCCTTCAGCCGCTGGCAACCGCGCGATACCGTCGCCTGGTTTGAGGCACGGGGCGTGTCGCTCAAAACCGAATCCGACGGACGGATGTTTCCGGTGACCGACAGTTCCCAGACGATCGTGGATTGTCTGATGAGCGCGGCGGAAAAAGCGGGAGTGCGCGTGAAACTACGGGTGGGGGTGAAGCAGGTGAAGCGTGTTGCCCCCACCGCGCTTTCCGGGGCGGAGAATTCCAACGCGCTGGGGGCAACTCATTCCGCCTTTCAAGTTACGCTCACCACCGGCGAAACGGTGGCGTGCGACCGTCTGCTGTTTGCGACGGGCGGCAACAAATCGAACATCGGTTTTGCAGTGGCCCGTTCGTTTGGCCACACGGTCGAGGTGCCGGTGCCGTCGTTGTTCACTTTTAATGTCGATGATGCGCGCCTGAAGGAATTGCCCGGCGTGTCGGTGGAAGACGCGGTCACGGAAATCACGGGCACCAGGCTGAAGGAGCGCGGGCCGTTGCTGGTCACGCATTGGGGCCTGAGCGGGCCGGCGGTGTTGAAACTCTCGGCGTGGGGTGCGCGCGTGCTGCACGATTGCGACTACAAATTCAAACTGCGGGTGAATTGGTCGCCGCAGTTCAACGCCGAGACACTCCGGGCCGAGCTGGAGAAAGCGCGCGCCGACAACCCGAGGAAGCAGCTCGGCACCTGGTGCCCGATCGGGCTGCCCGCACGGTTGTGGGAAAAACTGCTCAATGCGGCCGGCATCAAGCTGGAAACACAATGGGCGGTGGTGCCCGGAGCGGCGATGCGGGCGCTGGCGACGCAGGTGGTCGAGGGGGAATTCGCGGTGTCGGGCAAGAGCACGTTCAAGGAGGAGTTCGTCACCTGCGGCGGCGTGCGCCTGAGCGAGGTGGATTTCAAAACGATGGAAAGCCGGCTGGCGCCCGGCCTGCACTTCGCCGGCGAGATGCTCGACATCGACGGCATCACCGGAGGTTTTAATTTCCAAGCCGCGTGGACCACCGGCTGGCTCGCGGGCAAGGCGATGGCGGGATCGCCATCGCAGGATTGACTCCCCGGCCCCTTGTGCGGCCTTCTCGATCGCGATGATGTCCTACGGGCAGCTTTTTTTGGTTCTCCTCCCGGTGTTCGCCTTGATCGCGCTGGGGGCGGTGCTGCGGCATTTCAACTGGGTGACGGAGCGGGCGGAGGAAAGTCTTTTCAACCTCGTCATCAAGGTCACGTTTCCCTGCCTGATTTTTGAATCGGTCGCGGGGAATCAGGCGCTGCACGAGCCGGGCAACCTATTGCTGCCGCCGTTGCTGGGTTTTGGTCTCACCATCCTCTCGCTGGCTGTGGCCTGGCATGTGGCGCGGGCTCTCGGGCTGACGCTGGGACACGGTTTGCGGACCTTTGCGCTCGCCGTGGGACTGACCAACTACGGCTACCTGCCGCTGCCGCTCATGGATGCGATGTTTGGGCCGGAGAGTCGCGCGGTGTTGCTGGTGCACAATGTCGGCGTGGAGGCGGCCGTCTGGACCGCCGGCATTCTCGTGGTGACAGGGCTTTCGCCGCTGCAAGGCTGGCGGAAACTGTTCAACGGGCCGATGATCGCCCTCGTGGTGGCGCTGGCCTTTAACCTGACCGGCGCCGTGATTTTTGTTCCGGGGGTGCTGACCAATCTCGTGCATGCGCTCGGCGTGTGCGCGATTCCCCTGGGATTGCTCATGACCGGAGTGAGCATCCAGCCGCACCTCGATGACCCGAAGCAACTGGTGGACAAACGCGTGACGCTCACCGCGTGGCTGCTCCGGCTCGGCGTGCTGCCGTGGGTCTATTTGCTGACGGCGCGCTTTCTTCCCTGTTCGGTGGAATTAAAACGCGTGCTGGTGGTGCAGGCCGCGATGCCGACCGCCGTGATCTCGATCATCATCGCGCGGATTTATGGCGGACGTCCGCTGGTGGCGGTGCAGATCGTGCTCGGCACGACGGCCCTGGCGTTGTTCACGATCCCCTTCTGGCTGCGCTTTGGCCTGGCCTTTGCCGGTCTGGCCCCGTGAGGCGTGTGCCGGCTGACAACATAAGTTTGGCGGAAGGTTTGACGCGTCGGGCGGGTGCGGTTTCGTTTGGTGGCGCATGACCACGAGACTCAACTGGGGTATCATGACCACAGGGTGGATCGCCCGGAAATTTGTCACCGATCTGCAGCAATCCCGCACGGGCGTGTTCGCGGCGGTGGGCGCGCGCAAGCTGGCGGATGCGGAAAAGTTCGCGCAGGACTTTGGCGGCGGCCGGGCGCACGGCAGCTATGCGGCGTTGCTCGCCGACCCGGAGGTGCAGGCGGTCCATATCGGCACGCCGCATCCGTTGCACAAAGAGTGGGCGATCAAGGCGGCGCAGGCGGGCAAACACATCCTCTGTGAAAAACCGCTCACGTTGAACCTCTCCGACACCCGCCAGATCATTGATGCGGCGAGGCAACACAACGTGCTGCTCATGGAGGCGTACATGTATCGCTTTCATCCCCAGACCCTGAAACTGGTCGAGCTCGTGCGCGGCGGAGCCATTGGCGAACTGCGGCTCATCCGGGCGTCGTTCAATGTCATCTGTCATTTCGATCCCGGGCACCGGATGTTCAAGAAGGAACTCGGTGGCGGGGCGATTCTCGATCTCGGCTGCTATCCGGTTTCGTTTTCGCGGCACATGGCGGGTGCGATCCAGGGCAAAGCGTTTGTCGAGCCGCTGGAGTTTTTCGGTACCGGCCGGGTTCATCCGAACACAGGCACCGATGATTTCGCGACCGCAGTGGCGAAATTTCCCGGTGGCATCTCGGCCGAGCTTTCCTGCGGCTCGACCGTGCTAAACGACAACTCCGTGCAAATCCACGGGACCAAGGGTTGGATCGATGTGCCGAATCCATTCACTCCCGGATTGCTGGGTCAGGCGGAAGAGATTTTTCTCCATCGTGCAGGCGCGGCTGCGCCTGAGAGGATTAGCATCACAAGTCCCGGTGTCGGACTTTATGCCTACGAAGCCGATGCGGTGGCGGAAGCCCTCGCCCGTGGTGAGCGAGAAGTCCCGCTCGTGACCTGGGCTGATACGCTGGGCAACGCCGCGATCATGGACGCCTGGCTCGCGGCGGTGGGGGTGCGGTATGATTGAGCAGTCTGGCTGTAGCGGCTTTATGCCGCGATGGACGTTCGTATCGCGGCATAAAGCCGCTCCTACAGTAGACGACCGACTGCGAAAAGGCACCGATGGCAATCTGCGACTTGCCGTATTGCGACGCAGATGCACATTTGGCCGCACATGAATTCCCGTCACCTCCTGTCCGGACTGGCGCTCGCGGCGTCATTGAGCCAATTCTTGTTCGCCACTTCCGCCTTCAGCAAAGATTCCATGACCGATCAACGCACTGCCGGGGAAACGGCCAAAGCCAACGCCTGGTTCGACCAGAAATTCGACGAGGGCGTCGATCGCAGCCCGATGGCGCAGGGATATCTCGGCCTGAAAAAGGACACGGACAAGTGGGATGATTTTTCCGAGCAGAAACGGCTGGAGGATTTTGTGCTCACCGTGCAACAGCTCGCGGAGCTGAAGCGCACGATCAGGTACGAGCGGCTGGATGAGCAGGCGCAGATGAGCTACCGGCTCTTCGTCGCCCAGGCCGAGCAGGCCATCGAGGGCTGGAAATGGCGCGATCACGCCTACCTGTTCACGCAGATGGGCGGAATGCACACGGATGCGCCGGCGTTTCTCATCAACTATCATCCCATCGACAACGTCGCCGACGCCCGGGCGTACATCACACGCCTGCGCCTGATGCCGGCCCTGTTTGACCAGTTGACCGATGCGGCCAGGGTCCGGGCGGAGCGCGGGGTGCTGCCGCCGAAGTTTGTTTACCCGCTGCTGATCGACAGCTCGCGCGAGGTCATCACCGGCCAGCCCTTCGACCAGTCGACGGTGAAATGCGCGCTGTGGGAGGATTTCAACGCCAAGGTTGCCGCGCTGAAGGCAGTCGATGACGCCACGAAACAGCAACTGCTGGCCGGGGCGCGCGCCGCGCTGCTGGAGTCCGTGAAGCCCGCGTACGAGAAACTCATCGCGCTCTTTGCCGCGCAGGAAAAGGTCGCGACCGAGCAGGACGGCGTGTGGAAGCTGCCCGAGGGCCGCGATTATTATAATTTCATGCTGCGCACCAACACGACCACGAGCCTCACCGCCGACGAGGTGCACGAACTCGGGCTGCGCGAGGTGGCGCGCATTCACGGCGCGATGACCGCGCTCAAGGAACAGGTGGGTTTCAAGGGCGATCTCACCGCGTTCATGAAGTTTACCCGGGAAGATCCGCAATTCTACTTTCCGACCACGCCGGAAGGAAAGGCGGCCTATCTCAAGCGCGCGAACGGCATCATCGACGCGGTGCGTGTCCGCCTCGACGAATTTTTCATCGTGAAACCAAAGTCTCCGCTCGTGGTGAAACAGGTCGAGCCGTTCCGCGAGAAAGGATCACCCAGTGCGTTCTACGAGCAGCCTTCGGCGGACGGGAGCCGGCCCGGCGCCTATTTCGTCAACACGCATGACATGAGCGGCCAGCCGATTTGGGAGATGGAAACGCTCGCGCACCACGAGGCGATTCCGGGCCATCACATGCAGATCGCCATCGCGCAGGAACTGATCGGCATGCCGAAGTTCCGCAAGTTCAGCACGGGTTATACGGCATATGTCGAGGGCTGGGCGCTCTACTCGGAATATTTTCCGAAGGAGTTCGGTTTCTATGCCGATCCCTACATGGACTACGGTCGGCTCGCCGACGAATTGCTCCGTGCGGTCCGCCTCGTCGTCGACACCGGCATTCATGCCCGGCAATGGACGCGCCAGCAGGTGATGGATTATTTCCACGCCAATACGCCCAACTCCGAGGTCGACATCGTCACCGAGACCAACCGCTACATCGTGATTCCCGGCCAGGCCACCGCCTACAAGGTCGGCATGCTCAGGATTCTGGAGCTGCGCGAACAGGCGAAAAAAGAACTCGGCCCGAAGTTTGATATTCGAGGCTACCACGACCTCGTGCTCAAGAACGGCGCGTTGCCGCTCAACCTGCTCGAAGAAAACGTCCGCGCATGGATCGCGCAGCGGAAGGGATGAAGTTGGTTTCGCTGTGGGAGCGGCTTTATGCCGCGATGAACATTCGTATCGCGGCATAAAGCCGCTCCTGCAGCTAGGCATAGCTGTCCGAGCAGGTTGATTCTTGTCCGACGGCTTGCGGGGACGCGAGCACTCCAGAAACATTTAATTGCCAGCGATGCGCCGGAGGTTGTCGCACACGATGGCGGCGGCGACGGCGGCATTGAGTGACTCGGCGCCGCCGTAGCAGGGAATTGTCACATAATAGGTGACAAGTTCCTTCACGGCGGCGGAGAGCCCCCGGCCTTCGCTGCCGAGCACGACAACGGCGTCGCGGAGCGGCTTGAGGGTGTGCACATCCTGGCCTTGCAGGTCGCAACCCAGAATGGGAACCGTTGCCGTGGCGAGGGCCTCGGCCAGCGGGGCGGTGAAAGTTTTTACGCGGGCGAAGGACCCCATGCTGGCGTTGATGACTTTCTGGGAAAACAGATCGGCACAATCGGGCGAGAGCAGCACGCGGTTGAAGGCAAACCAGTCGGCGATGCGGAGGAGCGTGCCGACGTTGCCCGGATCTTGAATGCCGTCGAGTGCGAGCGTAAGGCCGTGGTTGAGGCTGGCGGCAGTGAGCGAGGCCCGTTCGATTTTGCCGACAGCGAGAACATTTGAAGGTGTGGGAAAATGGCTGAGCCGCGCCATTTCGGCGGGGGTGACGTTTCGAAGGTAGGGCGAACCGTCCTTGGTGAGCCGCGGCTCGTCGGGACGACTCAGCCTACTGGTCCACTCCTCGGTCGCATAAATTTCCGTGAAGGGGAATTTCGCCGCGAGCAATTCGCCGACGACCTTTTCGCCCTCGACGACAAAGAGCCCAAGCGCTTCGCGGTGCTTTTTGTCCTGAAGGGAACGGAGGCGGGTGATGTCAGCCTTGGTCAGCGGCATGCGGGGAGCAGAGCACGCGCAGAACGGTTTGAAAAGCAGCTTTCAAATCCAAAGGAAAAAAGTACGGTGCCGGCATGAAACGTTATGCTCCGCTCGTTGCCCTGCTGATGTGTCTCACGTTGTTCAGCCTGCCGTTGCTGGCGGCGACGCCTGCCGGCGGTGCAGCCCAAAAGGCCAGGACGCCCGGTCTCGAACTGGCCGCATTGGCCACGCAGGTGACGGGGATCGCCATTTCTCCGTTGCTCGGCGTAACCGCGATGGGTGCGTACCAATGGGCGAAGGCGAAGACGGATGAGGAAAAAGCGGCGCTGCCGTGGTACGCGCATTTTTCATTTTGGGGGCCGGCTTTGCTTATGCTCTGCGCCGTGGCCGCGAAGGATTCGTTGGGCGCGACTTTGCCGCCGGGTCTGAAAAAGCCGTTTGATCTTTTGGAGGTCACGGAAAACAAGGTGAGCGGCATGGTGGCCGCAGGCGCGGTGATTCCCTCGCTCGTCACGCTCGGTTCGAAAATGATCATGCAGTCTTCGGGCATGGACGGGGTGGTTTTCCACACGACGGGTCTGGCGATGCTGCCGGTGGCTTCGTTTGATTCGAGCTGGCTCTTAAATATCCTGATGGTGCCGCTGTCGGTCGTCGTTTTTGCCATCGTATGGGTGGCGGGACACGCGATCAACGTGCTCATTCTGCTGAGTCCGTGGGGCGCGATCGATGCGGCGCTCAAAGCGGGGCGGACCGCCTTGCTCGGTCTCGTGACCGCGACGGCATGGATCGATCCGGTGGTGGGCGCGACACTTTCGGTCGTCATTATCATCATCGCGTATTTTGTCGCGGGGTGGTCGTTCCGGCTCACGGTTTTCGGTTCGGTGTTTTGCTGGGATTATTTCACCGGACGGCGCCATCGCTTCAAGCTGCTGGCGGACGGCAACCAGGTTTTCACCGGACGCGAAATCAACGGGGTGCCGGTGCGCACTTATGGCCGGCTGCATCAGTCGGCCGACGGCGGGTTGACCTTGAAATTCCGGCCCTGGCTGGTGTTGCCGGAACGTGAGGTCGCGGTGCCACGCGAGGGACTGGTGGTTGGGCGCGGGATGTTTTATTCCGAAGTGCTCGGACATGACGCCAAGTCCGACAAGAACCGCACGTTGCTTTTGCTGCCGCCGCGTTATCTGGGGCACGAGGAACTGTTCGCCCGCCATTACCACATTTCCGGAACGTGCGAAGTGGGGTTGCGCCGGGCCTGGAGCTGGCTGAAAGAAGCGCTGGGCTTCAAGGCGAAGCCGGCGGTGGCGGCGGGCGCGTAATTATTCCGCCGAGGATTTTGTGTGCGCCGGCCGGAGCCGCGAAGACCCCGGCGCGCTCAGGCTTTTTTCTCGAGGAAGACGCGCAATGCTTCCAGCCGGTCGGCCCAGAAAATTTTCATTTTTTCGGCGGCGGCAGCGCTGGTGAGGTTGTCGTGCAACGGCACTACCTGGCATTTGATCGCGCCCTTGGACCAGAAATTGACCGAGAGTGTCGTGCCATCGGGCCAGAGGATGCGGATGGATTTGTGCGGGGTGGCCTTGCGCACGGTCAGGCCGCTGACAGGCAGCCAATGCGCGCGGGAGGCAGGATCTTTCCACGCGGCAAAGACGGTGGCGACGGGCGCCGCGATGGTTTTGGCGGCTGTGGCGGAAAAAATCTCCGGCGAGGGAACGGGGGACCGCCGGTCCTGGATGCGTTTCGCCGCCGGGACATGGGGGCCGGTGCGATTGGCGGAGGGGCGTTTCATGGCAGGGGCGGGGTGACACTGAGCCGGGAATCGGGTAGCATTGGATGATTTTTTGCGTTCTGGCGAGACGAGGATGGGTTTACCCTTGCTATATTTGGTTAAAATTAGAGGCAAGAGGGGTAACTTTTTGTTTCCGCCCCTGCTGAAAGGTGCTATGAGTAAAACATGAGTGATGAGAATGTCCCGAAGCTCCGTCTCAGGCCAAAACTGGCCGGTGGGCCTCCGGCTCCACCGACTCCTCCGCCTGCTCCGCCAAAAATCGAGGAGCAGCCCGAAGACTCTTCGTCGGAGCCTTTGGCGGTTTGGCCCGAGGCCAAGCCCACCGCACTCCGGGCCAAACTATCACTCAAGTCCGATACAGTGGCGCCAACGGATGAGGCCTCTGGCGCAACCAAAATCACCCCGCAGAACGCGCCCAGGTCCGCTGCGTCGCCGGCGCACATGGCCGATCCATCGGTCGATTCAAGTTCCTTTGCTCCGCCTGCTCCGGCCAAGCCGCTGCTGGTGCCACGCGCGAAACCGACTTTGATCCCAACACCGGAGGAGGCGAAGGCATCGGCTGATCCCGGTGCCACGCCGCCCTTTGGTGCGCCGGCGACCGGCGAGAAAAAATTACCGGCGGTGCTGAATGCGCCCCCGCCGCCAAAGATCAAGGTGGCGATTCCCACCACCGAAACGTGGCCGGCGGTCCTCGATGCACCGCCGCCGTCCGGCCTGTCTCCGGTGACCCCTTTGCCCAAAGAGGCAACGGCGGAGCCTGAACCGGCCGAAATCACCGCCATGCGCAAGGCATCGACGTTTCCGTTTCCGTCCCCCACGGCCAAATTTCCGCCCCTGCCCGGACTGGGCGCTCCGGGTGGAACAGAGCCCGCCGAATTGGCGGCTCCGGAGAGTTTTTTGAAAAAACTGCTGTTGATCGGCGGTGCCGCTATTGTTCTCCTCGCGGTTGGAGCGGCTTTTGTTTACTTTAAATTCTTCGCCAAGCCATCGGCCAAACCGTCGGCACCGCCTGCTCCGATTGCCACCAAAACCCAGCCTGCGCCGGCCCAGGCCGAGTCCAAGGCAAAGCAGATGATCGACAAGGTGCAGCAAGAGCAGCTTGCGCCGCTCAACGAAGTCGTGACCGCCGAACCGCCGCCGGCGAAACCCGCTCCCGCCAACGTTGCACCCGAACCTGCCGCAGCCCAGACGAACGAACCGGCGGCGACGTCGCCGGTTGAAGCCGTGGTTGCTCCGCCCCCGGCTCCCGTCAAACCACCACCGCCGCCGCCACCGAGCATGGCGTTCAAGGCCTGGGTGATTAATTTGAAAATCCGCGGCGTGCGTGGCGGCGATGCGCAACGGGTGTTTATCGACAAGATCTCCTATGTGCCGGGTGATGTGGTTAACCAGCAGTTGGGGATTATATTCGCCGGTTACGACGAGAATACGCGAATGCTGAAGTTTCAGGATAAAACGGGAGCGACTTTTGAGCGCCGGGATTAGAGCCGGCGGCTGAATATTTCCCGGAAACTGGCGGTCACCATGTGTCCACCGGTCCCTTGGGCACGGGGATCGTTTCCCGGCGGGTCACCGCCGGATCATCGTCGTCGCGCATGAACGAGGCGACCATCGCCTCCGGACGAAATCTCGGCAGCAATTCGCCCCGTTCATCACAGTAAGGCGCCCGCCATTTTTCGTAGCGGGAAACGATCTCGTCGAATTCGGCGCGGGTTTTCAAATAGACGACGGACTTCTTGAACTCCTTGGCCGGGCCAAGGCGCTTCGCGTACCACGCGGCGGGTTTGCGGAAAAGTTTGCAGCCGAGTTCTTCGCCGAAAATTTCCACGGCGAGATCGAGGTGTCGGCGCATCACACGAATCCGTTCGGCCAGGCTGGCTTCGGTGGGCAGCGTACCGTGGCGGATAAAATCCAGCGATTGGCGGAAAATCCAGGGATTGTAGAACGCGCCGCGACCGATGCTGACGCCCGCGCAGCCGGTTTCGTCGAGCATGTGCTTGGCGGCGTCGATCGTGGTGACGTCGCCGTTGCCGATGACCGGAATGGTTTTGACCGCCTGGACGACGGCGCGGATGCCGGCGAGATTCACGGTGCCGCTGAAACCCTGGGCGCGGGTGCGGCCGTGGACAAAGATCGCCGCCACGCCCACATCCTCCAGCGCCCGCGCGAGGTCGGGTGCGGTGAGATTGTCCTCGTCCCAGCCGAGACGCATCTTGGCGGTGATGGGGATTTTGACGGCGTTGACCATGCCACGCACCAGCGCCTGGGTTTTGTGCAGCTCGGTCATCATTGCCGAGCCGCCCCCGACGCCGACGACCTTTCTCACCGGGCAACCCATGTTGATATCGACGCTGGCGATGCCCATCGACTCGACGAGCGCGGCGGCATCGCGCATTTCCTCGGGCACGGAGCCGAAGAGCTGAATCGCGAGCAGTTTTTCCGCCGGGCAGGTCTGGGCGAGCTGGAGTCCGCGAGGATTACGTTCCAGAAGGGAACGGGCGTTGATCAGATCCGTCGTCGCCCAGTCAAGGCCGCCCACTTCACGCACGACGAGCCGGAAGGGCAGATTGGTGTAGCCCGCCAGCGGCGAGAGAAACAGGTTCGAGTCGAACTGATAGGGTCCGATGCGCACGCGGAAAATGTTCAGCGCGCAGCGAGGGCGTGCTTCATGCGGGCGAGGCCTTCGACCAGGGTGGAGCGGGGACAACCGAAATTGATGCGGACATGCGTGCCCCGCGGCACACCAAAAAAAGCGCCGTCGCTCAAACCCACGCCGTGCTGCTCGAAGTGCGCAATGGGATCGGTGAGTTTCAGCGCGGAAACGTTGAGCCACGCGAGGTAGGTCGCCTCGATCGGAGCCTCGACGGATATGCCGGGCATTTCGCGGGCCACGAACTCAAGCAGCAGATCGCGGTTGGCGCGCAGAGTTTGGAGAAGGCCTTGACGCCAAGGCTCGCTGCCGCGGTACGCGGCTTCGCAGGCGGTGAAGCCGAGATTGGTCACCTCGGCCATAACGCCGCTGGCGGCACGGACGAATTGCGCGCGGAGCTTCGTGTCGGAGATGATCGCGAGCGAAGTGCCAAGACCGGGGACATTGTACGTTTTGCTCGGGGCCATCAGCGTGATGGTGCGGCGCGCGATCTCGTCCCCAAGCAGCGAGGAGGGCACATGCGGCAGAGAATCGAGAATCAGATCACAGTGAATTTCGTCGGAGCAGAGCAGGAGATCGTGGCGCACACAGAATTCCCCCAAGCGCACCAGTTCCTCACGTCGCCAGACGCGGGCAATGGGATTGTGCGGGTTGCACAGATAGAAAATGCGGGTACGTGGCGTGACGGTGCGTTCGAGGGCTTCCCAATCAATTTCCCAGCGGTGCGCGTTGGGGTTGAGCCGAAGCGGAACCTGGAGGGAGACGCGCCCGCTGTTTTTCGGCGCGCTCATGAAAGGCGGATAAATGGGTGTAAGCGTGAGGATTTCCTCACCGGGCTGGGCGAAGGCTTGGGCGGTGAGATTGAGGCCGACGACCAGACCGGGCAGCCAGACAAGCCAGGCCGGATCAATGCGCCAGCGGTAGCGTTCTTCCATGGCCTGTACGACCGCATCGACCGTGCTTTTCACCGGCCGGGCATAACCAAACACGCCGTGGGCAACCCGTTCCTGCAACGCCGTGATGATGGCGGGCGAGGATTTGAAATCCATGTCGGCGACCCACATGGGCAAAATATCACGACCGGCATATTTCTGCCATTTCTGGGAGTCGGTGTTGCGGCGTTCAGGCGGGTTTTCGAAATCGAAGGACATGGGAGAAAGGGGTAGTTGAAACCGGGGGGCGCACGAAGGCACGGAAAATTTTGACGTATTGCGGGGAAAGCACCCAACTGTGTGGCGATGAATCAATCGCTGCGGTTCCGGCGCGCGCAGGCCAAGGAGGCGGACCTGCTGACCGCTCTTGCCGGTGAGGCCAAGCGGCATTGGGGGTATCCGGCTGAATGGATGAAGGAGTGGAGAAATGAACTTACGGTGACACCAGATTATGTCACCACACAGCCAGTCTATGTGGGGGAAATGAAGGCTGAGATTGTTGGTTTCTTCGGATTAAAGCTTTTGGATAGCGGGCAACATCTCGAACATCTTTGGCTGAGGCCGGCCTTTATTGGACTGGGGCTGGGGCGGCTGCTATTTGCGGAGGCGGTGGAGAAAGCGCGTGATCTTGGCGTGACGGAGTTGCGGATCAAATCCGATCCCAATGCGGAGGCGTTTTATCTGAAGATGGGTGCTGTGCGTATCGGGTCGGAGGTGTATCAAATGCTCGATAATATCCGTCGAGAAGTGCCGTATCTTGCTTTTTATATTCGGTAACGCGCCGAAATTTCCCGACTGTGACGTCACAGTGGTGGGCGAAATTTCCCAGTGCAGTTGGATCATTTACAGCAAGTGACGTTTCTGGCGGGACTTGCAGGGCGAAGTACGAGCGGCACGAACGTTGCACTGGGTGCTCATGTTCAACCTTAACCCTTCAATGGAGAAACAAATCATGAATCGAATCATTCGCTATCAACAGCCGAGCGGTATCGCTCTGTTCCCGGCGCTGGCTCGCCGGAGCCTGTGGTCCGGTGTGGAATCGGAAATTGACCGTATGTTTGAAACCGCGCTGGCGGACTTCGCCGCGCCGGCGGTCGCGCCCCGTTTCCCGGTCGATCTCTACGAGGACAAAGACAACCTCTATGTGCGGGCCGAACTTCCGGGCGTAACCCGCGAGGCCATCAACGTCGAGATGGTCGAGGATTATCTGAACCTCAACGCCACCCGTAAATCGGGCGAAGAGACTTTCAGTCTGGCTCGTTCGATCACCATTCCCGAAGCGGTGCAGGCCGACAAGGTCAGCGCCAGCTACGAAAATGGCGTGCTTACTGTCACGCTGCCAAAGCAGGAGCAGGTCAAGCCGCGCAAGGTCACCGTCTCAGTCAGCTAACCTCTTCATTCACCCAGGAGAAATCTAACATGAAAATCTTGAATCAAATTGTCCCACACCTGTCCCGAACGATTGGTCGCAAGACGGACTCGGAAGCAGCGGAAGACGCCAATGGCGGATACACCGTCAAACCGTTGTTCGAGGTCGAGGAAACACCCGAAGCCTGGGGTCTGTCCGTGCAACTGCCCGGCGTGACCAAGGAGAATCTGGACTTCACGGCTGAAAATGAGCGGATCGCGATCAGTGCCAAACGGACTTGGACAATGCCCGCCGGTTGGACGACGCTCTATCGTGAATCGGTCGATGCGCCTTACAAATTGGTCTTGGAGCACAACAACACGGTCGACGTGGCAAAAATTGCCGCAGAGCTAAAGGATGGAATCTTGCGGGTTTCGCTGCCTAAGGCCGAATCAGTGAAGCCAAGGAAAGTTGTTATCAACTGATGAAGAAAGATTAGGGTTTTTAAGGAATATTTCCATAATCTTTTTTCAACTAGCGACGATATAGGCACAGGAATAGCTATAATTTAGACGTTCGGTTGGCTAGGGGTAGACAATCGGACTTCAAGCCCGCCTCGCGCGGGCAAAGCCGCCGGGAGTCCGTTTACGGGCCCTGGCGGTTTTTTATTTTTAATCCAGCTTTGCAACTGTTGAAATCTTTTCCGGGCCAGGCCGCCTGGCGTATAATAATGATAGAACGTCGTTCTGGATCGGGCGACCAGTTCGCATTGACGCTGTCATGACCCCGAACATACACCCATGACCGTTGCCATGAATTTACTTTTCGCTTCTGCGGATATTAATCCGACCGACCTGCATACCCCGTGGCAGTGGTTCGTGGCGATTTTTTATATCGTGTGGATCGATATCGTGCTCGCGGGCGACAACGCGGTGGTCATCGCGCTCGCGGTGCGCACGTTGCCGCCCAAGCAGCGGCTGATGGGTATTGCCCTTGGTTCGGGTGTGGCCGTGGCATTGCGGGTAGGGCTGACTTTCGTTGCGGCAAAATTGCTGACTATTATTGTTATCAAGTTGGTTGGTGGCCTCGCTATCCTCTGGATCGCGGTAAAGTTGCTGCTTGATAATACGGGTGAAAAAGCACCGGGGAAGGAAGCGGGCGGACTCTGGCAGGCGGTGTGGTTGATTCTTTTCGCGGATATCACGATGTCGATCGACAACGTGATTGCGGTAGCAGGTGTTGCGAAGACCAATGTCGGGCTGTTGATTTTCGGCCTAGGACTAAGTATTCCACTCGTTGTCTTTGCGAGCAATATGCTCTCCAAACTCATGGACCGCTATCGGGCCATCATCTACATCGGCTCGGCCATCCTGGGCAAAGTGGGCGGGGAAATGATCATGACGGACCGGCTGATTGCCGAAACCTTTCACCCCGAACCCTGGCTGGTCCACACGGTTGAAGTCGCGCTGGCGATCGGAGTTATTCTCGGGGCTCTTGCCTGGCAGCGCAGGAAAAACACCCCGCCATCGGCCTGACGCCGTGAGCAATTGACAACCAAGTCGCGAAACATTTCGAAGGGGTTTTATTTCCATGTATCTCCGCCCAGTTTTCCCCTCCTTCCTGTTTCTCTGTCTTGCCCTGATACTCCGGGCGGAGGATCAGGCGGCCGAAGCAACCCAACACGCCAACTCGGCCGCTGCTGCGGCGGCGACGGCCGTTTCTGCCGGCCACGCTGCGCCGCGCGCGCCCGCTTTTATCGGACAATTGGTGGATACGGTGCTCCAGCGTTTTGGCGTCCAGACCGACAACAACACCGTGGCGCACTACGGCATCGCGGCCCTTTTTCTCGTCGGTGCCATTTTGCTCCGGCGCGTGGTGACGAATATTATTTTCCATCATTTGAAGAAGCTTGCCGCGAAGACCGAGACGACGCTCGACGACAAGTTGCTCCCCTCGTTGGAAGACCCGGTGGCCGCCTTTATCATGGTCACGGGCATATTCAGCGCCTTGAAGGTGCTCAAGTTCTCCGAGGTGAACGACCGGGTGATCGGCTACGGCTCCACGGTGGCCTTTTCGCTTGTGCTATTCTGGGGCTTGCTGCGCGCCTTCAACGCCCTGCTCGACCATGCCCACGAAATTGCCGTCGAGAAACAGATGGGCGTCGCGGCCTTCATGCCGTGGATCAAAAAATCACTGGTCGCGGTATTCGTGGTGATAGGCGTCCTGATCACGATTCAAGGCCTCGGCTACAATGTCTCGACGATTCTTTCGGGGCTGGGTATCGGCGGTCTCGCCTTCGCCTTGGCCGCCCAGGACACCATCGCCAACCTTTTCGGCTCGGTGGTGGTGGCGATAGACCAGCCCTTCAAAATTGGGGAAATGGTGAAGATCGCCGACTTCACGGGCTCAGTGGAAGACATCGGCCTGCGCTCCACCAAACTCCGTCTTGCCGACAAGTCACTCGTCATCATTCCCAACAAAAGCGTGGCGTCCGAAGCCATCTCGAATCTCTCTCGATTTACCGGGCGCCGCGTCGAGCAGGTGCTGGGGCTGACCTACGACACCACGCCCGCTCAGATGGAAGCGGTCGTGCAGGAAATCCGGCAGCTCATCGAGCGTGAGCCCGAGGTGGATGCTTCCTCGGTCCATGTATATTTCCGCGATTATTCCGCCTCCTCGCTGGATATCTGGCTGGTGTACGTGGTCAGGGATGCCGACTTCGCGAAACACATGGCGCTGCGTCAACGGCTGAATCTCGCGTTCATGCGCGCCGTCGAAGCGCGCGGCCTGGCCTTTGCCTTCCCGACCTCGGTCATGCATCTCGACGGCCCCGTTGCGAAACAGCTTGCGGATAGGAAGTGAGCTTGAACAAACAACTTCAATCCAGCGTCTGCCGGTAGCGTTTTACGCCGATGGTCATGGCCACGGCGAGGAAGAGCAGCAGCGGCCAGAGCTCCGGCGCGATTTCGGCGAGACCGTTTTCCTTCAGCAGAATGCCGCGCACGATGCGGAGAAAGTGCGTGTTGGGCAGGCAGGTGCCGATCCATTGCGCCCACTCCGGCATGCCGCGGAAAGGGAACATGAATCCGGAGAGTAAAATAGACGGCAGAAAAAAGAAAAACGCCATCTGCACGGCCTGAAGCTGGTTCTGCGCGAGCGTCGAAAAGGTGATGCCGACCGCCAGATTCGCGGCGATGAAGAGCAAAGAGACGGCATAAAGCAGGGAAAGGCTGCCAAGCAACGGCACATGAAAGAAGAAGCGCGCGGCCAGTAGAATGAGCGTCACCTGGATGTAACCGACCGCGATGTAGGGCAGGATTTTTCCCACCATCACCTCGAACGGGCGCACCGGGGTGGCGAGCAGGTTTTCCATTGTGCCACGCTCGCGTTCGCGTGTGATCGCCAACGCGGTGATGACGACCATCGTCATTGTGAGCACCACTCCCATGAGACCGGGCACGACATTGTATTGGGTAATATTCTCGGGATTGTAGTGGGCGTGGAGCTGAAAATCGACCGGGCCGGACTTCGCGCGCAGCCGGGCGAGCGGGCCGGTGAGATCGCGGTCAAGCACGGTTTCCGTCAGGGCGCGCACGGCGGAAACCGCCGGGCCGGTGGCCGCCGGATCCGTGGCATCGGCCTCGATCAACACGATGGGCCGTTCGCCGCGTAAGAGCAGCCGCGAGAAATCCTCGGGAATGTTGATGACGAACTGCGCATCTCCGAGCCGGAGGAGCTGTTGGGTTTCGGCTTCGGTCTTTGCTTCGCTCACCAAATTGAAGTATCCGCTCTGCCTGAGTGCGGCCACCAAGGTGCGGGCGAACGGTCCCTGGTCGGCCGAACGGATGGCCGTTGGCAGGTGCTTGGGATCGGTGTTGATGGCGAATCCGAAGAGCATCAGTTGCATCAGCGGAATGCCCACCATCATCCCAAACGTCACGCGGTCGCGTTTCATCTGGATGAATTCCTTCAGCACGATGGCCCACAGGCGATGGAAGGTGAAGCGTCTCACGAGAAATTATCCTTCGCCTGATCCATGAGGCTGATGAAGACGTCTTCCAGGCTGGCGCGAATCTTGGTCCATTCGTGCCGCGAATCGCGCACGGCGGTGATGGCGGCATCAAGCTGCGCATCATCCCGTCCGCTGATATGCAGCGTCGTGCCGAAGGCGACGACCTGCTCGACGCCGGGCTGCTTGCGCAGATTGTCCGCGAGGACGCGCAAGTCGGGACCGGTGACCGTCCAGGTGCTGAGTTTGGCGGTGGCGAGAACTTCACTAAGTGTGCCGCGGGTGAGCAGGGTTCCGTAGGCGAGATAGGCGAGCCGGTGGCAGCGTTCGGCCTCGTCCATGTAATGCGTGGTGATCAGCACCGTGAGACCATCGGCGGCGAGCTGGTGGATCTCGTCCCAAAATTCGCGACGGGCCTTCGGATCGACGCCGGCGGTGGGTTCATCGAGCAGGAGCAGTTGCGGCGAATGAATCAGGCAGGCGGCGAGGGCGAGACGCTGTTTCCAGCCGCCCGAAAGCTGGCTGGCGAGTTGGGCGCTGCGGTTTTGCAGACCGAGCCGTTCCAGGCTGCTTTCCACCGCGGCAGCGC
The DNA here is from genome assembly GCA_964541315.1 of uncultured Opitutaceae bacterium. Taxonomy (GTDB): domain Bacteria; phylum Verrucomicrobiota; class Verrucomicrobiia; order Opitutales; family Opitutaceae; genus Didemnitutus. The sequence goes on from CAZIQP010000039.1 coordinate 22,267, forward strand.
GGTCGGGTACATCGTAGATGCGGGCGATGAAATCCAGATTCTCGCGGATGCTGAGATCCTCGTAGTAGCTGAATTTTTGCGTCATGTAACCGACATGGCGTTTGATCTCGGCCTGTCCGGTGCGCACGTCGTAGCCGAGGCAGGTGCCGGAGCCGGCGTCGGGCGTGAGCAGGCCGCAGAGCATGCGGATAAAGGTCGTCTTGCCCGAGCCGTTCGGCCCGAGGAAGCCGTAAATCTCGCCGCGCCGCACCTGAAGATCGATCGCGTTCACGACGGTCTTGGTGCCGAAGCGCTTGGTGACGCCGGTGACGTCGATGGCATAATCCGGTGCGGGCATCGGGAGATTATTTGACCGGAGTCACGTCCACGGGCTGGCCGGGGTGGAGATCGCGTGCCGCAGCCGCGTCGAACACGGCTTCGATCATGAAGACGAGTTTGCTGCGGTTGTCGCGGTTGTAGAGGATCGGCGGGGTGAACTCCGGTGCGGGCGAGAGATAGCTGATGCGGGCTTCAAGCGGCTCGGTGCGGCCGGTGAGCACGACTTTGACCATCTGGCCGATCTTGAGAGCGCCGTAATCCGTCTCGGGGACGAAGAAGCGAACCTTCATATTTTCCGGCGGCAGCAGGGACACGACGGGGAGGGCGGCAGCGACGTATTCGCCCTCACGGTAAAGTGTATCGTACACGAGACCGGCGCGCGGTGCGGTCTGGATTTTTTGCGCCACAGCCCAACCGGCCCGGTCGAGCGCGGCCTTTGCTGCGGAGACATCGGCCTCGGCGGCGGTAATCGCGTCAGTGCGCGCGCCGAGTTGCGCGGTATCGAGCTGGGCGGAGAGTTCGGCGACAAGTTTGGCGGCGGTTTCGTGGTTCAGCCGTGCCCGATCAAAATCGTCGTCAGCAAGCACGGTGGTCTGGTGGAGCTTGGTGGCGCGTTCGAGCTCCAGGGCGGCGAGTTCGGCGCCGGAGCGAGCCTGCGCCAGCCGGGCGTCGAGGGCGGCGAGTTCGGAGGGACGCTGGCCTTTTTGCAGGTCGGCCAGCCGGGCTTGCGACTGGCGCAAACGTTCGGCGGCTTCGCGGAGCGTGGCCAGCTCGGCTCCCTGCTCGAGGCTGAAAAGGGGTGCGCCGACCGCGATTTGCGCCCCTTTTTGCACGGCGAGTTTTTCCAAACGACCGGCCAGAGGGGCGGAAACATAGACAAACTCACCCTCGAGATAACCCTGGTAGCCGGTGGAGCTGCTCCGGCCGCAGCCCGACAGGAATAGCAGTGCGGCGAGCCCCGCGCTGGCGGTGGATTTTTTGATCGAGCGCACATTCATGGGGCCAGCATGGCAGCAAGCGGCGGAGCGTCCAAGCGGAAAGAAGCTTCGGCGTTGCCAGAGCTCCGGCAATGCCTACGTTTCGCGGGCAATGCCGACGCTCACCAACACTTTTAAGGCGGAAGTCTCCGCGCTGATCGAGCACAAGGATTTTCCCGCGCTCAAGGCGAAGCTGGCCCCTTGGCTGCCGGCGGATGTGGCGCCTATCCTCTCCGAACTGCCCATCGAGGATCTGGCCCTGCTGTTCCGCGGCTGTACGAAAGAATTGTCGGCCGCGGTTTTCTCCTATCTGGAACACAGTGCCAAACACAAACTGCTGAAAATGCTGACGCAGCCCCAGACGGCGGCGCTGCTGAACGAGCTCTCGGCGGATGATCGCACCACTTTTCTCCACAGCCTGCCGTTGGATCTGGCGATGCAGCTCATCGGCCTGCTCACGCCCGAGGAACGGAAGATCACCCAAGATCTGCTGGCCTACCCCGAGCATAGCGTCGGCCGCATGATGACGCTCGATTTTGTCAATGTGCATGCCGATTGGACCGTGCGCGAGTCGCTCGACTACATCCGCACCCACGGTTATGACCGGGAGACGCTCAACATGGTGTACGTGACCGATGAGGACGGCCACCTGATCGACGACATCCGCGTGCGCCGCTTTCTTCTGGCCGAACCGGAGACAAAGGTCAGTGCGCTGATGGACGGCAATTTTGCCACGCTTTCCCCGAACGATGACCGGGAGAAGGCGCTGCAGGTTTTCAACAAATTCGACCGCGTGGCCCTGCCGGTGACGAACGCGGAGAACAAACTCATCGGCATCGTGACGGCGGACGACATGCTCGACGTGGCGGCGGAAGAAGCGACGGAAGACATCCAAAAACTCGGTGGTAGCGAGGCGCTGGACGAGCCCTATATCACGATTGCACTTCATCGCATGGTGAAGAAGCGCGCGGGCTGGCTCGTGGTGTTGTTTCTCGGCGAAATGTTCACTGCGACGGCGATGGGGTATTTTGACGAGGAGATCCAGAAAGCCGCGGTCCTGGCGAACTTCATGCCGCTCGTGATCAGCGCCGGAGGCAACTCCGGCTCGCAGGCTTCGACGCTCGTTATCCGTGCGCTCGCCCTCGGTGAATTCAAGATGCGCGATTGGTGGCGCGTGATGCGTCGCGAACTCGTCGTCGGCACCGTGCTTGGCCTTATCCTCGGGTTGGTGGGTTTCCTGCGCATCGCTGCCTGGTCGATAATGTTTCACACCTACGGCGTGCACTGGGCGCTGATCGGCGCGACGGTCGGATTGTCGCTGATTGGTATCGTGCTCTGGGGTTCGCTGATGGGCTCGATGCTGCCGCTGATCATTAAGAAGTGTGGCTTCGACCCGGCCAGCTCCAGCGCACCGTTCATCGCCACGCTGGTCGACGTGACCGGACTCGTCATTTATTTCTCGGTCGCGGTGATGATCCTGCGCGGAACGCTGCTCTAGGTCCGGCCCTCCCCATGCGCCAGCCTGTCCTGCTCTATGATGGTGAATGCGGACTGTGCAACCGGCTTGTGCGCTTGCTGCTGCGGTCGGACACAACCGGGCGCCTGTATTTCGCACCGCTGCAAAGCGAGCCGGCGCAAAATTATCTCCGCGCGCAGGGTTTGCCGACGCAGGATTTCGACAGCCTTGTATTCGTGCCGGATTGGAATGATCCGCAGGTGGGCGCAGCCCAGTTGCGCACCACCGGTGCTTTGAGTGCTGCGGCCGAGGTGGGCGGAATCTGGCGCATGATCGCGTGGCTGCGCATTCTGCCCGCATGGCTGCGCGATCTCTTCTACAAGCTTATTGCCCGGGCCCGCTATGTGCTCTTCGGCAAATACCGGCCCTCGCCGCTGCCGAAGCCCGAGTGGGAGAAACGGTTTCTGGCGCGGTGAAACCGCTCGGTTTATTCGGAGCCGCAAAAAGGCCGGACATTGGTCCGGCCTTGAAAATATACTGCGAGGGTGGGTTTACTCGCGGCCGTAGCCGCCGCCACCACCGCGCTCTCCGCGTTCGCCACGGTCACCGCCGCCGCGATAACCACCGCCGCCACGACCGCCACGATAACCGCCACCGCCGCCGCGTCCACCGCGGCCCCCGCCGCCGCCGCGATAACCGCCGCCTTCACCTTCGGCCCGGGGTGCCCGCTCTTCACGAGGCCGGGCGATGTTCACCGCGAGGGCGCGGCCTTCCAATTCATAGCCGTGGAATTTCTCCACACCTTTCTGGGCCTCTTCCCCGCTGCCCATGGTGATGAAGGAGAAACCACGGGAGCGGCCGGTGAACTTGTCGAAGATGATTTCTACGACACTGACGGTGCCGACCTGGCTGAACAGGGCTTCAAGATCCTGGGCAGTGGTGGCGAAGGGAAGATTCCCGACGTATAGCTTTGAGTTATCTGACATGTGATGATCCGGGTTGAATGCTGCTGCCTGACCGCTCGTACCCGACTTCCGGGATTCAAATCATCGTTGAACACACACTCCGCGCTCACCTGATAATTTTCCGTGGCGGCAGGATCTAACAAACAACCAATCGAACAGACGGGAACCTGTCCGGGATGGATTTTTAGGCAAGCGATAATTGGGCGCAGAGCGGTGCCACCCATTGTCAGATTTAGGCCGGAAGTCGTTTCCAGGCAGGTTGCTGGAAAAAAAATTCGTGCACCCGACGCAGGTGTCCTTACATTGGTTTGCTCATGTCCGTCACCACTGCCACACCGTTTTCCGAGCCCGGCAACGGTGCGCTCATCCGGCGGTTGTTCGGCCTGGCCTGGCGCTACCGCCTGCATTGCCTGCAGGTGCTGGGGATTCAACTGGTGTTGCTGACCCTCGGCATTGGCGGCCTGAGTTTCACCGGTCTCGGCATTGATTACATCCGCCACAAGCTCGACCACACGCCGCTGGGCATGAACAGGCTGCACCTGGCACTGCCGGCCGAGTGGCCGCCGTGGCAGGTGCTCGCGCTGCTGGCCGGTTTGATTTTGTTTTTTGCGCTGGTCCGGGCCTGGCTCAACTATGTCTACGCGCTCTCGATCAACCGGTTGGTGCAGCAAAAGCTCGTGGTGGACCTGCGGGGCGAGGTATACGACAAGCTCCAGCAATTGAGCTTTCGCTTCTTCGACGCCAACACCACGGGTTCGATCATCACCCGCGTCACGGGCGATGTGCAATCGGTGCGGATGTTTGTGGACCAGGTGCTGATGCAGAGCGTGATCATGGTGATTTCGCTGACGGCCTACGTGATCTACATGGCCAGCCTCAGTCCTTCGCTCACCGCCGCCTGTCTGGCCACCACGCCGATTCTTTGGCTGATGGCCGCGTGGTTTTCCCGGAAAATCCAGCCGGAATACGCGCACAACCGCACGCTGGTGGAGCGGATGGTGGAGACTTTGACCGAGGGCATCCAAGGCATCGCCGTGACCAAGGGGTTTGGCCGTGAGGCCGAAGCCCGGGCGAAATTCGATGCGGCCAACCTGGCCTGTTTCGAGCAGCAGCGCGGCATTTTTTGGCGGGTGAGTTTGTTCTCACCGGCGGTCGGGTTTCTCACCCGGGTCAATATGATGGTGCTGCTCGGCTACGGTGGCTGGCTGGTGGCACATGACCGGCTGCCGCTGGGCACGGGCCTCGTGGTTTTTGCCGGTCTGCTTGAGCAATTCTCGGGACAGGTCAACAACGTCGCCACCATCGTCAACAGCGTGCAGCAATCCCTGATCGGGGCGCGCCGCGTCTTCGAGATTCTCGATGCGCCCGTCGAGGTGAAAAGCCCGCCCGATGCCATCCGCCGGCCACGGCTCGAGGGTGCAGTGTCGTTTGAAAATGTTTCTTTCGCCTACGACGGGGTGGAAGCGGTGCTGCGTGACATCAATCTCACCGTGCAGCCGGGGCAGTGCGTGGCGATCCTCGGGGCGACGGGCGCGGGCAAGAGCGTGCTCATGAGCTTGATCCCGCGTTTTTTCGATCCGACGGCGGGCCGGATACTGGTCGACGGACTCGATGTGCGGCGGCTCCATCTCGACGATCTGAGGCGCAACATCGGACTGGTTTTCCAGGAGAGCTTTCTTTTCTCCAACACCATCGCGGCCAACATCGCATTCGGGCATCCCGAGGCTACCCGCGCGCAGATTGAGCAGGCGGCGAGGATCGCGGCGGCGCACGATTTCATCACCACGTTGCCCAAGGGCTACGACACGGTGCTGGGCGAGAGCGGTAACAGCCTCTCCGGCGGCCAGCGTCAGCGCCTGGCCATTGCCCGCGCGGTGCTGCTCCAGCCGGCCATCTTGCTGCTCGACGATCCGACCGCTGCGATCGACAGCGAGACCGAGCACGAGATTTTCGAGGCGCTCGACCGGGCCATCGCAGGCCGAACGACTTTTATTGTCGCCCATCGGTTGAGCACCCTGCGCCGGGCGGATTTTATCATCGTGATGGAGGACGGCCGGATTGTGCAGCGTGGCACGCATGAGGAGTTGATGAAACAGCCCGGGCCTTACCTACGGGTGGCGAATCTGCAGTTGGTGGACACGAGAGATCTTAGATTGCTCGGCTTGGCCGGCGGAGAGGTGACATCATGAAACCGCCACCGGGGAAGCCCGCGACGCTCATCCAATCGCTGCGCGATGACGATGATGACGAGGAACAGTTCAAGCCGCTCGAATGGGGCCTGGTCCGCCGGCTGTTCACCTACACGGCGCCAATCAAAGGCAAGGTCACCGCGCTGTGCATTCTCTCGGTGATCCGGGCCGCCCAGTTGCCGGCCTTCGCCTGGGTGATTTCCCTCGTGATCAACGGACCGATTACCAATCGTGATTTTAAGGGGATTGCCCTCGGGGTCGCCGGTTATGGACTTCTCGCGATCTCGACCGACGTGCTGTTCCATTTTCGTCAGCGCTATGCGCTGGAAATCGGCGAGACGGTGGTGAACGCGTTGCGGCATGAAATTTTTTCCAAGATTTCGCGCCAGCCGATGAGTTTTTTTAATCGGATCAAACTGGGCCGGATCATCGGCCGGGTGACCAGTGACGTGGAGTCGGTCCGTGTCGGTATTCAGGATGTGCTGTTTGTCAGCGTCATTCAATTCGGCTCCATGGTGTTTTCCGCAGCGGTGATGTTATGGAGCGACTGGGTGCTTTTCCTTGTCGTGCTCGCCCTGGCCCCGGTGTTGTGGCTGCTCAACCGACATTTCCGGGTGAAACTCAGCAAGTACTCGCGGGCTTCGCAGGAGAGCTTCAGTCGTGTTACCGCCACACTTGCGGAATCGGTCAACGGTATCCGGGTAACGCAGGGCTTCGTGCGGCAGCAGACCAATGCCGGGTTGTTTCGCAATCTCCTCGCCGATCATGCCCGCTACAATATCGCGCTGGCCCGTACGTCGGCCATTCTCACACCTCTGCTGGAGCTGAACAGCCAGTTTTTTGTCGCGCTCCTGCTGATGGT
>CAZIQP010000040.1:0-17123 GCA_964541315.1 uncultured Opitutaceae bacterium
CAGCCTTGGACTCGCCGATGTAAACCGTCTTGGTGAGGTGCATGTTCGGCTGGGTCGTGACTTTGCCGCCGGGTCCAACGAACGACACACCCGATTTCCAAGCGGCGCGAACCTTGTCCACATCAAAGCTGCCGGCCTTTTCAACGCAGGCCTTCCACAGGTAAACGCCGTCATAGCTGAGCACCATCGGGGAATCAACGACGCGCCCTTCCTTGACGACCCCTTCCGCCTTGGTGGTTTTCAGCCAGGCTTGGAAATCCGCAAGGAACTTCAGATTTGTCGGAGTATCGATGGACTGGAAGTAGGTCCAGCAGCCGATCTGGCCGACCAGATCCTTGGCCGGGAGGCTGCGGAATTCATCTTCGGCGATCGAGTAGGAAACCACCGGGCAGGAGTCGGCCGTAAGGCCGGCGGCGGCGTATTCCTTGAAAAACGGCGGGTTGGTGTCGCCGTTAAGCGTGCTGATTACACAAGCGTCACCGCTGGAGGCGAAATCTTTGATTTCAGCCACGATCTGCTGATAATCCTTATGACCGAACGGCGTGTATTTGCCGGCCGAGATGATCTTGCCGGAGCCGTCTTTCTTGAATCCGCCGCCAATATTTTCCAGCGGCACGCCTTTGCTGCGGAGGTATTCCAAGAGCACCAGATTGGTGGTCTGCGGATAAACGTAGTCGGTGCCGATCAGGTAGAACTTCTTTTTGCCCTGGGCGATGAAGTAATCCACCGCCGGAATGGCCTGCTGGTTGACGGCCTCGGCCGTGTAGCACACGTTCTGGCTCTCTTCTTCGCCCTCATATTGCACGGGATAGAAGAGCAGACCGTTGTCCTTTTCGAAGACGGGCAGGCAGGACTTGCGGCTCACGGAAGTCCAGCAGCCGAAGGTCACCGCCACTTTGTCCACTTCCAGCAACTGCTTGGATTTTTCTGCGAAAGTCGGCCAGTCCGAACCGGGATCGACAATCACCGGAACAATTTTTTTGCCGAGCACGCCACCCTTGGCATTGATCTCGTCAAAGGTGAAGAGAAGGACGTCGCGCAGCGAAACCTCGCTGATCGCCATGGTGCCGGAGAGATCGTGGAGCACGCCGACCTTGACGGTGGTGTCTTCGGCGTGGAGGAGCGAGGCAAACGCGGAGGCGGCAAAGGCGCCCGCGGTGAGGAGGGTTTTGAGGGCTTTGGTCATGGGTAAAACAAGGTTTAAGTGTGCAGGGGGTAACGAAGATCGATGGGAAAGCTAAAACGGGGTGAAACAGGTGGCGGAGCCACCCGGTACGGGTTGATCAGGCAGATAACGCCGGCTGATCAACCCGGTGGATTGCCCCGGACGTGGCACGGGGCGAAAAGACTAGAACTTGAAGACCGCTTGGACGCCAAAGAAACTGGCGTTGTTCGTGGTGAATTTGGAATACTTGGTGTACGAATATTCCGCGCGGATGGTCAGATTGGCGGTTAAGGCATAACCGGGGCAGACCGTGTATTTGGTAAAGCTCGGGCCGCCGTTGCTCATGGTTTCGCCGCTGATGCGGAAAGCCGTGGAAGCTTTGTCGCTTACCGAGTAGTCGAGAAAGGTCAGCCAGTTGTAACCCTTGGCCCCGACACCACCGTCCTTGTTGACATACTCTGCCGCGACGCGGAGGCTCTTGTCGATTTGGTAGCTGGCCCAAAAGTCCAAGGTCAAGACATTGTGGGTTTCGAAACCACCTTTGGTATCGTAAGCCACACCGGCCCAAAGGACCACGTCCTTGATGCCCTTGTAGGAATAGAATGCCTCGTAGCCTTGGTTATTCTTGAGCTCGCCATCACCTTTGGTGGCGTTGAACGGAGAATAAACGGAGTCCAATATGGCAATACCGGCGCTGTTTGCAGCATCGGAGTAATCAAGCCTCAGGCCGGAGTGATAGCCGGGAATGGGCGCCAAAAACTGGCCGTTGGCATAAGTGATTTGATCCATGTTGATCGGATAAAATGACTCGTAGCCCAGATAGCTCAGGAATTTTCCTCCGGTGAAACTGACCCCGTTGCCGGCATCATAGGTGACATTGGCATCCAGCAAGGTCACCTCATTGGGAACATTGGGAGTATAGAGGACAGAGACAGCCCCGGTGACCGGCTTGAAGGTGAAGGCGGCACCGAGTAAGCCGGTATCGACCTGGAAAGTATCAGATGATGCCCCCGGACTGGGAGAAGTCAGCTGGTAGGAACCGACGGCATATCCGTTGATGGAGACGTTGTCGTTCAGTTTGACATCGGCCAAGGCCGAGACGGAGACGGCAAGGAACGCAAGGGCCGCTGTTTTAGTGCGCATGTTCATAGGTGGTATTTTAGGTTTTTGTTTGTAGCCGGTGTGGGTTTAACGCCGACGGAAGCCTTTGAGCAGGTCCCTTGCCAGCCATGAGCAGAATTTATGGCCTCCATGAATATGGTGTGAAAAAAATCATTTCTTATACGTCCACAATAATATGCGTATTGTACGATATAGCCGCTTTTGGCGCAAAAAACGAAAAATCCCCAGTCGTAAAAAGGCGGTTGTAATGGCTGCAAAGTGAAATCGATCGGGCCAGTTTTTTGAAAAATCCAGCCTCGTTTTTAGTCGGATCTGGATCGCTCCATGAAAGTTTTCTTGCCGCCGTCCCGGTTGGGCGGCGTTGAAAATGAACGCTGCGGTTGGGAAAAATGTTGCCGCTAGCGACTCAAAACCAATCCAACCGACATGACGCTGATCGTGAAACCAAAGGGGCGCATAAAAAATCCGGTCCAGACGGAGGAGGCCGCCCAAAATGGTCACGCCGGTGGAACTTATGCGGAAGGATATCAGAGCATCCTCAACCCAGAGCTTCCTGTACCAGAGCCGCGATGCCGGACGGGAGGGAAATGGTCTTCGCGAGCATCTGGCCGCGGGGGCTGATCTTCTTCCAGGTCTTGCGGATGATATCCACAAACTTCTCGCGCGGATACTCGGCGTGTTGCGCGGCGAAAGCCGAGATCTCGTTTTCCAAGAAAACGAGGCAGGCGGCATCTTCCAGCGCCTGGGTCCCGGGATTGGTTTTCAACGCGGTTTTGGAAACCCACGTCGCGGCGTCCGCCGCTTCGGTTGCGCTGATTCCCGCCTGGAGCAGAAGTTCTTTGGCGTGGTCCGCCTGTTTCACATAAAGCGAACGGCGCCACGCATGATAGCCCGGCTTGTCGAGCGGGTAGCTGTCGCGCGGCACGCTCCAGCGCTCCAGATGCTGGCAGCGCGCGGCCAGCCGAAGCAGGGGCGTGGGATTTTCCGCGGCGCGGACCACCCACGCTTCCATCCGCTCGGCATAGACCAGCTCGGCGGCCCGGCCGTCGGGCGCGCGCTTGGGATCGGCGGCATGGGCGGCATCAATCAATTCACGGGCCTTGGCGTAAGCATCCATGGCGACAGGTTGTTGTCGGTCGGCGCGGGGTGCAAGCCGAGGCATGAGCAAAAAATGCGCAGCCGGTCACCGGTGGGTTTGCTAACCTTGGCTGGTTGTCCCTCACTGGGACAACCCGAAACCATGAATATTCTCTCCCTCGCCCAATTGGTGCCCATCCTTCAACTGTCAATCGGGCCGGTCATCTTGATTTCCGGTGTCGGTCTGTTGTTGCTGACGCTGACCAACCGCTTTGGCCGCATGCTGGACCGCGCCCGGTTGCTCAATCGCGATCTTGCGGCGGTGCCGCCCTCGCCGGATATCGGCGAAATTCGCACCCAGATCGCGATTCTGCTGCTGCGGGCGAAAATCCTCCGCCTCTCCATCACGCTCGGCGCCATCACCGTGCTGCTGGCCGGCGTGCTCATGCTGCTGTTGTTTTTGGGCGCCCTCATGCATCTGGAAATCGCGGCCGTGATCATCGGGGTTTATTGTGCGGCCATTTTGTCGCTGATTGGATCGGTGCTGGCCTTCATCCGCGATATGAACCTCTCGCTCAAAGCCGTGCGGCTGGAAGTGAAACTCTGATACGGGAGAATGCGTGGAAGTTGTGGACGGGCCGCAGGAGCGGCTTCACTCCCGCAGCGACTGCCCGCGCACGAGTTCCTGAAACAGGCCGGGCCGCTCCACCAACTGCGCGTACGATCCGTCCTGCAACACCCGACCTTCGGAGATCACCAGAATGCGATCGCAATTTTTCACGGTGGCGAGCCGGTGCGCGATGAAGATGACGGTGCGGCCGCCAAGGTTTTTCTCCAGCGCCTCTTGGATCAGTTGTTCGCTGAGCGTGTCGAGTGCGCTCGTCGCTTCGTCGAAGATGAAACATTCCGGCTCGGCCAGCAAAGCGCGGGCAATCGCGAGCCGCTGGCGCTGGCCGCCGGAAAGCGATGAACCGCCTTCGCCGACGCGAGCGCCAAGACCGCCGGGAAGTTTGGCGATGAATTCCCAGGCATTCGCCAGTTCGCACGCGCGCCGGATTGCGGCGTCGGTGGCGTCGGGCCGGGCGACACGGACATTGTCGCGCACGGTGGTGCGAAAAATAAACGGATCCTGCGGAACGACGCCGAATGCCTTGCGCAGGCCGCTCGCCTCGAATCTCCGGAGATCAATGCCGCCGAGGCGCACGACGCCGGATTGCGGGTCGTAGAGCCGAAGGAGGAGTTGGGCGAGGGTGCTTTTCCCGGCGCCCGACGGGCCGACCAGGGCGAGCCGCTGGCCACGCGGGATGGTGAGGGAAAGATCGCGCAGCACGGGCTGCCCGGGCACGTAGGCGAAGTTGACGCGGTCAAAAATAATCTCCGCCCCGGATGGCACGGCGACCGCCACGCTGGGTTCGGGGTCAGGCGTCGTGCTGGGCGTGTCGAGCACAGTGCCGATGCGGTTGATCGAGGCTTCCGCGCCGCCCCACAGGGTGAACGCCTGGAAAATGGTTTGGATCGGCCAGTTCAAACCCGCATAGGAGGCGAGACACGCGGCGATGGTGCCAAGCTCGAGGTGGTTGTTGCCCAGATAACGCCAGGTGCAGGCGGCGAGCAAAGCGGCGTAGCAGAAGTAACTGAAGCCTTCCTGCTTCATGTATTCGATGTGGCTGAGCACATCGCGTTGGTAGGATTTCTGGCCGATCGCCAGCGCCTGCCGGTCGAAGTCCAGGGCGACCTGTTCTTCCATCGCGTAAAGCTTCACGGCCTTGTTGCCGCGCAGCAGATCGGCCACCCGGCCGCTGACGTCGCCCTCGGCGGACTGAAACTCGCTGCTGATCTGCTGCATTTTTTTCCGTGCCCGGATCATCAGCGCCACGCCCGCAAAGGAGGTGATCATCAGGATGGAAGCGATCACCCAGTCCCATTGCCAGAACATGGCCAGGGTCGTCAGGACCGTGATGATCGCCCCCGGCACGGACATCGAGGTGTGCTGGAAAAATCCCATGACATTGCCCAGCGGCGTGCCGAACAGGTAGCTGAACAATTCCCCCGACGGGTGTTCGCCGTGAAAGCGCAGACAAAGATGATTCACGTGACGGAAAAACTGTCCGCGCAAGGCAAAGACGACGCGCTCCCGCACCCAGGTGAACATCCGGTAGCCGGCGTGCCATGCCGCCATGCGCACGATGAGCGAGACGACCAGATAACCGCCGATCAACCAGCCCAGGCGGATCCAGCGCTGGGCGTTCGGCAGATCTTTGGGCTCCAACACTCCTGAAAACAGCCATTTGGGATACAGATTTTGCACCGCGATCGCGGCCCCGTGCACGCCATTCAACACCAAGGCGCCGACCAACAGCCAACGATGGCGCAGGAACAGCGGCCACACGTGGCGGAGAAAGGCATTGGGCTGGACGGACTCGGACATGGCGTAGGAACACTCATGAACACGCGAAACGAAACGCCCGCAATGAAAAGCAGGAAATGTGGCAGCGGTGGACCTGCGGGAACCGCCGGACTGGCAGCGCATGGCCCGACGGTATGCCCCGGCACTCCGCTTCCAATCAGCAGTCTGTCCCTTCCCTTTTTGACCCACCGTCGGCCGGGCCGAAGTGCATCAGCCGCCCGCGTTCCAGCGAGACGATGGCCTTCCAGCCCTGCGACACGGAAACAAAGCCCGTTTCGTCGAGCCAGGCGGGGGCCGGAGAGAGGTTTTTTGGCCGGGCTTAGAACGCCATGTGCACACCGAAGGCCAGCACGGCCATTGTGGCGGCCGCGCACATGAACGTGGCGATCTTGGCGCCGCGGGCGTTGGCTGAATAATTTTCCTCGGCGTGTTGGGCCGCTTCTTTCGTCGCCAGACCGGCAATCCGGAATGTGCGAACCGAAAAGCATATTTTCAAAAAAGCACTCACGACCAGCAGCCCGAAAAAGGCCATCAAGGCGGACGGGCCGAAAATATGGGTGAACAGCCTGGTGAAGAATCCCCAGTTTTCTCGATTACCCGTGGCCGTATCGATCAAATAACCGACGAGGTTCATATCGATCACCAGAATGGTGAGAATATTCAGCATCGCATAGATTGAGGCCCGGCCTGCAAGCAGTTGCAGGGTGCGTTCGCCGATGCTCAACCGTGTGGGATCGTCAACGGTGACGAGCTTGGTTGCAGAACCGTCGGCAGATTCGTGGTCATTGTCCTTGATGGGAAAAGGTGCGCGCCAGGCCGCGAGCACCGACGGCACGGAGGCGAACATCACCACCAAAAAGAAGGTGGAATAGCCAAGCGTTTCGGCCAGCGGTCCGGAAATCATCGTCGTCGGTCCGAGCATGAGATTCATCAGGGCGGTGGCGAAAGCATAGTGGGTCATGGTGCTGCGTCCCGGTGCAATCTGCTGCATCATATAGACCATGTTGCCGATGAAACCGAAACCATAGCCGAACTTCTCGATGCTGACCAGAACGGCAATGGTCGAATAGGAGAGACCATGACCGGCAGCGGCGTAATGACTGAGGTAGACAAAGGTGAAGTGCGGAATGTTGAGGCACAGGCCGAGAAGGGGCAGGGAGCGCTTCAGGCCCATTTTCCCAAGGAAGAGGCCGCCGAGAATCCCGCCGACGATCGAGGCTATCGTGCCATAGACGGCGTCGATATTGGATACTTGGCCTGCGCTGAGACCGAGTCCGCCCGATGCCAGCGAAGACTGCAGGAAAAGCTTTCCCTCGGTCAGGATGAGGCCCTCGCCGATGCGGTAGAAAAAGACAAAGGCAATCATCCCCCAAAAGGCGCGCTTGTGAAAGAAGGTGGTCGCGGTTCCGAGAAAATCGTCCCAAACGAGCTTTGCGCTCGCCGGCCGGTCCTCGACACTGCCGGTGGGCAGCAAAAACACATGATAAATGGCGAAGAGCACCATGGCGCAGGCGGCCGTAATCCAGACGGCCATCCACATCGTCTGTTGCGACCAGCCTTGCGCTTGGGAGAGCGACTCCATGCTGCTGACGAGCATGCCGGTGGCCAGTACTTTGCCGAGGTTCCAAAACATGCCTTGCACGCCGGCCAAGCCCGCCTGAGCCGGTTTGTCGAGGGCGGTGAGATAAATGCCGTCGCCGCAGATATCCTGGGTTGATGAAGCGAAGGCGGCGATCCAGAGGAGGGCGATGGTGATCTGGAAATAGCCCGGAAGGGGGAGCGACATCGCCACGCCGGCGAACAACACGGCGATCAAAATCTCCATCGTCAGGACGAAGAATTTTTTCGTGCGGTACATGTCGAGAAAGGCGGCCCAAAACGGTTTGGCCGACCAGACCAGGACAATGCTGCCGAGAGCGCCGGTAATCTGGCTGTCAGAAACGCCGAGCGACTTGTACATGGTCGAAGCCGTGCCGTTGATTACGTTAAACGGGATACCCATCGCCAGATAGAGCGAAGGGACCCAAAGGAAGGGGCGCCAAAAAGAGATCTTGGAAGACATAGGGGCAGTAATCGGTGCCGGGATGGCGGCACGGATTGAGCGATCTCACCGAAGCCGCTCCCAAACGCAAGTCGAGTCGGAGATCAACATCGGCCCAAACCGTGCGCGACCCGTCTGTGCGCCAGCCTCAGAGTAACCGGGCGTTTTCGGTTCAGCCGTTAAACCGAACGTCAGGCCTGGGTGCCGATGGTTCCCCCTTCACCGGCCAAGATCAAAACGGAAAGCCAATCGAAACCAGCACCGTGCCCGCGGGATCAAACGGCCGGGGGTTGAGGTTATGGCCGTATTCCACCCGCACCGGACCGATGATGGTTTGATACCGCACGCCCAGGCCGGCGGAAAAGAGTTTTTCGGAAAACGGATAGTCCCGCAGGGTCACGGCGGTGCCCAGCGCATCGCCGAACATGACCACCGACCATTTCGTGGTGAGCGCCTGTTCGAACTCAAGGTTGAGCTGCATGTAGGACTTGGCGCCGACAAACAGACCGGCCGCGTTGCGGGGCGCGGCCTCGCCCCTGCGATACCCGCGAATCGAGCCGTCTCCGCCGGGATAAAAGTGCACGCTGACCGGCAGGTCGGAATCGCCAGACCCGCCAAAGGTGGTTACCACGCCATGGGAAAAACCGGCATGAAACCAGCGGCCCTTGCCCCAGCCGGTGTGATAGGAGGCGCCGAAAACTATCTGCTGGTAGACCACCTCGCTCCCAAGCGCGTGGCTGGCCGCCTCGACTTTCAGGTTGAGCTTGTAGCCCTTGTGCGGCTGCAGGGGATTGTCGCGCTTGTCCCGCACCACGTCGAGGTCGAGGCTGGCGATATTCGCTTCCGTTGGGTCGGTGGCGCTGGTCGCAAGCTCGTTGTTCGCATTGCGCGAATGCTTGAAAGTATAGCCGGTCGTGACAGCGAATCCCAGCTTCTGCAGCGGCCAGAGCAGCGAAACGGTGGTGCCGTATTCCTCGTCGACAAAAGAAAGCTCCTGTCGGCGCCAGCCGAAAATTCTCGCGCTGCCATCGGTGAACGTACCGAAAAGAGCCGGCACGGTGTAGGTGTAGTCGCCGGAAGAACCTTTCATCGATTCGATGAGCTTGAGACTGTCGGTGTGGGCGCGACCGAAAAGATTGTAGTGCCTCCACTCTACGCCGCCGCGCAATTGCTCATAGCTGCCGTAACCGGCGAGCAGATTGATTTCCTGCCGGCGGCCTTCCGCTAGGTCATACACGACGTCGCGGGCATTGGCGGCCGGCGGATCGTAGTGCAGATCGACCGTGCGAAAGACGCCGAGTTGGGAGATCCGTGCCTGGCTGTCGTTGAACTTTATCGGATTCAACAACTCATCCGGCTTGCTGCGCACCAGTTGGCGCAGCGTGGCATCGTGCGTATGGATGTTGCCGTTGAATCGCACCTGGCCCACCCGCACCTCCGGTCCGGGAATAACCTGAGCGGTGACGGTCACCGATTTGGTCCCGTCGGCCGCGAGGGCGGCTTGTGGGGTCAACATTATCTGCACATCCGGGTGCCCATGCTTATAATAGCAACGGCGAATTGCGGTCGCGGTGTCCTGCCGCCAGAGCGAAGACCACGGTCGGCCCAGGCGTGCGTCGGCAAGGTCGTGCGGTGCCTCGGTGCCATCGGTGACGTTAAACTTCAATGCGTTCACCATCCAACGCGGGCCTTCCTTCACGGTAATCTTGACGCGGACGTCACCGGTTGCGTGATCGATTTGCGGGTCACCGGCTGCCACTTCGATTTCGGCATAACCCTGCTGACGCAACGCCTCCGCGAGATTTTCCACCGCCCTTTGCAGACGCCCCGGGGAATAAATCCGTTCCGAGGCCAGCGGGATCAGGGTGTTTTCGCCGATGAAAAAGGCGCGGGCTTCCTTTTCTTTCATCGCGAGCAAGCCGGTGAAAGTGACCTCTCGCAGCGTGAAACGCCGGCCTTTGGCAAAGTGAATGGTCGCAGACGAGGCGGTCAGCGGCCGGGGCAGTGGAGGCTCCAGCCGGGCATCCAGCGCATACGGCGCGATGCGACCATCGGATTGGGTGACATCAATCGTGAGGGTGGGTTCGAGATAGCCCAGTTCGTTCTGCGCCGAGATAAGGACGAGCGCCGCGTCCTCGAGGGCATCGGCATCGAGCGTTTTGCCCGGGTTTTCGCCCATGAGCAGCTTGAGTTTCTGTCCGGCGGCGCGATTGTCGAACCAGCCCAGCCCGCGGACGCGCAGGTCGGCGGCGGCAAGTGGAAGACTGAACAACCAGATGACGCCCCCAAGAAGTGCATAACGAATAAAACTGGGCTTGAAGGTAGGGCGCGACCGCTGGGCGCGCCGATTGGATATTCGCGGACGGCCCAGCGGTCCGTCCCTACCGGCGCTGCTGCGCCAAAAGTCCAAGCAACCAGCGATGTTGAAATTATTTCTTTTCAACGGGTTTGCTCTCCTCGGTGTAAACGTGCCACTTCACGCCGGCGTTGTAGCTGTCGAACTGGTCGTATTCCCCCGACAGCGACCATTTTTTACCCAGTTTGTATTCGAACTCGTAGGTCTCACGGCCTAGTCGGGAAACATGTTCGCCCGAGGAAATTTCCAACCGGTCTTCGCCGCCGAAGCCGAGATCCTGGAACAATCCCCGGCCGAGATAGGCCCCGAGCAGCGCGAGCCGCGGACCGGCGGAAGCGGCCGTTGTCGCATCCCCGGCCGGCTGCTGCCCGGTCATGACCATCAGCAACACATCGGCGGCTTCCAGGGCCGGCGTGGAGGTGATGGTGACATTGGGCGTCGGCAACTCGCCTTTCATCTCCAGCCGCATCTGGTAATCGCGCCGCAGCGAGGTGGCATTGAGGCTGACCACCGCGTGAAACGGATCGGCTTCGCGCAAACGCACCGCTCCTTGTTGCACCGTGAAAGTCGCAAAAGGAAACAACATCTGCCCGCGATCAACGATGAGTTCGCCCACGGCGCGGGGTTCGCCGAGCGTGCCGCCCAGTTGAAAGTGGGCGGACGCCGTGCCGTTGTAGGCGGTGGTGCGCACCCGGATGGCACCGGGAGCACGCACTTCCACCGCCAGGGACCAGTGCCGGAACGGCTCGGCCTCCACGGCAAAATACGGTGGCTGCAAGATCACACCGCGCAGGCCCGTGGGCAGCAGAGTTTTCAAATTCACATTGGCCAGCACGAGGCAATCGCGCACGGTCAACATGCCGCTGAGCCGCGTCAGACCGGCATTATCTGTATCGGCGTGCAGGTCGAGATCGCTGCGCAGGAGCAATCCGGTGTTCCGCACCAGCGGGAGGTTCCTGCCTTTGAGCTCAAGCGCGAGGCGAGGCGCGCCGCCGGGTGCGAGCGTGATGCTGCCGTCCAGCGTGACGGGTTCGCTGCCGAGCTTGGCCGTCATGGTTCGCACCGCGATCAGGCGGTCGGCGAGCACCAGATCGGCCTTGATGTCGCGCAAGGCACCGAGCGCTGGCAGCGGGCGCGATGCGGCGTCGGTCAAATGCAGTTCGCCCCGAAATTGTTTGCCCGGAGCCAGCTCCACATGAGCGGACAGATGACCCTGCGTTGCGGCAAAATTTGGCCAACGTTGTGCGAACGCTGCGAGATCGGCGTCAGCAATATCGATCTGCGCAGCGGCCTTGCTCCAGTCGAACGCCGCGGGTGTATGCCATAGTTTTTCCCACTGATCGTCGCCCATCGGCACTTGGCCACCGGCCTGAACCTCCTGCCCATCAATTTTTCCGGACAAACTTTTGAGAATAATTTTTTCCCGCGCGAAATTTATGGCCAGCGCCAGATCGTCGAATTCAGGCACGGCCTGCTTGAACCGCCCCGGAGTGGGGCCCAGTTTCACGACGTTCACCTGCAGATCCCCCACCGGCTGACGCAGAGTACCCTTCAAATTTATTTTTGCCGTGGGCCTGGTCAGTTGCAGACCGGTGGCGGCGGAGAGCGTCGCCCATAGCGGCGAATCAGGTTCGGTCGAGGCCGACAATTCGAGCGGAGCAGTCTCGTCAAACGAGAGATGGGGTCTTGCCTCCGTCCGCCACACCAGCGGCAACCGGCCGGTCGCCTGCGTGAGCACGCGCTCGGCTTCCAGGACTTTGAATTCCTTGAGCTCGATTCCGTGGTCGTCGCCATGGGCGGAAAGTTTCACCTGCGCCGGCTGCGGCGACATCTCGATCTGCGCGGAGAGCGTGGCATCGAAATTCAACGCGTGATTCGCGGCATGGCCGGTGGCTTGCAACGACTGTATCTGCCAGCCGGGACCGGTGAGGGTTAACCAGTCCTGCAACCAGACTGAATTGAAATGAGTGGCGGCGAGTTCGATGGTTCCATCCGGTCCGTCATGACTTTTCAAGGTGAGTTGGCTGTCCGGTCCGCTTAATTGCAACGCTTCCATTTTCCAAGCGGGTGACCAGGCAAAGCGAGCGGGCACGGTAAGGTTCCAGATGACTTGGTCTGCGGCCGTGAACCGAAATTTGTTCAACTGCAGGCTATGCGGTTCGAGTGTGCCGGCAAGATCGAGCGCGGATTTTTCCGCGGTCGCGCGCGCGGAGACTTCCCACTTTGTGCCCACCCCCAGCCAGGACGTGTCAATCATGAGTGGATGCAGCGGCGGCCATTGTGCGGCGGTGAGTTTGAGCGAACCCTGATGACGCGGCGCAGTCAGCGGTCCCTCTGCCGTGGCGGAGAGCACAGCCGTGGTCCACGTTGCGCCCGGCGGCAGCCAGCGGGAAAAAGACGCCGAGCCGAGCTTAGCCGCTACGGCAACACCAGTCAGTTCTCGTGACTGCCAGTTCACGCTGCCGTGGGTTTCGAGTGAACTGGAGTCGTCTAATTGTACTTTGAGCTCGGTCAGTTCCATGAGCGGCCATGCCAGTACGCCTTTGAACTCTCCCGATTTGACGGAGAAATCGCTTACCACGACGTCACTGAACTTGAGCGCAAAAGTTTCGCGGGCGGCGGTGGAGTCGCCGGCCACCGTGACCATGCCGTCGACTTTTCCGCGCGCTTCGATCCAGGGAAGTTTGGCCAGATCTGCCTGGACAATGAGCTGGGCCGATTCCGCTGACACCGAGCGATCGACGCTGAATGTCACCGGAGCAGTTAGCTTTGCCGTGGCAAACGGTGCGTCGACGTGCAACGCCGTGAGCGTCAGTTCATGCAGGTTGCCGTGCGCTGCTGCGGTGGCTTCAAACGGCGGGGCCTTGGTCTTGGCCGCTGGTTCGGCCTTGGCGTTGAGCGACAAATCAAACGTATTGTCGTGCCAGGTCAGACGGGCTGTTCCGTTCACCACTGCGTAGGGTGCACCCAGTTTCACCCGCGCTGCCGGCAGTTGCCATTTCTCCGCCGCCGCGCTGGCCTCAGCGGGAAGCCAGCCTTGCGCAGAAAAATGGGCAGACAATTGCACGGAAAGATCCCACAGCGCTCCTTCGCCATTGATTTCCGCACCAGTCCAAATGAGACGCAGCCGGGCGTCGTTTTCGGCGGTGTGTGCAGTCAGGACGAATGAACCATCTGCCGCCGGCGTAAGAACGAACGCGAACGGCCGCTCGGCGATGCTCGCACGAGCCACGGTCAAAACGGAATTCTGCCAGCTGGCTTCGGCAATGGTTCCATTGAAACCGAGGTCGCGCAATTCACCCGCAGACAACTGCACCCGGGGCAACCAATAGCTCAAGTGCGGACGGATCCGTTGGAGCAGCACTTGCAAGTCCGGCATGCCATTGATTGTTTTTTGTCTGGATGGGTCTGATGTAGGAGCGGCGTTACGCCGCGATGGTTCGTCTGAATCGCGGCGTAAAGCCGCTCCTACAGTCGAATCGGACCCAACCATCCGCTGAATCCGCCAGCCCTCTGCCGCGATAATCGGATCAATTCCGCGCAGCCGTCGAGCCAGCCACACCATCGGAGTGGCTGACTGGATCTGTTTCACGGTGATTTCCACCTGCGCATTCGCGTAACGCATTCCGAGCAATCGAAAATGGGCGTAGCCCTGACGCTCATAGCGTTCATACGTGACGCCCCAATGCTTCAGGATCGGCCGAGCCGCCACGCCCAGCCACCAGGGCAGAGTCGCGAGGGCAAGCCCGGCGACACCGAGTGTGCATAGAAAAAGCTTCAGCCATCGGGCCATGTATCACTAGACCCAGCTTAGCGGGGTTGGTTACCGGCAGGCTTCATGTTCAAAGAAAAGACGCTTGACGGATCATATTTCTGTAATTACAGAAATAACCATGAAGCTCACGCCCGTCATGGAAAAATTCATCCTCCACTGGGGGGAGATGGGCTGGCGTTGGGGCATCAACCGTTCGGTCGCCCAAGTGCATGCACTCCTGATGCTCGCGCCCAAGCCACTGGCGGCCGATGAAATCTGCGAGAGCCTCAATGTCGCCCGCTCAAACGTGAGCAACAGCATCAAGGAACTCCAAGGCTGGGGCCTCGTACGTGTTGTCCATGTTTTCGGCGACCGCCGGGAACATTTCGAAACCCTGCGCGATGTCTGGGAGATGTTTTTGATCATTCTCCGCGAGCGCAAGAAGCGGGAAATCGATCCCACTCTCCAAACGCTGCGCGAATGCGCCGCTGAATCGGCCAAGACCAAGGACGGTTCCGACCACACCACCCAGCGGCTGAATGAGCTGGTCGAGTTCATGGAGTTGAGCTCCAACTGGGCGGAAAAAGCCCATGGGCTTTCCCCCACCTCTGCCAAACGACTCTGCCAGCTCGGTGACAAAGTCTTCCGCTTGGTCGGTTGACCCCCTTTTTTTGCCTCTTTATTTCTTAAATATCAGAAATCACAAAAACAAAGGAAATATATGAACCATACCGTCGTGGCTTATCTCATTTATCTGCCGGTTTCGGTGGCAATGACCATCTGGGTCGCGCGCACCTTGCACAAAAACGGTCGCGTATTCCTCGTGCAGGCCTTTCGGGGCAAGGAGGACATGGCTGATTCGGTCAATCACCTGCTCGTGGTCGGATTTTATCTGATCAACGTCGGTTTCATCGCCGCAGCACTGCGTTATGGCGACAAGCCACACGACATTCAGGAGATGATTGAATTCCTGAGCACGAAGCTCGGCATCGTTCTCCTCGTGCTCGGCGGGATGCATTTCTTCAATCTCTTCAACTTCGATAAAATGCGGAAGAAAGGCCTGCGCCCCGAAGGCACCCACAACGAACCACCCAAACTCGCCACCACCTACTGACCTCAAGCTGTAGGAGTGGCTTTACGCCCCGATACGCCAAGCCATTGCGGCATAAAGCCGCTCCTACAGTGAAGGCTTCAGAAATCTGATCCGCGTTTACTTGTCGGGCCATAGCTTTAGCGACGGCCGATCCGCGAGATCTGCGATAAATTCCTTCTCCCATGAAAATCATCCTCCCCGGCGGCAATGGTCAGATCGGTCGGCTGCTGACTCGTGCTTTCCGTAATGAAGGCCACGACTGCGTGGTGCTCACGCGGAAACGATCGCACCCGACGGACGAAGCTCCCGGCCTGCGAGAAGTTTTCTGGGATGGGCGCACCCTTGGTCCATGGACGACGGAGTTGGAAAGCACGGATGTGGTCATCAATCTCGCCGGTCGATCGGTGGACTGCCGCTACCACAAGCGCAATTTACATGTGATGATGGCTTCGCGCGTCGATTCGACGCGTGTCATCGGCCAGGCCATCGCGCAGGCCAAGAATCCGCCGCGTGTCTGGCTCCAAGCCAGTACCGCGACGATTTACGCGCACCGTTTCGACGCATCCAACGACGAGGAGACCGGTGTGATCGGTGGCCATGAACCCGGCGTGCCCGCTCTGTGGGCAAAAAGCATCGACATCGCCCAAGCGTGGGAAGCCGAACTGAACGCAGCCCCGACACCCCGCACACGAAAAGTCGCCCTGCGCGCGGCCATGGTCATGAGCGCGGCGCGTGGCGGCGTTTTTCATGTTCTGGCCCGGCATTGCCGGCTCGGTTTCGGGCGCTTTGGTGACGGTCGCCAATTTGTCTCGTGGATTCACGAGCACGATTTCGTCGCCGCGGTGAAATTCCTGATCGAGCACGAAGATATCGCCGGCGCGGTCAATCTCGCCGCGCCCGACCCGCTGCCATTCCGCAATTTTCTCGCCGAACTGCGCCGTCAGCTCGGCCGCCGTCTGGCGATTCCTGTACCTGTCTGGGCGCTGGAGATCGGCACGTTCTTCCTCCGCACCGAAACCGAACTCATCTTGAAGAGTCGCCGCGTCGTCCCGACCCGGCTGCTGAAAAACGGATTCACCTTCCAATATCCGAATTGGCGGGCTGCTGCACAAGAGCTGGCAGAACGTTGGCGCTTGGCCTAACCACTGACAACCCCGCACCACGGCATACACCCATGAGCACGCACAAACGAATGCAGTCAGCCGATACGCTGACGAATCCGCGCGAAGGCGTGGTATATTGGAAAGCGGGCAAATCGCTTTGGTATTCGGCGATATTTGTCACGACAATCCTGCTGGCTCCACTGACGATTACTCCCGGCGCAGTGGCGGTATGTTTCGTCCTGACCGTGACCACGCTTTGCCTCGGCCATACGCTGGGCATGCACCGGCGGCTGATTCATGAAAGCTATCAATGTCCGCTCTGGCTCGAATATCTTTTCGTTTACCTCGGCGTGCTGGTTGGCATCGCCGGACCATTTCGGATCATCTATCTGCACGATATCCGCGACTGGTCGCAGCGGTTTCCGGCGTGCCACCCGTTCTTCATCCACACGAACACATGGTGGGAGGATTTTTATCAACAGATGCACTGTGATATCCGGCTGACGCATCCGCCCCGCTTTGAAATCGAAGACCGCGTGAAGAACGACCGCTTCTACCGCTTCCTGCAAAAGACCTGGATGCTACAACAATTGCCGCTGGCCGCGGTGCTCTATTGGCTGGGCGGTTGGAGTTGGGTGGTCTGGGGCAGCGGCGTCCGCCTGTTCGTTTCGCTGACCGGCCATTGGCTCGTGGGCTATCTGGCGCACAATCGTGGTCGCAAAACCTGGCACATCGAAGGCGCAGCCGCGCAAGGCTACAACGTCCGCGGCTTCGCGCTGCTCACGATGGGGGAAAGCTGGCACAACAATCATCACGCGTTTCCTGAATCGGCGCGGCTCGGCATCAAACCAGGTGAACTGGATGTGGGGTGGCTGGTGTTGTGCGTCCTCCAGCGAGTTGGTTTGGCTTGGAACGTCGCCACACCCGAAAAACTCCCTGAACGCAAAGAACGGATCGAACTGGCCACCAGCCAACCCACGCCATGAAACTCACCCGCGGAAAACG
>CAZIQP010000040.1:17223-23438 GCA_964541315.1 uncultured Opitutaceae bacterium
TGCTGGTCGGTTGGGTGGGGATGATCGGGATCATTTTCACCCTGCACTTCGGTCTGCTCCATGTGGTCTCGTGGCTGTGGCGGCGCGCCGGAGTCAATGCGCCGCCGATCATGCGTGCGCCCATCGCCGCGGATTCGCTCGCCGATTTCTGGGGCGGGCGCTGGAACGCGGCTTTTGCCGACGCTGCGCGTCGTTTCCTGTTTCGTCCCACTGTGCGCCGGCTCGGGGCGCGTGGTGCGGGAGCGTTTGTCTTTCTTGTTTCGGGCTTGGTTCATGAAGCTGTCGTCTCACTGCCTGCGCGTGGCGGTTGGGGTGGGCCGACTTTATATTTTCTGATCCAGGGCGCGGGCATTGCCGTGGAAAAAAGTCCGTTGGGAAAACAAATGAATCTTGGTAGCGACCTTCGCGGCTGGGTTTGGACAGCACTTTGCACGCTCGCACCCGTGACTCTCTTGTTTCACGCCCCCTTTGTCCATCGCGTCATCGTTCCTTTCTACCAAACCCTGCACGATCTCCTCCCATGACCACTGAAATTCTCCTCCTCAAACTCGCGGCTCTCACTCATCTCGGCCTTATTGCCGCCGGCTTGCTCATGCCCAAGGTCACGGGTGTTTGGATCGACGCGAAAAAGATGTCGCCGTTCGCCCAAGGACTCTTCCGCACCTACTACGCGTTCATCGGCCTGTGTCTCGTGAGCTTCGGTGCGGGCTCGTGGATCTTCGCCGCCGAGCTGGTGAGTGGCACGACGTTGGCGCGAGCCGTCTGCGGATTTCTCGCGCTCTTCTGGACGGTACGGCTCGCGGCGGCGATCTGGATTCTCGATGTGAAGCCGTATCTAACCGACACCTGGCGCAAAGTCGGCTACCAACTCACGAACATCGTCTTCGGCTCGCTGCCCTTCCTCTACGCCTGGCTGGCGCTGCGGTGAGGTATCCAAAGAAAATTCTACCGCGGATAACGCGGATCAATCACGGATAAAGGCCATCTAATTTGTATTATACGGGATCCGCGTTCATCCGCGCTATCCGCGGGAAAACGGCCTTTCTGGCTTCGAGCGGCGATTCTTTGTTCGGTTTTCCAATCGGCGGCTGTTATCAGACGACACCATGAACGATGACGCCGAATTACTCCGCCAGTACGCCGATCATCGATCGGAGCCCGCCTTCGCCGAGCTGGTCCGGCGACACCTCGGTCTCGTGTATCACGCGGCGTTGCGCCAGACGAATGGCGATACGCACCGTGCGCAGGACGTGGCGCAAGAGGTGTTCACCAGTCTCGCCCGCAAGGCGCGGACTCTCGCGCAGCGACCAGCGCTGGCGGGCTGGCTGCATACGAGCACGCGTTATGCGGCGTTGCAGGCAGTGCGCACGGAGCGTCGCCGGCAGAATCGCGAACAGGAGATCTACGCCATGACCGATACGCTCCAATCTGATCCGTCCGGCATCGAGTGGGAGCGACTGAAACCATTCGTCGATGAAGCACTGCACGCGCTGAATGAGCGTGATCGCGAAGCGGTGCTGCTGCGATTTTTTGAGGGCCGACCCTTTGCCGAAGTCGGCGCGAAGCTTGCCGTCAGTGAAGATGCCGCGCGGGTTCGGGTGGATCGCGCGCTGGATAAACTTCGTACCACGCTGGCGCGTCATGGTGTAACATCGACGGTCGGGGCACTCGCGGTTGCGCTCGCCAATCAGGCTGGAGCCGCGGTTCCAGCCGGATTGGCCGCTACGGTGACCGGTGGTGCGCTCGCGGCGGGAGCCGCACCAACCCTTTTCTTTATCCTTATGAACCTATCCAAATTGAAAGTAGCCTTGGCGCTCGGCGCGGTTGCAGCCGGTGCCACGACGATTGTGGTCCAACACCAGGAAAACGCGGCTCTGCGGGTTGAAGTCTCGCGCTTGAGTGGGCCGAGCCGCAATCTTGGCAACGACGCTATCAACGCGGAAAACGCCCGGTTGAAGGCGAGCGTCGTCCAGCTCGAAGCTCTGCGCAGGGACGACTCGGACCTGATCGAACTCATGGGCGAAGAATCGGGTATCAAAGCAAAGGTGATCGAGGCCGTGCAAAAACGGGCGAACACCAATGAAGCGATCGTGGCCCGGTTGGCGGCACGATTGGCCGAGGTTTCGCCTTACGATGCGGCTGAGTTGGATCGCGCTGTGGTGGTGAGATCGACCGTGCCGCCGCTTTATCCTCCAAAATTGAAGACGGCCGGTGTTGGAGGTGAAGTATTGGCGGATTTGGTGATCGATACGACCGGTGCGGTGCAGGAAGTGCGGATAGTGAGGTCTTCAAATCGAGAATTTGAGGTGCCCTCGATCGAAGCGATGCAGCAATGGAAATTCAGCCCGGGTGAGCACGGTGGCCGAGTCGTCAACACCCGGATGCAGCAGCTTTTAGTTTTTAAGCCGAACTGACGCGGGCGTGGCTGCGGTTACTCCGGAAGCGGCTGCCGCAGGGCGCGGGCGATCGTCATGAGTGACGGCCCGAGCATCCGGGGAGGGGATTCCTTGCGCATGGCGTCGATTCGAGCGGAGTTGCCGGGCTCTTCAAGTTTGGCGAACAAGCGGATCAGTTCCCAATGTGGCGCGAGATCGGAGCGGGTGAGAAGTTGGGCGCATTCTTTCGGCCAGACTTTGGTCGCTCGCATCACGCCTGCCGCCCAGTTCCGCAACGCCTCCAGATAGCCGGGGCCGTCATCTTCCCCGAAATCCTCCTCCCAAATGTCGATGCAGGTCTCGCCCGGTTTGGCTGCGGGTGAAATCGAATACAAAATCAGGGAGTTCACCTCGTTCCAATAATTCATCAGCAGGTCGGCGAATTGCTGGGCTTCAGCTTCATCTTTCCAGATGCGGCCGGGTGGCGGCCAGAGCTCTTCCATGATTTTAAGCGGCTGAATCATTGCCGGACAGAGCAGCATGCCGGTCACGATGCCGCTAAACTCGTAGAATTCGGGCACCGTGTCGTCCTGTTCCTCCAGCCAGTCTTGGAGATTTTCCCGGGCGAATTCGGCCGCATCCTTCTCGGCCGCCTCCGGATCTTCGAAATCAAAACCCTCGGGGCCGCACTTGGCTTCCAGAATGGCCAGCACGCGGTCAACCCGTTCCTCGGAATCATTCGCGCCCCGGATGTAGCAGGGCCGGCCATCGCGGCCATAGGTGAATTCCTGCGGGCAATCGGCGGCGTCGATGCCGGAGAGAACCTTGCGGGCCTTGCGAAAATCGCGGTGCGGGGCAAACCCCAGCGACTCGGCGTAGGCAAGCGCCCCCTCGATCATTTTTTTCGCGCAGGCGGGGTGGAAGCGTTCGCGAAATTCATCGGGCAGCCGTTCGGCAACGAACTCGCGCAATTCCCCTTCAGTCATGCCCGTCTCGTGGAATGCATCCTTCACCCCGAGACAGAAGAGGTCGACGAGAAACATCGCGTAGTCGGTCGCGCCGTTTTCCCGGGTGCGGGCAACGAGCAGGTTGGCCAGGCCGACTTCTTTCCAGTCCTTTTCGATGAAAGCTTCGTAGCGGGTCATGTTGCGGCAAATTGCAGCGTGCGCGGTTCGTCTGCAAGCCGGGTTTCGATGGACGATTCAGGCCGCGATGGAGATTTATGCCGGTTGCAAATTGTTTTGCGGATGTGGGGCCGGCGCTTGTCGCCGGCCGCGGCACGCCGGCAAGCGGCGGCCCTACGAAAAGGCCAATAACATGCAGCCGTTGGTATCCTCCGCGAGCATCCGCGCGATCCGCGGAGAAATTTCTGGTGCTTGGCTTACCCGAGGCTCGCCAATGGCGGAAATTTTTCCCACAAAACCCGCATGGCATGGCGCATCCAGGAATCGGTTATTCGCGGAGAACTGGACAACCGCGTGCGTGGCCATGTGACGGGCCGGATCTGGTTTGCCGGACGCACGGAACCGATGGAACTTAATCTCACGGGCAACTGCTGGCGCGATCTGGCCGGACGCCGGCTCGAATTCACCAATCCGGAGCCCAAGCCTGCTTTTGTCGATGATCTGGCCTTGTTGCAGCCCGGTGCCGTGGGCGACATCACCGCTTCGCGC
Organism: uncultured Opitutaceae bacterium; assembly: GCA_964541315.1. GTDB lineage: Bacteria > Verrucomicrobiota > Verrucomicrobiia > Opitutales > Opitutaceae > Didemnitutus. Next base: position 21,272 of record CAZIQP010000040.1, read on the forward strand.
AAAGTGAAGGTGCCGGAAATTCCCATGGACCAGATCGGCGAATACTACAAAGCGAAGAAACCGTTTCCGTGGCACTGGGGAAATTCGCTCTACCTGGAGTGGTTCAGCGAGAGTAACGGTCGGGTGGTCATCGAGTCGGCGAGCTATGAATTGAAGATCGTCGGCGAGCCTGCGTGGGAAATGTCGCCGGAGGAGGAAGAGTCGCAGCGCAAGGCCAACGGCGCGGCGATCACGGGTTTCATGGAGCAGATGAGCGAGGCGGCGGATCGACAATCGCACGAGGACACCGGATGGAACGCTACGAGCGATAAGCCGGCTGCGGATGAGGAAGAGTCCGAGTGGAATGAGAAACCGCAGACCGAAGCGGCGGCTGAACAGATGCAGGCACGAAGCGATCTGCTGTCAGACCGCATCCAGGCCCGGCTCACGCGCGAGGGCGACAAGGCCGATTACGAGACCATCCTGCATGAGGAAATCGAACGCTTGCGCCGGGAGCTCGGCGAACCCGAACCAAGCCCCGAGCAACTGGCGCGTAACGCGGAGTGGATCGACGAAATGAACCGGGCTGGCGAGGAGGCCTTGAAGAATCCTGATCCCGAATTGGAAGCGGAACTGGAGGCCAAACATCCGCTGGCCGAACGCGCCTTTGAGCTTTCGATCCAAGTGCAGGACACGGCGGAGGAAGAGGGTTGGATTCCGGATGGCGCCAATCAGGAACACCCGGCGGCAGAACTGTCGGGTGCGATCATGATTGCCGCCGCCAAGCTCGCTGGCGCACTCAATGGCCGGCATTGGCCGCCGGGAATTGATGAATGCGCGGGAATTATCGTCCGATTGAAAAAGGCCCGCGTGTATCTCGACGATGCTTTGCGCGCGCTGGAGTCGTGTCAGGAGGAGAAGCTGATCACCTCGCAGCACCTCGGCCCGGTGCTGGTGGACTTGGTCGATATTGCGCATGATGCGGATGAAATCATCGCGGAGCTGCGCGAGCGTTTGGCGCGCGGAACAGATTGAGACGGCGGCGCATCGGCCTAGTTCAGCGCCTTCGAATCTGTAGCATAACCGTCGCTCAAGTCACCGACCGACATCACGAACCCCGACTGCATTCCGCGGATAATGGGGATCAATCAAGGATATGAATACGCTTTCAACTGCGTTTCTTATCTTATCTGCGTTCATTCGCGTAAACTGCGGTTTCCGGAGATTTAATCATAAAATATCTCTTTCCAGTCGCGCCGTCCTCGGGCCTCATGAGGGGCTATGTCTTTGCGTGTCGTCGGCCAGCGTTGTATGAGCGAACGGGAACCCGAATTGGGTCTTGGGGTGGTCGCGAGCGTGGATCGCACGCGCATCGGCATCGAGTTTCCGGCCACGGGGGAAAAACGTCTCTACGCCCTTGGCACGCCGGTGCTCAAGCAGGTGCAGTTCCGCACCGGTGAGAAGGTGGCGACGCGCGATGGCGTCACGCTCACGATTGAAACGGTCGAGGAGGACGCGGGCTTGCTCGTGTACGTGGGAGAGGGCCGGCGGGTGCGGGAGGATATGATTTCCGACATCACGAGCGTCGATTTGCCGCAGGAACGCCTGATGGCGGGGCAGGTTGATCCGGGCGAGGTATTTGATCTGCGCTACCGGGCGTTGCAGGCGCAGGCGCGGTTCCGTCAGTCGGAAGTGCGTGGCATGCTCGGCGGACGGCTCGAACTGATTCCGCACCAATTCTCCATTTTGCAGGAAGTGTCTTCGCGCCAGATTCCGCGGGTGCTCCTGGCTGACGAAGTCGGGCTCGGAAAAACGATTGAGGCGTGTCTGATTTTGCAGCGTCTGCTGGCGGTGGGGAAAGCGAAGCGCGTGCTGATCCTCGTGCCGGAATCCCTCACGCACCAGTGGTTCGTGGAACTGCTGCGCCGTTTCAATCTTTGGTTCAGCATCTACGACGAGGAGCGTTGCCTTGCGGTGGAGCAGAGCGATCCGGGCACAAATCCGTTTCTCGCCGCGCAACTCGCCCTCGGCAGCACGGCCTTCCTTGCGGGCAATCCCACGCGCCGCGAACAAGCGGTGACGGCGGGCTGGGATATTGTCGTGGTGGATGAAGCGCATCATCTGGAATGGGCACCGGATAAGGTCAGTCCCGAGTACGCGCTCGTTGAGGAACTGGCGCGGAAATGTC
>CAZIQP010000040.1:23538-28921 GCA_964541315.1 uncultured Opitutaceae bacterium
TGCTCGACCAGCATGGGACGGGGCGCGTGGTGTTCCGCAACACCCGGGCCGGCATGAGCGGATTTCCGAAGCGAAAATTTTGTCCGGCACCGCTGCCGGGAAACAATCTCACGCTGCTCGCCCGGATTGCGCGCGAGCTGGAGGCCGAGGAAACTGGCCGGGAAGAGGACATCCGTTACTCGTTCAAAGAGGACCCGCGTGTCGACTGGCTGATCGAGTTTCTCACCGACAACAAACCGGCGAAGGTGCTCCTGATCTGCAAATCCCGGAGCAAGGTCGCCGCCATCGAGGCCGCCTTGCAGGAGCGAATCAATTTCAAGGTGGGGCTTTTCCATGAGGGATTGCCTTTGGTCCAGCGCGATCGCAATGCGGCTTGGTTCGCCGAGCCGGATGGCGCGCAACTGCTCATCTGTTCCGAGATCGGCAGCGAAGGCCGCAACTTCCAGTTCGCGCATCACCTCGTGCTGTGGGATCTGCCGCTCAATCCGGGGTTGCTGGAGCAGCGCATCGGCCGGCTCGACCGTATCGGCCAGACCCAGACGATTCGGATCCATGTGCCTTACGTCGAAAGCAGCGCCGAGGAATGTGTGCTCGACTGGTATCATCGCGGCCTCGATGCCATCGAAACGTCGCTGCAGGGCGGCAACGACTATCAGGACAAATTCAAGGCTCGCCTGCTCGCCCAGGCGCTGGCCCACGACGGCACGATTTCAAAACGCGGCGCGAAAGACTGGGAGGCGTTCATCCAGGAAACGGTGGAGTTCCGGGAGACACTGACGGAGAAAATGAAAAACGGTCGCGACCGGTTGCTCGAACTGAATTCGTTCAACCCCGGGGTGGCAGAGCGGGCGATTGCCCAGGTCCGGGCGGTGGATGCCGATCCGTTCCTGCGCAATTTCCTGAGCGATCTGCTCGATCACTTCGGCGTGCGGATCAAGGAGCACGAGGAAGGCGACGTGTTTCTCGACCCGAGTCACGCCTACATCGAAGGATTTCCCTCGATCCCGCACGACGGCATGCTGGCGACCTTCAACCGGCAGCGCGCGATCACACGCGAGGACATCAAGTTCATCTCACCCGACCACGCGCTCGTACAGGATGCGATCGATTTGCTGGTCGATTCCAAATCCGGCACGACTGCGTTCAGCCGGATCACGGCGGACAAACCCAATCTCCTGCTCGAAACGATTTTTGTGCTCGAAGCGGTGGCCGATTCCCGCTGGCACGTGGACCAGTTTCTCGCGCCCGCGCCCGTGCGCATCGTGGTGGATGTGCGCGGCAACGATCTGACGGACGAGCGCGATGCCAAGTCGGTCGCCGCCGAGGCGGAGGATGGGATCATCCAGCGTTTCCTCGAACGCCCGGGTTTCAACATCTCGCTCTTGAAAGCCTTGATCGAAGGCGCGACAAAGCTGGCTGAAGTTCGAACTGGCGCGTTGAAAAAGGCGGCCCAAGCCAAAGCGAACACGGTACTGACCGCCGATCTGCGACGCCTGATCGATCTGCGAAAGCTCAACGATCACGTGCGACCCGAAGAAATCACCATGGCTGAGGAACAGCTCAAAAATATCAGCGGGGCAGTTGAGCAAGCGCGCCTGCGGCTGGATTCGATCCGGCTGATCGTGGAAGGTCCGGCGGGGAAGGAGTGACTATTATTCAACCGCGAATGGACACGAATTGACGCGAATAAAATTCCCGAATCTGGCTGTTTTTGGGGATCGAAACTATTAGCGTCAATTAGCGTGGATTAGCGGTTAAAAAGACTCTTCTGCCTTCAGCAGGGCCGTTCACTATTGAATCTTGTCGGAGTAGGTGCGTTTCAACCAGGCTTCGGGCACGGGAATGACGCAGATATTCATGGCATGGCCGTCGGCGGAGAGCATGGCGGACTCGATTTCGATCTTGGTGCTGTCGGCACTGAAGGTGGGATGCGGGTGGTCGGCGGCGGTCTGCTTGTGACCGGCGCTGAGCAAAATCATTTCGTCGGTGTGCCGGTCGATCAGGTAGATGTTGCGGGCAAAATCGTCGCCCACGGCCCAGCGGCCGTCCGCTGATCCATTGACGTGCCAGAGACCGCTGCCGCTTTTGGTCTGGCCGGCGATTCTCATCTCGCGGGTGCGGAGATTCACGATGCCGAGACCGGTCGCATGTTCGCGCGTGCCGGCGATGCCCCATTCGTCGTTCACCCCGATTTTGCGGTGACCCAAAATGGCGACCGCGACCTCATCCTTGGTGATGACCGCTTCATGGGTGACCCAGTCATAGGGCGCCTCGGGATAAAGCGGCCGCAGTCCGGAACCATCGGAACGCACGGTCCAGGTGCGTTGCGGCGCCTTGCCGCCGGTTTCCCAGCAGAAAACGATTTCCCCCGGGACAAAGGGATTCGTCTGCACATGCCCGATCTGGAAGGGCACGGCCACGATGAATTTAATTTCGCCGGTTTTGAGATTCATGCTGGCCAGGCCGGTCGGGCCGGCGCCCATGTGGCGCGGACCGTAAGCGGCCTCGACCTTGGTGTCGGGCGCGAGGTGCTTGGCGGCCATTTCCTTGCTGCCGACCCGGAAGTAGACGAAGTCCTCGGTGGGATCGAGCGCCACGTCGCCGACGTTCCCATATTCGACGGGAATCGCGCCGCAGACAAATTCATAGGCGGAGGCCGGCTGCATTTTGCCGGCAGCGCTGTCAGCGAAAAGTTTCGCGAGGTCAACCCGCACAATCTGGGACGGACCGCGCGGCGGGCCGTCGCGGCGGGCGCCAGGCGCTGCGGCAGCAGGCCCGCCTGGAGCGGCCGGTTCCGGCGGCGTGCCGGGTGCGGCCGGAGCCGCGCTGGTGGCGGGCACCATGTTGCCGCCGCTGGCGGGGGCGCCGGAGGCATCGGCGAGGATCATGCCGGGGGTGCGGGCGAAATAGAGATTCATCGAATGATCGGCGAGGCAGAGCATGCCCGAGTAGCCGTTCTCGGTCACCTGGACGATATCACCGGTTTCTTCGTTCACCGCCATGGCCTGGCCGCGCACACGATTGGAGCGGAAGACCAGCCATTTGCCGTCGGAGGTCCATTGGTGGTGGGTCTGGTAGATTTTGGAATCTCCCTTCGGCTGGCTTGTCAGGAAGGAGAGAGGGATGCCCGTGACGGGGTCGATCACGATTTTCTTTTCGGAAGGGAAGCGGGTGCCGATCTGGGCCGAGGCCGGCTGGGCCGGCAGGGACGCCAAGAGAGCGGACAGGAGCGGCAACAATAGCTTTGATTTCATGGGGTATGGAGTGAAGGGCAGTCGGTGGGATGTTGTGACCGGGGCATGCGGCCGTGATAGGTTCAAGGCCTGGCAGGGGGTAGACGCAAGACATCACGAGAATGTTTCATCAAGCGGAAGAAAAAATGCCGGGGTAGGTTGCTCGGTCCAGTCCTCCATGCCTCACCGCTTTGGCTTGGTGGAGCGCATTGCGCCCACTGCAGTGCGCTGGGGTGAGAGCTGCCCGGCCAAGTGCGTTGAGGGCAACGCGCGCCCCTTTCTCCAGCGGTCATCACCGGGGAGAATCGCGGTGCGACTCTGCACGAACGATTTAAGTCTTGGGCGGAATCATGCAGAAGGAAACAACCACAGATGGACACAAATGAACACAGATAAAGATTTTGCAGGCAGAAGATCGCATGCAGCAGCGAAAATCATCCGGTTCTCCAGAAGTTAACCGACTTTTGGTCGCTCTGTCGCACGACGAATCGGTGTTCATCGGTGTGAATCGGAGGCAGCAAATGAATGGTTTGGCTTGGGCGACGGCTTCCACCGCACCAGCGGCTGCTGCCCGGCGACGTAGAGCGGATGACGCGGGTGGCCGTCCTTGGTGGTGCCGAGGCACCAGAGTTCGCGGCCCGGGAAAAGTTGCGCGACCGCCTCGGCCCGGGACTGGTATTCACCGATTGCGCCCCACGCGGCGACAATCTTCGCACAACGCGAAGCGCCGAGACGGAGCGAGGCATCATTGTCCGGCCCCACGGGATCTTTCGCCGCCATCATTTCTTTGGGATACGGTGTGCGCAGCGCAAAGACATTGGCCATCCAGAAACCATCAAAGCCCTCGCGTTTGGAAAACGAAGCAATGCGCGTGAGCGTGGGATCCAGTTGGGACTCATCGGCGGTGCTCGGGTTCAGCCCAATCCACATGATGAGGCTCTCGCTGAAAAGCGGATTCCAACGATGAATCAGGCTGTAGCGGTGTCGGCGGTCGGAGGAGAAATGGCATTCATTATCCACGACAGGAGCGTTCAGCAGGGGACGATGAAGCGCAACACTGGCCACGCCTACATCGAGGGATTTTCGTCGATCCCGTACGACGGAATGCCCGGCGATCTTAACCGGTAGCGGACGAAAAAACCGACAAATAAGTCGGATAAACGACGTTATCGAAAAACGATAAATAATATTTGACATATCGAAAAACGATATTATCGATTATCGATGAATCCTGATTCTAACTTCAAAATCAAACTCACATGAAAATATTCCCTAATCTGGCTGGTGGTCTTCGGTTCTACTTCGGGTTGGCGCGCGCGCTGGCCCTCGTGTTTGCGGCGTTTTGGTTTCTCGTTTTGACGTTCAGTCCTTCGCTTAAGCAACTCTTCGGTGATGATGCCAAATTGATGGTCTCGGTTGGTGAAGCCCTCCTTCAGACAGAGGCAAATGCCAAATCGATGATCACAGTTGGTGAAGCCCGGCTTCAAACGGAACAAAATGCGGTTACGCTAGCCTCGGATACGGCGAAGCCGGGTTCGCTCGCCGTGGCGAGCCTGCGAGGATCCTTGCAGGCGGACCTTCTGAGCAACGACGCGGCCTTGGTGGCGGCGCTCCGCAGGACGGTCTATCCGTGCATTGCGGTATTCGTGGCATTTACCTGGATGTTGTTCGGTTCGTTGCGTGACGTATGCGCCAATATCGATCGGGGCGAAGCGTTCAGCGAACAAAACCTGCGGGTGGTGAAGCGCGTCGGACGGATTCTCATTGCCTCCAGCTTGGCCGGCTTTGCGGTGCAACTCTGGGCTTCCCAAGCGATGGGCGGTTACCTCGCTCAGCATGTAGTGTTCTCGGGCATCAGGAGTGGAGGCTTGGTTCACTTCAGCCTGCCCGGCGGACTGTTTCCTTTCGAGGGCGGTTTGGTGACCGGCTTCCTGGTGCTCTTGCTGACGGAAGCGTTTCGCCAGGGCCTGAACCTCAAAACCGAAAACGATCTAACCGTCTAAATCCATGCCTATCCAATTGAATCTCGAAAAGGTCATGGCGGACCGGGGCATAACCCTGACGGAACTGGCGGCGCGAGTGGACATCACGCTGGCCAACCTCTCCATCCTGAAAACCAACAAGGCCAAGGCGGTCCGCTTCAGCACCCT
>CAZIQP010000041.1:0-28827 GCA_964541315.1 uncultured Opitutaceae bacterium
AGAGCGACGGCACGAAGTTCGGCAAGACCGCCGGCGGCGCCGTCTGGCTCGACGCCACCAAGACGAGCCCCTACCGCCTTTACCAGTTCTTCGTGAACACTGAAGACGCCAAGGTCTGCGAGTATCTCCGCAAGTTCACCTTCCTCACCCGCGAGCAGATCGAGCCGCTCGAGGCCGCGCATGCGGCGAACCCCGGCGCCCGCGAGGCCCACCGCGCCCTCGCCCGCGAAGTCACCACGCTCGTCCACGGGGCAGACGCCCTCGCCGCCGCGCTCAAGGCCAGCGAAATCCTTTTCGGTGGATCGCTCGAAGGCATCAGCGAAACCATCTTCAACGACGTCGTCGGCGAAGTTCCGACCAAGGACATTTCGTTCACATCAATACATCCGGCCATGATCGAGGGAGCACATGCGCGGCGTGCCGCAGATGGCAGCATGGTACTCGAAATTGGCAGTGGTTGCATTTCAATTATCGAACTCGTTGTTCAAGCCGGCCTAGCCCCGTCAAAAGGCGCCGCTCGCAAAGACCTCGAGGCCGGCGGCATTTATCTGAACAACGTTCGCACCGACCACACCCGCCAAGTCACGACGAACGATCTGCTATTCGGGAAGTATTTACTGCTGCGAAAAGGGAAAAAGTCTTACGCGGTACTCACTGTTCGCTAAGGTTCGGTTTCCATTTTCAGCAGAAATTGCCTGCAACAGTTTATCATTGAGTCGCCCGGTTCTGCTGCATTTTCGTGCAACAACCACCCGCACCGAGTTAGCGTTTCACTTCCCCGCCGGATAAAGGCAGTCTACCTCGATCCGCTCGCCGCAGGAGCAGGTCACGATCAGGCGCACGATCTTGTCGCCTTGCTTCACGGTCTCGACTTGGGCGCCGCTGTGGGCCTCCGGCGCACCGTTCGGCGCGACGACAGGAAAGGGACTCTGCGTGACGCGGAGCAATTTGCTGTCGACGGTTTTTTTGCCAAAGAGGAATGGTTTCATGGAAATTAAAAACGGAGGCGGGGCTTGTCAGACTTCGCGGCAGCGGGTTTTTCCGCCGCCTTGCCCGAACCGGCGGTCTCCGGCGTTGTGCCGCGCCCCTTCCCGCTTATCGCCATGGACAGGCTGATCGTCACGCGGTGGTTGGATTCGGATTCGGGCTTTTCCCCGGGCAGCGGCATGGTGTCGGCAAAACCGGCGACGCGCTCGATCTGGTTCGGATCGACCGCATAATGCACGAGCATGCGCCGGGTGGCATTCGCCTGGTCGGCGGAAAGATCCCAGGCGGAGTAATCGGGCCGGGAAGGCTTGAAACCGGTCCGGGTGTGCCCGTCGATGATCACCTTGAATTTGTTGCGCTCGATCATCCACGAAAGGCTTTGCATCAGGCTCTCGCCGAACTCCGTGAAGTTGGCGGAGTCGCCCACAAAAACCGGATGCTTGGGCCGGTCATAGAGCGTGATGCGCAATCCTTCGGAAGTCACCTGAAGATCGAGGGGATTCTGATCGGGAGACTGCTCGAGATTCAGCATCCGGCTGAAGTCGGCCGCCACGGAATTGAGAAATTGAAGCTGGATCTGTTTGGAGGTGTCGCTGGTGGTGTTCGTGCCGGCAGTGTCATCCTTGGTCGAGGAGCTGTTCGTGCTGTCCTTGTTGAAAGGCATCACGCCGGAGTGCTCCGTCATGGGCGAGGAGAACGGGCTGCGGAAATATTTGGAGGTGGCGATGAGGATTTTCTGATCCTGCGCGGAAATCCACAGCACCAGAAAAAGCGCCATCATCGCGGTCATGAAGTCCGCAAACGCCACCTTCCATGCTCCTCCATGTCCGGCCATGATCGTGGATGCTCCTTATTTGCCGAGGTTCTTGACGGCGGTCTCGAGCTCTTCGGCGCCGGGCTGCACGGAACTGTCGAGCGAACGGCGGGCGACCTCGACCGCCGTCAGCGGCGCGAGCCCCTTGGCAAAGCCGGCGACGGCATGCATGATGCAGTTCAGGCACAGCATTTCCGAGGCGTTGTTGGAAGTGATCCGGCCGGCGAGCGGATTGACAAAGCCGTAGGCGAAAAAGATTCCCATCAAGGTGCCCGTGAGCGCAGCGGCGACTTTTTCACCGACCGCTTCGGGACCATCCGCAATCGCGGCCATGGTGTTGATGATGCCGAGCACGGCGGCGACGATGCCGATGGCCGGCAGGGAATCGCCGATCATCTGCAGGGCGTGGACCGGATGGGCCATCTCGGTTTCCTTGGCCTTCAATTCCGCGGTCATCAGGCTTTCCAACTGATCGGGTTTGATCTTGCCGTCGATGACGGGCTTCAGGCCGTTGCACAAAAAATGCAGCCGCTCATGATTGTTGAGCAGCGAGGGATATTTCTGAAAGACGGAGCTCTTGGGCGGATCCATCACATGTTCTTCCAAGGCGATGAGACCGTTGCGCCGGCCCATCATGAAGAGTTCATAGAGGAGCTTCAGCAGGTCGAAAAAATCCTTTTTGCCCGCGGTTTTACCCGCGAGCGCCTCCTTGGTCTTGTGCACGATCTCCTTGATCACATGCACCGGCGTCGCGATGACCAGCACACCGAGGGGAATGCCGAGAATCACGACGAATTCCGACAAATGCAGCAGCACCCCGGGATGACCGCCGGCCATCATGAAGCCGCCCAGCGTGGCGGCGAAAACGATGACTGCGCCGACGATGATCAGCATGGGCAGGAACTCAGCGGTTCCGCGCCCGGCCGAGGAATGAGCGCAAGCCGAGGATGGTTTGGGAATGGATCTGGCAAATGCGTGACTCGGTCAGGCCGAAGACCTCGGCGATTTCTGCGAGCCGCATGTTTTCAAAATAGTACATAGCGAGTATCTTCCGTGGTATATCGGGCAGATTCGCCATTCTTTGAGTGAGAAGTTGTAAAAGCTCCGTCTTCTCCATGCTGTCCCGGCCGGTTTTGTCGGAGTCATCCGCCAGAAGCTCATGCAGTGAAGCGCCTTCGGATTCCTCGCCTTCCGCGTGCTGGTCCAAAGCGATGAAGGTGACGGGCCGTACCTCTTCGAGCCACTTGGCGTATTCCTTGTGGCTGAGCCCAAGGGCCTCGCAAATTTCGTCCTCGTTGGCGGTCCGGCCGATCTTCTGTTCCAACTGGTTGATCGACTCCTTCAGCTTGCGGGCGCGGGCGCGGGTGCGACGTGGACACCAATCCATGCGGCGCAGCTCGTCGAGCACCGCGCCGCGAATGCGCATCGCCGCGTAACTGGCAAAAGTATTGCCCTGCTCCGGGTCGTACTTGCGCACGGCGGCCAGCAGACCGGTGACGCCGACACTGTAGAGGTCGTCCGCATCGATGTGCAATGGCAGGGTCATTTTGATCCGGTCCACGACATTGCGGACGAGGGGCAGGAAGCGTTCGATCAAATCCTTTTCCGTAACAGCTCCCGAGGTGATCCCCGTGTAGGCGCGCCAGGCGGCGGCGGGTTTGGCATCCGTGCTTTGGGTGGAGGCGGCAGCAGAATTCATGACTTATTTGGGTTAATGCTATCGATCAACTACGATTGGGTTTGGGCTCGGCGGCTTGGGCCGCTTGCGCGGCTTTATGCCGGGCGTGGACCGTTGCCCGGAGACCGCCCAGGAGGACGGTCCAGAACCAGCGAAAAAGAAGGGCGCCAACCAGACAGCCGCAGGCGGCGTCAAAAAAAATGCGTTTCGGGCCGCATTCGGCATACCAACTGGAGGCACCGGCGACGGTGAAACCGGATATGCCGCCGAGTAGAAAAATAAAACGCATGATCAGGCGGCGGTGTTGAAGGTGGCGGTGACCGTGTCGGCTTCATCGGCATCGGGCTCCTCGTCTTCCGCCGGGCCGGAGGGCAGTGTGCGACGGGCGATCGCCTCGAGGACATTTTCCTCGCAATCACCCGTGAGCGACGGGCCGGTGCCGAGAAAAAGCGGTTCCAATTCGCCATCGAGAACATAGTCCCACAGGCGGCCCCATTGGGTGACCTCATCCAAATGCGTGAAGACCACATGGGTCGCGCCCAGATCCCGGCCGATGCCATAGGCGGAACGCAGGGCGCCGGGTTCATACGCGGCATTGAGCACCAGCACGCGTTGCTCGATCTGCTCGCGTTCGAGAAAATCCATGATCGCGGCGTTTTCCGCCGGATGCCGGAGAGAAAGACCGGGCATATCAAAATAAACAAAACCACCGGGCGTGGCCGGTTGGGTCGAGGCCGGATAATGCGCCAGCGGCACCCCCATCGCCTCGCAAAATACGCTGAGCGGACCGGTCGGGCTCGGACGGTCAAACTCGGCGGTGATGACATGGCCCATTCGGGCGCGGCGGAAAAGTTCGCCGGCAAGCCATTTGCACAGCGCGGTGGTGCGCCCCACCCCCGGCGTGCCAAGGAATGCGGCGCGGGACAGCGGCTGGTGATCAAAATGCGCCGCGCCCATCTCGCAAAGGTGACGGCCGGTTTCGACCAGGGCGCGATGCAGGGGCAGTTCGCTGATCGTGATCCAGGCGGGGGATTTCTCGAGGCGGTTCACGAGAGTCTCGGAAAAACCGGAACGGCGCAGCAGCTTGGCCAGATTTTTCTCGGCTTGAAAAGTGGCGCCGGGGGCGCCGTAGCGGCGGCCCGAGGCCACCGGTTTGGCCGCCGCGATCAGATTGATCTCTTCGGTCGCCACCGGAGCGGATTCCTCATCCGGGGCGATGATCTGGGCGATGACCTCCAGCTTCGGGGCGGAAAAAAATCCGGTGAGACCGCCGGCAGAAACCGTGCGCACCGAAAGCACGCGGGCGCTTTCGCCGAATTTCTCACGGATAAGGCGGGCCGCCTCGTCGGCGGAGGCAACGATGAATTTGAAACAGGTTCCGGGGGTGGTGGGAAGCAGTGCGGTGTTCATGGCGGGGAAGGAATCAGGCGGCGGCCTTCACCTGCTCGGGCAGGCGGGCCAGATGGGCCGGGGTGCTGATGATGCCGGCGTTTTCGATTTCGGTGCTCGCGGGCAGCTCCTGGAAAGCAAGCACGACGAGACGGGGGAAAGAGGGCTCGAGGAAACGTTTGAGCGGGAGACGCGCTTCGGTGGAGACGCACAGGATGGCGGTCTTGCCCTGCGTCATCATGTCGGCCGTGCGCCGGTTCAGCTCCTCCACGAGATGGCGTCCGGTGGCGGGATCGAGGGAAAGCCCGACTTCGGTCGGCGTGCGGTGGATCTTGCTGGTGAGGACCTGTTCCAGGCGCGGATCGAGCGTGAGGGCATGCAGCACGCCTGGGCGGATCTCCAACTCGGGCACGAAATAGAGACCGATCCGGCGGCGGACCAATTCGCTGAGATCGTCGGGATTTTTGGAAAGGGAGGCAAAATCGGCGATGCCCTCGAGCACAAGCGGCAGGTTGAGGATCGCGATGTTTTCACGCAGGAGATTTTGCAGGACGCGCTGGATGATGCCGATGTTGACGAGATCGGGCAGCAGCTCGGTGATGAGCGCGGCGTGCGTGCCCTTCACATGATCGATCAGCACCTGCACATCCTGACGGCCGAGGAGATGATGGGCGTTGGACTTCAGGACCTCGGAGAGATGCGTGATCAGGACCGAAGAAGGATCGACCACTGTGAAATTGTTCAGCTCGGCCGTCTTTTTTTCACTGTCATCAATCCAGGTCGCATCGAGATTGAAGACCGGTTCGCGGGTGGGCTGGCCGCGCAACCGGACGTTGCTGCCGGCGACGTTCATGGCGAGGAAACGCCCCGGGACCAGCGAGCCGCGCGCGAGCGTCTTGCCGCGCAGCAGGAACCGGTAGTCGTTGGCCTCGAGCTCAAGATTGTCGCGCACGGAAATCGGCGGGACGATGATGCCTTTTTCCCGCGCGAGACTCTTGCGGACGCCGGTCACGCGGGCGAGCAGATCACCGCCCATCTTCACATCGGCCAGCGAGAGCAGGCCGTAGCCGATCTCGATGGCGAACACATCCACATCGATCAGCTTGCGCACATCCTCACCGCCCACAGTGGCCGGGGCCGCACCCGCCGCCGGAGCTTCACCGGGCTTGCCCGGAGCGGCTTTCTTGCCGGTTTTCGCCTGGGCCGTCGCACCCGCCGGCGCGCTCAATTCCTCCTCCTTGTTCAAGGTGCGGGCGAGGAAAGTGGCCATGAAAGCCAGCCCGAAAAAGGGAAACATCGGCATGCCGGGCATGAGACCGAAAAGCAAAAGGCAGCCCGCGGTGAAATTCAGCGCCTTCGGATAGCGCACCGCCTGCCCCATGACCTGGGTGCCGAGATTGGTGCTGTCGGAGGCGCGCGTGACGAGCAAACCGGCGCCGATCGAAATCACGAGCGCCGGAACCTGCGAGACGAGACCGTCACCGATCGAAAGCAAAGTAAACTTCTGCAGCGCTTCTGTCAGGCTGAGATCCATCTGGAAAACACCGATGACGAAACCGCCGAGCACATTGATCAGGGTGATCAGAATGCCGGCGACCGCATCGCCGCGCACGAACTTCGAAGCACCGTCCATCGCACCGTAGAAGTCGGCCTCTTTCTGCACTTTCACGCGACGGGCCGTGGCGGTGACTTCATCGATAATGCCGGCGTTCAACTCGGCGTCGATCGCCATCTGTTTGCCGGGCAGGGCATCCAAGGTGAAACGCGCGCTGACCTCGGCGATACGGCCCGCGCCCTTGGTGATGACGACAAAGTTGATGACCACCAGAATCAGGAACACCACGGCGCCGACGACGTAGTTGCCCTGGATGACGAAATGCCCGAAAGCATCAATCACATGGCCGGCATAGCCCGAGGAGAGAATCTGCCGCGTTGAGCTGATGTTCAGGGCAAGGCGGAAAAGCGTCAGCGCCAGCAGAATGGTCGGGAAGGCCGAAAACTCGGGCGGATCCTTGACATAGATGATGGCGAGCAGAACCAGGAGTGAGAGTCCGATATTGAGCGCCAGCAGCACGTCGATGAGGAACGGCGGCATCGGCAGCACCAGCAGCAAGATGGTGCCGAACAGGGCCAGGGCGAACAGCAGATCGGCGCGCTGGATCAGCCGGGTGATAAAACTGTTGGAGCTTACGGGCATCGGATCAGGCGGCGTTTTCCAGGCGGCGGGTCTTCAGCTCGTGGAAGTAATAACGATGCGTGCGATAGACCACGGCGAGAATCTCGGCCACGGCTTGAAAAAGTTCGGGCGGGATCGGCTCCCCCACCTTGCCCAGGGCGTAAAGCAATCGCGCCACCGGTTTATTCTCGATGGTTGGAACGGAATGCTCGGCCGCGAGCGCCTTGATGCGCCGCGCAAAATGATTTTCCCCCTTGGCCAGCACCACCGGGGCCTTGTCAATGCCCCGTTCATACTTGAGCGCCACGGCATAGTGGGTGGGATTCGTCACGATCACATCGGCCGTCGCGACGGCGGAAAGCATCTGCTTTTGGGAGAGCCGGCGCGCCATGCGCCGCATCGCGCCCTTCACCTTCGGATCACCCTCCGAGCTCTTGCTCTCATCCTTCACCTCGTGGTGCGTCATCATCAACTGCTTGTTCGTCGAATGCTTTTCCCAGGCATAGCTGATCGCGGCAATGACGCTGAGCGAAAGGAGCAGGCGGGAGAGAAAGGCCATGGTGGCCTGGTTCAAAAACTGGCCAAGGTAGGCGGCCTCAACCGGGGCGGAAAAAATCGGATCATCCAGCAGCGAGCGCGAGCCTTGGTAGAGGGTGTAGCCGATCGCAATCAGTTTCAGCAGATCAATGCCGGACCGGACCAAGGTGCTCTTGGAAAACATGCGCTGGAAACCAGGCACAGGATTCAGCCCTTCAAAATTCAAAGTGAAACCCTTGTTCGCGATATGGAAGCCGGTCTGGAGACCGTTCGCCAGTATCGCCGCGAGCGCGCAAGTGAGCAGCACCGGCATCAAGCCTTTCGCGATCACCATGATCATGTCCCCCATCGGGAGAGTGATGGTATCAATGTCCACTTTCGTGACCGCGAAGTTCGTGAAGACACTGGTCAGGTACTGGACTAGAGTGTCGACCGTCGCCCGGGCCGTGAAAGCCAGCACCCCCAACGTCGCCGCCAGAATGAACACGACACTCATTTCGGGACTCTTCGCCACCTGCCCACGGTCGGCTGCTTCGCTCAAACGACGCCCGGTCGGTTGTTCTGTTTTATTGTCGTTGTCTTCGTCAGCCATGGGGTGAGGGCCAATAAATAGCAACGTGGATGCCAAGGCCTTCAGTCTCACCATTAGCCGCTTTCAACCAATGTTTTAAAAGTATCTGAGATATTGAGCACCGGCCCCAGTGACCTCTCGGCAAAATCCAAAATACTTTAGGCAAATATTGCCGACAACCGCATCTGCCCTTTCGCCCGTGACCGGATCGCAAGCAGGCAAGATCCTGACCGGCGTACCACCCCGTTGCCCTCACCCGCTGGTATCATAGTCCGGGCAGGATCTGCAGCATTTGCAATGGGATCGCCGCAAACTCGACGTAAAGATAACGCGCCAGCAAGGTGCCGGCCCCCGCGAGCAGACCAAAACCCATGAGCGATCGAAGCGAGAAACTGATCACGAACACATTCATTCTCGGGACAGCCCTCCCCAAGGTGGAAAACGCCAGATTGATCAGAAAATTCAGGGCAATAAACGGCGCGGCGATTCTCAGACCCAGCTCGATCGTCCTGCCCGTCGCCACCACCACATGCTCCATGGCTCCCGCGCTGAGTGCGGGAGCTCCCGGGGCCGCCAGCATGAAACTGCGGGCAAACGCCCCGAAAACCATGAGATGTCCCCCGAAAAGAAAAAACAATACCACCGCAAGAGTGGAGAAAATGGATGCCAGCGGTTCATTGCCCGCTTCCGGAGCGCCCATGCCCGGCGTCGCCACCAGGCCGATTTCCGAAGACATCATCCGACCGGCCATATCCACGGCCGAAAAAGTCAGGCGGGCAATCGACCCCATCGCCAGCCCCAGCAAAGCCTCACCGCAGCAGGCAAAAGCGAGGTCCCAAACATCACCCGGCATGCGTGCGGCGGGGACCAGGCCGACGATCAAAGAGGCCAGACAAATCGCCAAGGCAATCTGGATCATCTTCGGCAGCGGATGGCTGGTGAGTGACGGCAACAGCACCACGACGCCGATCCCCCGCAGAAAAACCATCAGCCAAGTGATCAGATAACCAACGCTCATGGCGACGGGCTAGTGCGCCAACGTGGCCATCCGCGAGATGGTATTGATCGTGAACTCCGAAAGGGTGCGCAGCAACCAGGGCGCCAGCAGCAGCGACAGTGCGGACATGGCCACCAGTTTGGGGGCGAACGTCAGGCTTTGCTCCTGCAACGACGTCACCGATTGAAACAGACTGGTCAGGAGACCGATCACCAGCATCGTCAGCAGGAACGGGGCGACGATCCAGAGCGCAAACATGATGGTGGTCTTGAAAATATCGATGGCGATTTCTGGATTCATCGGCGGAATAGTTTAGTTGAGGAAGCTTTGGACGAGGGTCTTCACGATCAGATGCCAGCCGTCGACGAGAACGAAAAGCAGGAGCTTGAAAGGGAGCGAAACGACGTTGGGCGGCATCATCATCATGCCGAGGGCCATCAGCACCGAGCCCACGAGAAAATCGATGACCAGAAACGGCAGGAAAAGCAAAAATCCCATCTGAAACGCCGATTGCAGTTCGCTGATCACAAAGGCCGGGATCACGACGCGGATGGGCAGGTCCTTGACCGCCGTGGGACCAAAACCACCCAGCTCCAAAAAATATTCCAGATCGCGTGTACGGGTCTGTTTCAGCATGAATTCCTTGAGCGGGATGGTGGCGCGGTCGAGTGCATCGGCGGATTGCAACTGCCCGTCCAAGTACGGTCGCAACGCCTCCTTGTTCACCCGCTCAAAAGTGGGGCCCATGATAAAAAAGGTCAGGAAAAGGGCCAGGCCGGTGATAATCTGGTTTGATGGCGCGGCCGGCACGCCCAGCGCGGTGCGCACAAATCCGAGCACGATGATGATGCGCGTGAAGCTCGTCATCAGGAGCACCAGCGACGGCGCCACCGAGAGCAAAGTCATCAGCAGCACGATCTGCACCGCGACACTCATCTGAAACGGCTTGTCCGCGCCGTCGAGATTGATGGAAAGACGCAGCGGATCTCCGGCGGGTTTGGCCGCAACGGGAATCGGGCTCACCAAGCCATTGGTCACGGACGGTGGTGTTGCCGGTGTCGCGACCGGAGTCGGCGCCACCGTCTGGCCCAAGGCCGAAATCGCGCCCAGCGTGACCGCGAGCAAGAGGCAGGAAAAATAACGATGGAATTTCACGGAATACGGGGCGGAGTATTTCCTTCCAATGGTGAGAGCAGATCGATGCGACCGGGGCAGACCCCGAGCAGAAACTTGCGGCCTTCGTAATCCGCGACGACAAGATACTGCCGGTTGCCGAGCGACCGAGACTCGCTGATCGCGAGCTTTCTCGCTTCACGGCCGTTCAAACCCTGGGGAGATCGACGCTTCTGCCAGAGCAGCCAGCCGCCGGCCGCCGCCGCGACCAGTGCGAGCAGGAGCAAAGTGGCGTTGGAACCGGCTGAACGCACCGGAGCCGGAATTTCAGCCGGTGCCACACTGCGCGGATAGATGACCTTGTCCTGCGCCATGCAGAGGACGGGCGAAACAAAAAACAAAACCAACGCCACGCCGGCCAGACGGCCGAGCGAAGTCAGGCCGCCGGCCGATCGCCGTTCAGGAAAAGTAGAGTGATGCATGGGGTTGAGATCCGGCCTGACCAAGAAGGAACCGACTCAGGGCTTCACGCTGCCGACGAGCTCGGTGATCTTGATGCCGAAATTATCCTCCACGACCACGACCTCGCCGTACGCGACCAGTTTGTCGTTTACATAAAGCCCGACAGGGTCGCTGGCATGTTGCGTCAGTTGGATGACAGAGCCTGCTACCAGTTCCAGGACGTCGCGCATGGGCAGTTGGCAGGAGCCGAGCTGCACGGTGACTTTCACCTTAACGTCGAGGACGATATCAAGTGTTTTTTCTTCCATCATGTTTGTGAAGGGTTTTGTCCTCTGGGGGCATAGGAATTTTTTTGGAGAGCTGGATCGCCACGCGGTCGGTATCCAAGCCGACGGTGCCGATGAACTTCGGCGTGCCATTCAGCACCAGGCGCGTCTGGGTCAGCAGCTCGGCCGGCATCTCGATCACGTCGCCCACCCGCAGACTGCTGATCTCGCGCAGTGAGAGCTCGAGGGCATCCCATTCGGCGCGAACCGGCATGGTGATGTGATCGTAGCTTTTTTGCCAGGCGGCGCGCTTCTCGACCGAGGCGACGGCCGCATCCTTCTGCCGGCGGGCCTGCATTTTTTTGACCAGGGGCTCGATCGTGTAATAGGGCACGCCGATCTGCATCTGCTCCGAGCAATCGCCAAAATTCACCTCCAGGGTCAGCGCCAGGATGATCGCATCCTTCGGCGAGGTCTGAAGAAAACGTCCGTTGTTCTCATGGCCGATGATGTGCGCGTGCAGATCCTGCTCCACCTTCCACTGCCCGCACCATTCCTCGAGCACGATCAGCACCACGTCCTCCAGCAGGGCCATTTCGATCTCGGTCAGATAACGCTCGGCCTTGACGGAATGCCCGCGGCCACCCAGCAACCGGTCCGCAATGGTGAGCGCGAGGCGCGGGTTGATATCGAGGATGCAAACGCCGAGCATCGGCTCGGCCTTGAACAAACAAATGTGGGTGGGGCTCGGCAGCAGCTCGGTGAATTTGGCGTAGGTGACCGTGGTCAGCTTGGCCATTTTCAGACCGAATTCCATGCGGAGAAAAAGGGAAAGCCGGGCGCTGAGGTAGCGGATATAGTCCTCGTGCAAGAGGCGCAGGCGCCGCAGCTCCACCTCGGAAAGAAACACCGGGTTGCGAAAATCATAGGTCTCCACCTTGCCCGCACCCTTGGCATCCCCGCGTTTGCCGTCGGCATGGATCAGCAGAGATTTCGTGACCGCGGGCGCCGAACTTTGCGCCAGCAATTTGTCGATCTCGGACTGGTCCAGGAAACTGGACGCGGCGGAAGCCGGCGGGACGGCCGGAGTCACGGGGGGCGGCGGGACTGGAGTTTCATCGGCCATGGGGCGGCGGTTTTATTGGACGACGAAATCGGAAAAATAAACCTGATCGACCATGCGTTTGCCCAGCGCCTGATTGTAGGTGGCCACGAGTTTTTCCCGCAGCACGTTTTTCGATCCCGGCTCCTCGAGATCCGCCAGCGTGAGGGAGGACAGCACATTGAGGGTGACATCGGTGAGCTTGGCTTTCTGCTCCTCGAAAACGCCCTTGAGATTCCCTTTCTTGTCGGCCGGCGTGACGATGAAGCTCGTCTTGAGATAGCGCGTGCCCATGGTGCCGGAGAGATTCACGACCAGGTTGCTGAACTCGTAATTGCCTCCCGTGGCGGCGGCGCCTTCCTTCCCGCCCTTGCCGCCATGACCGCTCGCTTCCTCTCCGCCGGATTCCGCGGGCGCTTCCTCGGCCGGAGCCTCGGGCGCATGCGCCGCTCCGGCTGCCGGAACTTGGAGCGCGATCTGTTTTTGCATCCGGGGGAGGAGGACAAACTGGGCGACCGCGAAGCTGACGGCGGGGGCAAGGACCACGGCGGCGATCGCCGGCAGCCAGCTTTTAAGGCCGGAGTTCTTGTCGCCCGCTCCGCCCTTGTCACCGGCGCCGGCCTTGTCGCCCGCACCTGCCTTGTCGCCTGGTGGCGAGGCATCCTTGTCCTTGGATTCCTTCGGATCAGGCTTGGCCATGGCAGATGTGGGACAGAAAAATCAGGATTAGCTGCGTTTCAGATTCACGATGTCATCAAGCACAGTGTCGGACACGGTGATGAGTCGGGAACCGGCTTGGAAACTTCGCTGGGTGGTGATGAGGTCGGAGAACTGCTGGGTCAGGTCGACATTGGAGGATTCCAATGTGCCCGACTGGATGCTGCCAAGGCCTTGGGTGCCGGGATCGTTCTTGCCCGTGAGCGCGTTCGCAAAAACAGTGCCGCCGACGGGACCGGCATTGGTCAGGCCGGTGTAGAGATTGTTGCCCACCCGTTCCAGCGCCGAGAGATCGTTGAAATTCTGAAGCAGCACCTTGTTGGTGGTGGCGGAAGTGCCATCGGAGTAAAATTCGATCAAATTACCGGACGTGTCGAAGCTGGTGGACTGGAGCTGCGTTCCCACCGGAAGACTCTGGCCGATCTGGATGTCGCCGACCGCGCCCAGACTTGTGCCGGTGAGACCCTGGACGCGCAGCCCGCCCTGTGTGACCAGAAAGCCTTTGTCGTCGATCCGAAACTGGCCGGCGCGGGTGGCGAACTCCTGTCCACCGGTGGCGTCCTTCACAATGAAAAATCCGTTGCCCGAAACGCCCAGATCATCGGTATTGCCCGTGGTGTCGAGGGCTCCCTGGTTGAAATTGGTTGTGATGGCGGAGAGCTGCACGCCCGTGCCGACCTGGATGGCCGATTGGCTGGAGACGGTGCCGTTCGACGGGGCGGACCCGCGCAGGGTGTTGCTGAAGCTTTCCGCGAAGCTGGCGGAGGAGGCCTTGTAACCGGTGGTGTTAACGTTGGCGATGTTGGCGCCGATGACTTCAAGGCCTTTGCCAAAGGTGCGAAGTGCGCTGACGCCGGAAGTGAGTGTGCCGATGAGTGACATGGTGGTGCGGGAGTTTGAGGTGTCGGGATGGGTTTAAGGCGTAGTCGAGCTGGTTGTAAGGCCTTGGTTGACGCGGTTGCTGATCAGGGAGGTCAGTTGGGAAAGGAGATCGCTTGAGGTGGACGAAGGGTTGGCCGTGGGGTCGGTGGCCACCGGTGCAGTCGCCGGGGTGGTGGGGGAAACTTCGATGCGCTTGACATACGACACCGGGTAACTGGTGCCATTGATCACAAGCGCCGGGGCGGTGCCGGTATTGTCAACGGCTGAAACGACTCCGGTGGTATTGTCACCGCTAGCCGGGTCCTGCACCGTGACATCGCGTCCGAGATAACTTGCGCTGGTCATCATCTGCTGGCTCTGGCTGAGCTCGGTCATCTGCTGGAGCGAGGTGAATTGCGCCATCTGCGCGATGAAGGCGGTGTCATCCATCGGTTGCATGGGATCCTGCGTCTCGAACTGTTTGGCCAACAGCGTCAGGAAATCCTGCTGACCGAGAACCTTGGTAGGCTGGCGGGCAGTGCTGGTTTGCTGGCCATTGAGGATGGCCGGCGTAGGGTCGCTGGAGCTGACTGAGGTAACACTCATAGTGATTGTAGTTAGGCCGTGGCGGCGAGGAGACGGGAATTAGGCTGAACAACCGGACTGCTCACGGCAGCGTCGGTGTTCGGCACCACCAAAGGGATGTTGCGGCGCAACTCGCGCAATTCAGGCATCATCCCGGCTGCCCGGGCCTGCTGTTGTTGCGCGTTTTGTTGCGCGTGATTTTGTCCTTGGGAAGCGGAACCAAAACCGGCCGAGACACCCGAGCTGGTCGGCATGATGGTCGGCTCCAACAGCCTGAGGCCGGCCGCACCACCCTGCCCCGCCATGATCTGCCATTCGGAGGAAATCGCACTGCGAAGCTCGGCTGAATCGGTCAGAAACTGGGTGAGCACTTCGCCCCCGCGCATCTGCACGCGCACCGCCAGATCATCTCCGCCAAATTTGAAATGCAAATTGACGCTGGAGGCGTTGGCCGAGCCGTTGCGCTGCGCCTCGACCACATTCATGATGGTTTCCACCGCCCGATGGGCGAGCACCGGAGCCGGGGTCGCAGAGTCGGAAGCATTGGTGGAAGCAGCGAATTTCGGCGTCTCGTTCAGCGTTGGCAGCAAATCCCCACGATCATTGAACCGGGGTGGCAACTCCAGGGGATCGACCGTAAGCCGTCGTGAGGTAAAGAGCGCTGGCATGTTGTCAGCAGAAAGAGCAACGTCGGTGCCAGCCTCGCTCGACTTGGGTTTAAGTTCCTGTCCAGCCGCGCTTAGAAATGTTTTTTCAGGCAGAATATTTTTTCCTTT
Source organism: uncultured Opitutaceae bacterium (assembly GCA_964541315.1). Taxonomy (GTDB): domain Bacteria; phylum Verrucomicrobiota; class Verrucomicrobiia; order Opitutales; family Opitutaceae; genus Didemnitutus. The sequence continues at coordinate 15,032 of CAZIQP010000041.1, forward strand.
CGCGACTGCCCCGGCCGATTTGAAATCACCGGCAGTTTTTTCCGCCCGCCCGGAACGATCACCCGGCTTTTTCTCCCATGAATTTGCCCCCGGTTGGGACGCGACAATTTCAGCCGTTAACGAACCAAAGCCGGGCACTTCTATCCGCACCTCCACCGGTGTGGCTGGCGTTTCACCCTTGGGTGCCGACTGCGGGGACTGTTGCCCAAACTCAGCCGCAGTAGCAGAAATCGCCTCGTTGATCACGGGTGTCTCCGGTTGCAATCCATCCGATGTGGCAGGGATGTCATTTTTGATCCCAAGCGATTGCTGCAATAACTCGCCCGGTGCGGCGGGAATGGCTGCCGTGGTCACCGATTGCGGCTGCACCTCGGTCGAGACAGCCGGGAGGTCTGCTTTAATCTCCACCGACGGTTTCAACCCCGGCAAAGGCGTGTCGTCAGGTTCATTCAATGGCACTTGTGGCCGGGTCGGATCGGCCACGCTGGCAGAATCCTGATCGGACAATCCAATGTTTTCAGAATTTGTTGAGATCGACTCAGCATTATTGGTCACCGCGACGGCAACACCCGGCTGGCCGTTCGTGGGATTTAATTCGGACGGAGCATCCTTCACGACGGCTTTTCCGGCGACCGCAGTCACCTTTGGAGCAATCATGCCAGGCAGCGGATTAGCTTTCGCCAAGGCGGCCTCGATCTTCGTCTTGAGCTGAATGCGGAAATCCAGTGGCAATTGGCCGGGCAACGCCGCATCCAATGCAGCCGGTTGCAACAGGTCTTGGTCCAAAATGGTCACTCCCGCCTCGCCTTGTACCGCCGATTCAGCCTGGGATACGGCAGACGCCGGCACTTGAATCTGCCCGCCAGCGGATTCAGTGCTCCCATCCGGCGTCGTTGGCCGGGACGGCAGGAGCGAAGCATTCGCTTCAGACAATGCAGCATCGGGCAAAGAAAGTTCGATCGTGAAAGAAGGCTGATTGCCCAGTTTGATCGTAACTGCGGTGTTCAAAGCCTTTTCGCCGTCACCGCTGCCGCTCAAAGGAATCCCTTGGTCCGTCGTGCCATTGGACGAGACCGGCGCGGTCTGGGGCGACATCTTGGGCAATGCCGCCCACAATGGCGCGAGCAAAGCCACGACCGTCTCAATCACCTCACGGCGTTGGTCCGGATTGATCGTCGTTGCCGGGGCGGTCTGCTCCGCCGGATCACTCGGAGGGATTTCCACGACCGCCTGAATTTTTTCCGCCGACAACAAGCTGTTTCCGGCGCGGGCGGAATTCTGAGTCTGCGGCTGGTTCAGCAAGCCATGGAACCGTGGCCCTTTCGTGGGAGTCTGGACGGACGTTGCCAGGCTCCCGCTGGTTTTCACCGGATCGGCCGTTGTACCAACGGACGCCGGAACCGTTTGATCCGTGGCCGGCAAGCCCGGTGTGTTCGGAATCGAAATCGATGGGATCACAACCGCTTCCCCCAATGTCGTGCCTGCCGGAGTCGCGGCCGCCGAATTTGGATCGGCAATAGTGACATCCAGAATATTGCCCGTGTTCAAAACTGGCGTGGGAGTGGTGGCCGGAGTGGTCGGCACCGGCACTACAATCCCGGTAAGTGCCGGGAGACTCAGGTCGCGAGCGGGAGCCGCTTCTTTTTCAGGCACGGATACAGAAGCGTCCGCTTTGGTCCCGGCAGCCGAAATAGTTTTCCCCTTGCTCGCCATAGACCGGGCAGCCGTCGCAAGCAAACCACCGGCAGGCTGAAAGCGACCCAAACCGGAAGCCGGCTTGCTCCCGACCGCGGACAGTCTCGCCGACATCAGCGGAGATTCATTCGTCTGGCCGACTGATGCGATTTCTGTGGCGGCAGTTTCGTTCAATGATACCGCGACCCCGGAAACTCCCTGGGACGACGAGGCCAACGCCGATGCTCTCATGCCCCGCGACGATTGGAGCACCACCCCATCGATATTCTTCTCCGAAAGCGGCTGCAGCGCAACCGTCACAGTCTGGCCCGAGCCGGAGACCATGCCCTTGATCTGCAACGTGGCCGTCGCCACCGCACCGGATGCAACGGACAAAACACCGTTCCCCTGATCCGGGAGCCCGGCTAAATCACCCGGCAGGGGTTGCCCGAATTTCGTGGGCTTTGATTTCGCCGTCCCGTCGGCCAACGTCGCCGGAGCATTCAGCATGGACTGAAAATCAGATCCGGTGCCTGAGCCGGACTCGGCCTGGGCCGACCGGGAATGGGTGAGACCGGCGAACATTCCCTTGGAAGGGGAAGTCGTGCCGGCGGGAGCACCGCCGGCAAGGAGCGCGGTGAGGTCGTTGGACGTAGTGGGCATGGAAGTATTCATCGGGGAGCTTCCATCCATGGAGCAGAAACGCCCCCTCCTTGGAGCGCGGTTTATGAAAGGGAAAAATCAGTTGGTCGCGGGCGGCTTGTTGGATTTCATCAGCCGGAGCTTTTCGGACAAAATGGCCGCGCGGCGCGCGAGGGCACCCTCGCGGTCGGATGTTTTGCTCATCACTTCAAAAATCGGAGCGACAACGTCGGCCTTCATCAGGGACAGAATTTTGACAACGGTCGTATCATCCATTTCCCGAATGATGGCCACCGCCGCCGGCGCGGAAAGATTGGTGTAGGTTTGGGCGAGAGACCGGAGGTTTTTCGATTCATCGGCGCTGATTTCGATCACGCGGTCGGAGATTTCCTTGCGCGTGGCCTCAATGCTGGTGCGCAGCTTGTCCAATTCCTTCCGTTCTGCGACAATCCGGGCTTCGGCCAGTTTCATCTCCTCGGCCTCTTTGGCGAGGCGGGCCTTCTCATCCTTTAGCTCCGCCGCAAGATTATCCACCTCGATGGTCCAGAAGTCCCAGCCCTGATCCTTGAGGTGGTTGGTCGTGACCGCACGGCCGGTGATAGCCTGCTTCACGAGCTGCTGACTGGCGCGCCACAATGGGGCAAGGCCGCCCGCCAGACCGGCCAGGACAGCCACCACCGTGATGATCGCGGGATTGTGCAAAAGTTTTGTCATGAGAGTGTCGGCCGCCGGCTGGCCCGGAATCCGGCAAATTCATCGAGTTCATTCTGCTCGATCCGGGCATTTTCCACGCGATTTTTATTCCGTGCTTTTTCTTCAAGCCGGTGGATGATTTTCAACTGGCGGTTGGCCTCGATGTAGTCGGCCCGCCGCTGGTTCATCACGTCCCGGGCGGCGATCACCTCGCGCTCGGTTTCCATTTCCGCATGGCAATCGGTGCGGTAGACCCGGAAAAGCGCGGCGGCATCCGCGGCGGCAAAGCGTCCGCTGCGTCCGGCAAAAAGCAGTTGCTCCAGTTCCGCCACCCGTTTCCGGGTGTCGGCGAGCCGCTCTTCCGACTGCACATAGGCATGGACCGCGGCGGCAAACGCCTCGCGGGCGCGCAGCTCCTTGTGCGCGCGGAGCACAGTCACCGGCCGGAGCGGAAAGCGGAAACGTTTCATGGCGCGACGATCCTTCTGAGCTGGGTGAAGGCGTCCGCCCGGGGAGTCAGCTCATTCACCCCCTGACGGAGAAATTTGCGCAATGGATCCTGCAGGGCGATCGCGTGATCGATCGCGGGATTGACGCCCTTTTGGTAGGCACCGATGGAAACGAGGTCTTCATTCTTCCGATAAAGGGCGAGATGTTCGCGGGCCTGCGCGGCGGATTCGATTTCCTCGGTGGTGCAGACGTCGCGGACGAGACGGCTCACGCTCTCGAGCACGTCGATGGCCGGATAATGATTGAAGTGCGCGAGTTGCCGCGAGAGCACCACGTGTCCGTCCAGAATACCGCGCACGGCATCGGCCACGGGTTCATTCATATCGTCGCCCTCGACGAGGACGGTGTAGAGCGCCGTGATCGATCCGGTCTCTCCCGCACCCGAGCGTTCCAGCAAACGGGGCAACATGGCAAAAACCGAGGGCGTGTAGCCACGTGTCGCCGGCGGTTCGCCGACGGCAAGGCCGATTTCACGCTGGGCCATGGCAAAGCGCGTGACGGAATCCATCATCAGCATCACGTTTTTCCCCTGGTCGCGATAAGCCTCGGCAATCGAAGTGGCGGTAAAGGCCGCGCGCAGCCGCAGCGGCGCGGGAGTGTCGGAAGTGGCCACGACCACCACCGAACGTTTCATGCCCTCGGGGCCGAGATCCTTTTCCAAAAATTCCCGGACTTCGCGACCGCGTTCGCCCACGAGCCCGACCACCACGACGTCGGCATCGCAGCCGCGCGCAATCATGCCGAGCAAAGTGGACTTGCCCACGCCGGAACCGGCGAAGAGCCCCATGCGCTGGCCGCGGCCAATCGGAGTGAAGGCATCCAGGGCGCGCACGCCCGTGGTCAGGGCTTCCTTGATGCGCTGGCGACGGAGCGGATGCGGCGGCTTGTTGCTGTGCTCCACGCGATCGACCGGCAACATCGGCAATCCATCAAACGGCCGGCCCAAGGCGTCGAGCACACGGCCCAATAATTCCGGACCCGGACGCGGCAGCGGCGGACGGTCCGCGGCGGCCACCGAGCAACCGACGTGCAATCCCGCCATGTCACCGAGCGGCATCAGCAGCACGCGGTGCTCGCGAAAGCCCACGACTTCGGCGCGCACCGAAAAATCCGTGCGCGGGGAGCGCACATTGCACAATTCTCCCAGCCCCACATTCGGACCCTCGGATTCTATCACCAATCCCGCCACGCCGGTGACAGCGCCGACGCGTTGCACCGAGGGCACGTGCCGCACCTGGGTGCGGAGCACATCGATCATGGGGAGGATGGCAGAGCTCATGGATCAGCCTCCGGTCAGGTGGTGGGCCAGCGCGGCCAGTTTCGTTCCCTGGCGCGCGTCCGTCAGGCCGAACCGGCTCCGCACCTGGCAATCGCCGGGGGCCAGCGCCGCATCGACGCGGATCCGCAGATTGGGATAAAGTTTGAGCCACGCCGGATTCAGCGTGTTGAGCAATTCCGTGTCGCGGGCGCTGAGGGAAATTTCCAAGCCGTCGCGCTCGGGATAAAGCTGCTCCAGGGATTCCTGGCAGAGCCGGGCGACCACTTCAGCCGGCGGTTCATAACCGGCCAGCAAACGCCGGCCGATCTCCACCGCCAGCCCGGGCAACGCCTCGCGGATTTGCGCCATGAGGGCCGGTTCCAGTTCGGCCAGTTTTTTGAAGACCCCGTCGCCCAATTGCTCCATATCGTGCCGAAACTCGACCATCTGCTGGTCGGCGGCGGCCCGCGTGGCATCGACGCCCCGGCGGTAGGCGGCCTCGCTCATTTCGGCCAGATCCGACTCATTGTATTCCCGGCCGCGGCCACCCTGCAAAATGGCGCCGGCAAGCGGCCGGTCGAAAGCGATGAGTTTGGCGTAGGGCATGGGGATAAATTGATCAGGCCACAACCGCCTGGGATTCGGAATCGAGCGAAATGAGCCCCTCCTCCTCGAGTTTGCGGACCGCCTGGATGATGGTGTCCTGCGCCATCTCGACATCCTTGAGCCGGACCGGCCCGAGCAAATCGATCTCCTCCTTGAGACTTTCCGCCGCACGTTTGGAAAGTCCGCCGTAGATTTTGTCGCGCAACTGTTCGCTGGCCGACTTCATCGAAATCGCCAGATTGGCGGTGTCGACCTCGCGCAACACGCGTTGCAGATCCGCCGCCGTGAGCCGGTTGAGATCCTCGAAGCTGAAAAGTTTCTTGCGGATGGCGGCGCCAAGGCCCGCGTTGCGTTCCTCGAGCCGCGCGAGCAGCGTCTTTGACATGTCCTTCTCGAGCGAATTGAGGAGCGCGGCCACCACGCGGACGCCACCGCTGTGGTGGAAAGCCGGCCGGGCCTTGCTGTCGAAATGCTTGCCCAGGCTGCGCACAATCTTGCCGACGAGATCCAGCGAGGTGGACTCGATGGTGCCCAGCCGCTCAATCACCTCTTCGCGCAAATCCGGGCTGAGCAGGGAAAATACCTCGGCGGATTTCGCGCCGTCCAGATAGGACAGGACAAAGGAAATGGTCTGCGGCTGCTCATGCTTGATCAGATTGAAGACCTGGCGGCCCTCCATCTCGGCGATTTCCGCCATGACCTCGACCGAATTTCCGACCGGGCCGACCCGGCCGATGATGGCCGAGGCCTTGTAGTCGCCCTTCGCAATTTCCAAGGTGCGCTGGGCGTAGGCCAGGCCACCGAGGGAGGAATTGACGCTGGTCGCGACCACGCTGGAAAATTCTTCCATCGACTGCTTCATGATCGACTCGGGCACCACTTGAAACGTGGACATCTCCCGGCAAAGCAGCTCGACCTCGTTATCGTCAAATTGCTTCAGGATGGCCGCCGCCTCCTCCGGTCCGATGCAGATCAGGAAAACGGCCAGCTTCTGCATGCGGCTTAGTTTGCTGTAATCGATTTCGGCCATGGCAGGAAAAACAGATCAGCGGTTTCAGTTCTTCGCCGCGGGCGTGGCGACCCAGTCACGCAGCGCCGTGCCGATGTTCGCGGGCTTCTGGCGGATCAACTGATTAAGCATTTCCGGGGTGACAGCGCTGCCATGCTGCAGGGAGCGGGCCGCCATCTCGGGCGGCATGGAAAGCACTTCGACCGGCACGGGCTCGGGTTTCTGCTTGGCCAGCATGCGGAGGAAAATCAGCAGCACAATGGCGGCACCAAAGACGGCGGTCCATTTGCTTGCGACCTCAAGCCAGCCCTGCACGCGATTTTCGCTCTGGATGGCCTGGATCTGTTGCGAGACCGGTGTCACGGCGAAAGGCATCTCCTGCAACGCCACCACCGATTCAAGCGTCTGGCCGGGGGCAAGTTTCAGTCCGAGCGCATTGACGACCACCTGACGCAGGGCATTCATCTCATCAGGAGCGCGTTTTTGCTCGGTCGGCTGGGCATTGGCCGGAATCTTGCCATCGGGTCCGGCAACCGGAGGCACCATGCGCGGCGCCACGAAAACCGCCGCAGTCACGCTCTTGATCGAGCCGGGGTTGCGGGTGGTGTTGGTGGTGACCCGGTTGATCTCGTAAGTGGTCGTGCGATTCTTGCGATTTTGCTCCGAGCTGGAAACGGGTTTGGCCCCGTCGGAGGGAGCGGTTTTTTCCGGGACATTGGAGCTGACGCCGGCGGCACCGCCACCGCGCGTTTCGCTGGAGCTGGTCACATCCTCGTTCGTGGTCTGGCTGCGGACCACCGACCCATCCGGATCATATTTTTCCGACTGCTGGGTGCTCGCCTCGGTCTCGATCTCGGCGGAGACACGAACCACGGCGTTGCCGGGGCCGATGACCGTAGCCAGCATGCTCTCCACTTTCTTGGCGAGGTAATCCTCGACCTGCTGCTTGTAATGCATCTGCGAGGAAGCGGTGCCGAGCGTGGGATCCTGCTTGAGTTCCTCGGAGAGCACATGGCCGCGATTGTCCACCACGGCCACCTGATCGGGGGAAAGTCCCTGCACGGAATTGGCCACGAGATGGCGTATGGCGTTGACCTGATCGGTCTCGAGCCGGCCGCCGCCCATATCAACGAATACCGAAGCGGTGGATTTCACCCCTTGCTCGGTGAGCAGGAGGCGGTTTTCCGGTTGCACGATCATCACCCGCGCCCCGCGGACGCCGCTGAGCTGCGCGATGGTGCGAGCGAGCTCGCCCTGGACGGCGCGCATGTAATTGGTGTGCTGCACGAAATCGCTCAGGCCGAACTGCCCCTTGTCGAAAATCTCAAAACCCACGCCGTCACCGCTGGGCAGGCCTTTGCCGGCGAGATCCATGCGGAGCTTGTAGACGCGGTCGGCCGGGACGGAAACCGAGGAGCCGCCGGCCGAAACCTGATGGGGAATGTTCTGGGCCTCCAGATATCCGATCACGGATGCAGAGTCCTTGTCGCCCAGACGCGCGTAGAGCAACTGATAGTCCGTCCGGTTGGACCAGACGACAATCGCGGACATGCCGGCGGCCACCACGATGGTGGCGACGATCAACGAAACCCGCTGGTTGAGGCCGAGCTGTTGCCAGAGGGTGAGAAGGGATTGGGCGAATTTTTTCATCCGAAATTAGTTGATGGATCTCAAACCTGCATGCGCATCAGCTCCTGATAGGATTCCACGAGCTTGTTGCGGACCTCGATCATGAGACCGAAAGCGACCCCGGCTTCCTGCATGGCAATGACCGATTGGTGCAACTGGTCTGTCTCGCCGAGCAGGACACGACGGGTTACATCCTGGGCCTCGTTCTGCTTGGTTCCGACCAGATCGACTATACCATCGAGCATCTGGCCAAAACCCTGGGTTCCCGGCGGGGTGAGCTTCGCCGCATCGGTGGGCAGCGTGATCTTCTGGCCAGTCTGCAGCTTATCCGGCTGATTGACGGGATTATTCTGGAGGGCGGAGGTGATCAAACTGATGGGAGACATGGAATATCAGACCGGGCTTGGATTATTTGCCAATCTCCAGGGTCTTCATCGCCATCTGTCGGGCGTTTTTCACCACCGAAAGATTCGCCTCATAGGTGCGCGAAGCGGTGATGAGATCGACCATTTCGAAGGCCAGATTGACATTCGGCATTTGCACGAAGCCTTCGGCATCGGCATCGGGATGCTGGGGATTTTGCACCCGCTCGCCTTCGGAACGATCCGACGAAACCCCGGCGACATGGACGGTCTGAAGATTGTGTCCGCCCGCCTGCTTCAATAATTCGGTTTCAAACGACACGATCTGCCGCTTGTACGGGCCACCCTGGGGAGTGCGGGTCGTCTGGGCGTTGGCGATATTTTGAGCGACGATATCAAGGCGCATTCTTTGGGCCGCAAGCGCGCCGGAAGTGATGTCGATGCCGGAAATAAGATTCATCGGAATGATCAGGAGGCGTGGCCGGTGATGGCCATTTTTAGCTGCTTGATGTTATTCGTTATGATCTGGGTCAGATATTCGTGCGCCACGGAGTTTTTGTTCATTTCCAGCAGCTCTTTTTCGATTTCCACGGTATTGCCATCAGGACGGAGCGCCCGGGCGTGGGTATCTTCGGTCAGGGTCGGCTTGACCGCAATGTTGCCCCGGGCCAAGTCACCGGAGGCCATGCTGGATTTCAATTGTTCGAGAAAATCCGGGGCCAGATCCAGCCGGCGGTAACCCGGCGTTTCCGCGTTGGCGACGTTCGCCGCGATGGCTTCCTGACGCAGTGCCACTCCGTCGAGCAACTTCCGGGTCAACTGGTAGTTCTCGGAATTGAAGATGGGGTCGATCATACAAACCCGCTAATACCACGGCGCGTGCCAGACACGGAAGCGTCTCCGCAAACAACTCGATTCCATAACGATAAACATATCAGCCGGCCCGTTTTTTTCGGCCGCTTCAACTCCGGCCAGACCGAGTCGCACCAACCGGAAAAAATTGCCGCCGGTTCCACCCCGGCCCGAGCGATTTTACGAACCATCGCTTCATTCCAAGCAGTTTGATCCGATTGATAAAGATCACCTGCTCATGAAAGACAGTGAGTTCGAATTCATACGTACCCTGGTTTACGATCACAGTCGCATCCAACTTGGTCCGGACAAAAGGGAGCTCGTCACCGCTCGCCTTGGCAAGCGCCTGCGCGCCACCGAACTGACCTCCATCTCCGACTATTGCCATCTGCTGAAAGGGCCGTCACGCGAAGACGAGTTATCCCACCTGATCGACGCCATCTCGACCAATCACACGTTCTTCTTCCGTGAATCGCCCCATTTCGACTATCTGAAGGACCATGTGCTGCCCGAACTGATCCAACGCAACCGGACCGAACGCTGGTCGCGCCTCTACGCCTGGAGCGCCGCCTCCTCCAGCGGCGAAGAACCCTACTCCATCGCCATCACTTTGGCGGAAGCCCTGCATGGTACCGGCTGGAACTGGCACATCGAAGGCACCGATATTTCCCACCGGATTCTGGCCAAGGCTTCGGCTGCGATCTACCGCGAGGACGTGGTGGCCAAGCTTCCCGCTTCCTGCATCAAGTCCCACTTCCAACGGGGCATCGGGCCACAGGAAGGCTCCTACCGGATCAAACCCGCACTCCGTCAGCATCTGGACTTTCACCAACTCAACCTGCTCGAAGGCGAGCCGCCCTTTCGCGAGCCGTTCCATTTTATTTTCTGTCGCAATGTCATGATCTATTTTGATCGGCCGACCCAGGAGGAACTCGTCAACAAACTCGCCCGCCGCCTCATTCCCGGCGGTTACCTGTTTGTCGGCCACTCGGAAAGTCTCAGTGGCATCAAGCATCCGCTGCAAACCGTCCTTCCCGCCATCTACCGCCGGTCTCCCACCTCCTGAGCATGAATACTGCGCGCAAAATCCGTGTGCTGGTCGTCGATGACTCGGCGGTCGTTCGCAAGCTGGCCAGCGATGCGCTGTCCGCCGACCCGGACATCGAGGTCGTGGGCACCGCCATCGATCCCTACATGGCCCGGGACAAACTGCGCGAACTCTCGCCCGATGTTTTGACGCTCGACCTGGAAATGCCCCGCATGGATGGCCTGACCTTTCTCCGGCTGCTGATGGAACGCCGGCCGATGCCCGTCGTCGTCATGAGCTCGCTCACCCAGCGCGGTTCGGATTATGCCCTGGAGGCGTTGCGCCTCGGCGCGGTTGACTTTATCGCCAAACCCAGCGGCTCGTTCTCTTTCGGCGATCTCGGCCCGCAATTGATCGCCAAGGTGAAGGCGGCGGCCGGCGCCCGCATCCGCCCCGCCGCCCGCACGCCCACCAATCCGCCCATCTTGCCGACCACGAGGCCGGCCGTTCCCGCTTCGACCCGCCCCCCCGTCCACCATCACCCCCGTTCGATCATCCTTATCGGATCGTCCACCGGTGGCACCGAAGCCCTGCGGGATGTGCTGACCCGGCTCCCCGTTGATCTTCCCGGCATCGCGATCGTCCAGCATATTCCCGCGACTTTTTCCAAAAGTTTCGCCGACCGGCTCAACACGCTCTGCGACCTTGAAGTGCGGGAAGCCGTGGACGGGGACCGCATTCAACCCGGGCTCGTCCTGATTGCTCCCGGTGGATTCCACATGATGCTCCATTGGACGGGCGATCATTATCAGGTGCGCATCGTCAGCGGACCGCCGATCTGGCACCAGCGCCCGGCCATCGATCTGCTTTTCAAATCTGCGGCGGACTGTGGCGCCGGGCCGCACGCGATCGCCGGCATCCTCACCGGCATGGGCAAAGACGGGGCGGAAGGCCTCCTGCGCCTTCGGGAAAAAGGCGCGATCACCTTCGCCCAGGACGAAGCTTCCTGCGTCGTCTATGGCATGCCCAAAGCCGCTTGGGAATGCGGTGCGGCCCAGCAGCAGGTCCCACTGGATCGCATCGCCTCTTTTCTGATCAGTCGCCACGAGCAGTCCGCGCACCCGCGTGAAACCTCCATCGCGACCACGCCTCCATGACCCCAGCCCCCTCCGCTTCCATTCTCATCGTCGACGATGAGCCCATCGTGCTCAACGCGCTCAAGGAAACACTCGAGCGGGAGAAATATCACGTCGTCGCCTGCTCCAGCCCGATCAAGGCTCTCGCCATATTGGAGGAACGCTCCTTTGCCGTGATCATCTCCGACCAGCGCATGCCCGAGATGCTCGGCCTTGAATTCCTGGTCGAGAGCCGGCGCACCTGCCCCCACGCCTCACGCATCCTCATCACCGCCGTCCTGTCCCTGCCCACCATCGTCGATGCGATCAACAAGGGCGAGATCTTCCGTTTTGTGGCCAAGCCCTGGCTGCGGGAGGAACTGCTCGCCACCGTGCGCAACGCCCTGCACCGGCATGAACTCATCACCCACAACGAGGCTTTGCAGGGCCAGACGCAGGAGCTCAACGCCCGGCTGATGACGGTCAACCGCGAGCTCGAAAAGCAGGTGAAGGATCTGGAAGAGCGTCGCCAGCAACTCGACGCGGCGAACCGAGAGCTTGGCACCCGCTATGAAAGCTCGCTCGAGCTCTGCCGCCGCATTCTCACCGCCTATGATCCCATTCTCGGTGGTCAAGCCAAGGCCCTGGTGGAATTTGCCAGCAAGATGTCCGAAACCGAGCATTTCACCGAGGCCGAACGGCACGCCCTGCGCTCCGCCGCCTGGCTCTCCGACCTGGGCCTCATCGGCATTTCACGCGAACTGCTCCGCTCTTTTCACAACAATCCCGGCGGGCTCACCGAACGGGAACGCGCCACCCTCCATCATCATCCGGTCTACAGCCAGACCCTGGCCGCCTTGGTCGATTCACGCACCGATGTCGGGGAAACGATCCGGGCCCACCACGAACATTTCGACGGCACCGGTTACCCCGATGGCCTGGCGGGAAAAAATATTCCCTGGCCCGCTCGCTGCCTGGCTGTCGCTGTCGGCTTCGTGGAATCAGGCCAGCCCAAACAGGCCGCGATTGACACCATTCTCGCCAAATCGGGCTCCACCTACGATCCCGAAGCGGTCCGGCTTTTCCTCAAGGTCACTCACTTGGTGCATCTGCCCCGGCAAGTGCGGGAAATCATGCTCGAGGAACTTGAGCCCGGCATGGTGCTCGCCAGCGGGATATACAGTCCTCACGGCTTGCTGCTCGTCGGTGAAGGACAGGCCCTGGGATCCGCCACGATCGCGAAAATCCGCAATCACAACCAGATCACGCCCATCAATCAGCGCTTGCTGGTTTATATGTGATCGTGCTGGTTTCGTGGCCCCGACGAAGAACAGACGCAGGGCCTAAGGGTTGCCGCCCTCGCAAAGCCACATCGCCCCCAAAAAAGATGGGCGCGATCAAGCGGCAAATTTCACCGTGGGATATCTACGGCACGGACCGGACGCGCCTTAAGCCCATTTTTCCCTCCGATATTGCAGGAAAATATCCAAATCTAATTCGACGCAGCTTAAGTTCCGCTGGCCGGAGACGTTATTAAAGCAACGCCGTGTCGCCCCCGTGTGACACTGCTCATAGCATGCCCAATAATTTCCAGAACTGTACGGCCCAGGCTTCAAGCCTGGCCAAACCTTAATCTATGGCCGGAGCACCTACCATTGCCGCCCTGTTTGCCCAACGCGTCGTTATCGGCGTCGGAGACATGGCCGCATCCAATAACACGCAGGTTATCCTCAGCACTTATGCGCTGGGCTCCTGCATCGGCGTCATCGCCTACGACTCCTCCATCAAAACCGGCGGCATTCTGCACCTGATGCTCCCCGAATCGACCATCTCGCCGGAAAAAGCCGCGAAGCAACCCGCCATGTTCGCCGACTGCGGACTGCCGCTTTTTTTCAAGCAGCTCGCCGGCATGAAGGCCGAGCGCTCCCGCATGCGGATCTTTGTCGCCGGCGGGGCCAGTGTCATCAGCGGCAACGACCCGTTCCGTATCGGCGAACGGAACACCAAAGCCACCTTGGAATATCTCGCGAACAGCGGTTACACCGTCGCCCGCTCCGAAGTCGGCGGCTCGGTCAACCGGACCATCCATCTCGAATTGAGCACGGGCAATGTCACGATGAAGACGCCCACGGAGACCGGCCAGCTCTCGCTCTGCGCCTGAGCCAGACCGTTGCCGATCCCGCAAGGCTGGCGTCTTGCCAACTTGACGTGATGCGCCGTTAAACAGGGGACAATTTGCCGCCAGCCCGGATGGAAACGGGCAACCAAAGGTACACTTTCCCTTTCTTGCCATCTGTTATGGCTCTTTGCCTCCACCGACGGGCCGCCAATTGCATCCGGTGCGACACGCCCGCGAACATCCCAACTATTTGGGCATGATCGTCAGCGAGAACTCGGGGGATTCCTTGCCGGCCCAGCG
>CAZIQP010000042.1:0-28438 GCA_964541315.1 uncultured Opitutaceae bacterium
AGCAGGCTCCGACAAATTAAAAGGAGGTTCCGGCGCTCACGATTGTGAGCCGTAATATTTTTTGTAGCTGCGGTAGTAGCGGTAATTGCTGTAGTACTCGATGCGGCGGGGCGAAAGGCCGTTGAGCACGACGCCCAGCAGCTCGTTTTTGCTTTCCTTGAGCTGTTTGATATAGAGACGGATGTGTTTGCGGTAGGCGCGATTGAAGCGGCACACATAGATGATCTCATCGGTCCGTTCGGAAATCAGCAGCGCATCGGTGACGGCCCCCATGGGCGGGGAGTCGATCACGACCAGATCGAAGTGGCGCTTCATCGACTCAATGAACTGCCCAAAGACGGGATTCTCGAGGATCTCGGTCGGGCTCTTGGATCGACCGCCGGAGCGCAAAAGATAGAAATTCTCCTCTGATTTCACAATGCCCAGGGCGGGATCGGTCAACGGATCTTCAGGGATTTTGGCGCCGGCTTCGAACCAGGCGATGAGGCCCTGGTCATTGGCCAGTTTGAAGTGGCGGTGCAGCATCGGCCGGCGCATGTCGCAATCGATGAGAAGGACGCGCTTGCCGTGACGGGAGAAAGAGGCGGCAAGATTGCTGCTGATCATGGTCTTGCCTTCGCCGGGAATGGTGCTGGTGACGAGGATGGCCTTGGGAAAATCAAGCTTCGACTGGATTTTCACCGAGCTGTAAACGCTCAGGAAAGATTCGGCGCCGATGGAGGTCTTGTCGTTGTTTACCATCGTGTGGCGTTCGGCATCGGGCACGTTGCCGAGCTCGGGAATGATTCCGAGAAGATTGACGCCGATGAAACTCTCGATGTCCCACGCGCTCTTCACCCGGTCGTCGAGGAAGCTGAGCCCGATGGCGACAAAGCAGAAAACGGCGACAAACAGGAAGGCACAGGTCTTGGCGATATTCGTGAAATTGGGCGTAAAAGGTGCGCCGGGTGGGGTGGCGGGATCAAGGGGCTTGATGGGAACATTGCCGAGGTTTTTCGAGACGGTGACCTTGTTCAGCTGATCGAGGATGCTGACATAGTTGGTCTTGGCGACGGCCGCTTGGTTCTCGAGGCTCTTGAAGGGGACAGAAAGATCGCCGAGGCTCAACTGGTCTTTTTCGGCCTGACGATATTCACTTTCGTAGGATTTTTCGGATTGGGAAACATTGACAAACTGGGTGCGCAGATCGGAGATGGATTGTTCGACGTTACGGTTGATCTGCTGGGTGAGGACATCGATGGCGTTGGCGATGTCGATCATCTTGGGGTGACGTTCGAGGTAGCGCTCGCCGAGGATGGACTGCTGCTTGTTGAATTCGGCGAGCTGTTTCTTGAGGTCGGCGATGGTGCCGTAGTTGGAAATGTAGGATACTTCCAGCAGGTTGCCGCCTTCCTTCTGCATCCGCGTGATCTGATTGAGCAGATTTTCGAGCTCGATGCGTTTATGGCGGGCGTCGGTCAGTGTGGTGTTGATGGCGCGGAGCCGGTCGCTGATGATGTTGATGCTGTTGTCGAGGGAGACGAGGTTGTTCTTGCGGCGGTAATCCTGCAGGCGTTCCTCGGCCAGATCGGACTCCTTGCGCAGCTTCTCGGCGATGTTGCGCAGATACTCGACGGCAAACTCGTTTTTGCCCCCGACGTTTTCGATCAGATAATTCATGTACTGCTCGACGAAACGGTTGGCGATCAGGGCGGCTCCGAGCGGATCACGATTCTGCGCGGTGATGGTGATGATGAAACTGTTCCGGATCGAGCGAACCTCCGGGGTGCTGAAAAGACTGGAAGCATCCGGCAGGGCGCTGCCGGGGAGGGCGTCCTTAAGATAAGGTCGTTGCAGGATCTTGATATCTTCCGGGGTGAGGGACTGCGCGACGAGATTGCGAATCCGGCTGCTGGCCAAGGTTTCCTTATGGGTGCCGAGGTCCAGTTCCGAACGGATGGAGGTATCGACCACCTGCTCGTTGGCCACGACGCGATCCGGGCGTTCAAACTGCATCGTGGCCGTGGCGCTGTACATCGGCGTTTCCTTCGCCTGCTGGTAACCGTAGATCAGCGTGACCAGCAGGGCGACGGGCAGGGCGATCCAGATCCGTTCGCGCAGGATGATGTAATAATCGCGCAGAGTGCGGCGCTCGACCACTTGCTCGTCATTGCCGTGTAACGATGCCGGTGGCTTGGTTGGTCGGGGTTGGCCGGGGGATGACATTTCGCGAAATTAAATGAGCCGTTCCGGGATATAAACGATGTCGCCGGGCTCGAGCAGCAGCACGTTGTCTTCGTTTTTTCCTTGGCCTTTTTTCCCGCGGATGAGGCTTTCCACGTCGACGGTAAAGGTTTTCTGGCTGCCGTCGGGGTTGATCCGGGTGATGGTGACGGCGGTGCCTTTGCCGATATCGGTGATGCCCCCGGCCTTGGTCACAAGCTCGACCACCGTGTAAGTCGACTCAATTGGCAGCGTGTACCGGCCGGGATTGCGAATCTGGCCCTGGATGGAAACCTCGCGCGGGGCGTATTCCTCCACGCTGACCGTGACCTGGGGGTTGCGCAGAAACCGGCCGTCACGATAGGCCCGCTGGATCGCCTCCTGGGCTTCAGTGGCGGTCAGTCCGCCGACGACGATTTCACCCACCAGGGGCAGACTGATTTTGCCGTGCGCATCAATACGGGTCCGGGTGGTGAGATCATCCTCCTGAAAAATCCCGATGCGGAGCAGATCGGCCAGGTGCAGCCGGTGAATATAATTTTTCTTGGCTTCACCGTCGGATTCCGCCGCACGCAGGAACGCCGGTGCCAGCAGGCTCAGACAGAGGAAGAGAAAACGGATTTTCATGACGCAGGCTCAGAAGCGGCTGGAGAGGACCAGATTCACACCGTTGCTGGTGAAATCCGACAGGTCGAGCGTAGACCAGTTTTGCAGATGCACGTAGCTGAGAGTGGCCTTGAACTTCTCGCTCCAGGTGTAGGTGATGCCGGCATCCCAGGTGATGAAATCGTCCTGGCGCTGCCTTCCCCGTGCATCAGGAGTGCCGTTCAGAAAATGGTTGCGACCGTAGCCGATGCCACCATCCACCGAATAACGGCGGGTAAGCACATAGTTGGCGTGCAGATTGCCCGACAATGAATCGACAGAAAGCGTGTTGGCGGTCGTGCTGAAATCCCGGGAGAGCTGGCCGGCCATGGCGAATTTGCGCGTCGCATTCCAGTTGAGCTGGGCGAGGGCGGAGAAATTTTTAAAAGTGTCCGAGGTGGCGGCAATATTGCGGAGCTGGTATCCGAAGCGGATCGTTCCGTTCAGCTTGGCCAGAATGCCGCCGGTGGCGCCGACGCTGAAATTGTGGTCGGTGGTCCGGCCCGCCGAGGTGTCGGAAAAACGCACCCGATAGCCCCCGAGCAGATCGAGTTTGCTGGTGTAGATCCGGTAGAGATCCACGCCCTGGGAATATTCGGTCAGGTTGCTCAGTCCGTTCAGGGCGCCATTCTCGAAATTACGGTACAAATACCCGCTGTCGGAGGTGACATAGAATTTTTCGTTGATCGGATATTTGAGCCTGAGGTCAACGGGGTAAGTCCAGGAGCTTGTGAGCAGGTTGATCGCACTGTCGGTGCGCGATGCCCGGTCGGCACCGAGTGAAAAAGTGCCGGTGAGCCGCCCGGTGTTGCGGCCCAGTTCAAGTTGAAAGGAGGGATTCCAAGCGTCCCGATCCGGGTGTCTGGCGTAGCGCTCGTAGCCCAGTTGGGCTCTGGCATCGACCGAGAGCGTGCCGGCACCGCGCTTGTATTCGGTCCCCAGAGTGAAGGTGGAGATGAAGTCGCCATTGCCGCCGGGCTGCGTGACTATATTGGGGTTCTCGGCGAAGATATTCGAGTCGTAACCAAGATGCAGTTCTCCGAAGACAAAGATCTGGTTGCGGGTCCCGTCGATGTTCAACAATGCGAAAACGCTCTGCGGGAGAACCAGCAGAGCGAGGAGAGCGAGAAATCGGGGAAAATATCTGGGGATGGGGCCCACGGAGTCGGATGTGGTTTATAAAATCCGGTCAGGACTGATCGTGATGTTAACCGGCGGGGTTTGAGGCACGACGGGTACCGGCACAATCTCATTGCCGCCAGCGGTGCCGCCGCCATTGGTTCCGGCCGGGCCGAATTCGGCGCTTTTCTCAATGGTCTCAAACGAGACGGTGCGCCGGGCGTTGCAGGCGACCGCCACTTTTTCATCAAGCGCGGCCAAGAAATCCTTGTCGATCCGATCAATGGTCACAGTGGGAGGGGAACCAGCGGCGCCGGGACGGATGATGGCGCGTTCACCACTCTTGAGCACATGTCCGCCTGTATCCTGCTTGCCCGTGCGGACCGTGACATCGCCATCGATCAGATACACGATGGTTTCGGCGGGACTGGTTTGGATCGCGATTTTGCGGCCGCGGATTGCCACGGTGGCGTGTTCCGTGGAATAGTTCATCGTGGTGCCCGACACCAGTTGGCTGGTGCAAACTCCCACCAGCCCGCGCCAAAGAAAAATGTCACTCTGCGAGGCGGAGGGCTCGGCTTCGGTTGTGTTGCTGTTGGGCAGAAACCGTTCCTGGACAAACCGGTTCACTTCCAAACGGGTGCTCGCATCGATGTACATGGCCGTGCCGTTGGAATAGACGTAGGCTTGGTGCGAATTTGCCTCGGTCTCGATCACCGTTCCCGGAGCATCAAAGGCGGTGGCCTGTTTGGGTTCGAAAATCTTCCCATCGGCATAAATATGACCCAGGCCCTTGGTCTCAGAGAGATAGAGTTTGCTCGTGGGCCCCTTGGTTTGGCCTACCTGCCCGTCCGCGAATGTCTGCGACCCGCAACCCAAAAGCAACGCTCCGATAATGATGGTAAATTTTAGAGATATTTTCATGCCCGTTTTGTTGCTGAAATCACTGGGAGCTTCAAATTTTTATAGGGTAAAAATAGGTAAATACACCCACTTGTTTTTGCAATTAGTGGGCAGCACCAAATCAACTCTAGACCAGCAAGTTAATGAGCCTTCCTTTGACAAAAATCGAGCGTTTTAATGGCTTTCCCTGCAAATGGGGGGCAACCGACGGATTTTCGTAGGCTAATTTGACAAGTTCCTGCTCCGTGATGCCGACCGGGACCTGGGCGTCGCCGCGATGTTTGCCGTTAACTTGGAAAACAATCGTGATCGTGGTGGCGACCAGTTTCGCCGGATCGTACGACGGCCAGCCGGCTGCCATGACCGATCCGCTTTGGCCTAACCGGGCCCAGAGTTCCTCAGCAATATGCGGGGCGAGCGGGGCGAGGAGTTTCAAAACGTCCAGCATGACAGAGCGTGGCAGGACCGGCTCTTTCTGCAGGGCGTTGAGCAAAATCATCAGTTGCGAGATCGCGGTGTTGAAACGCAACGCCTCAAAGTCTTCGCCCACTTTCTTGATCGTTTCGTGGAAAACTTTCTCGGCGTCGGCCGACACGGCGCCGGTGTCGGAGATACGCGGATTGATCGCGCCTTCGGCGTCAAGGCACTCGCGCCAGACTTTGCGCAGGAAACGATGCACGCCTTCGATGCCTTGCGGATTCCACGGCTTCATTGCCTCGAGCGGCCCGAGGAACATCAGGTACATCCGCAGCGAGTCTGCGCCGTATTTGGCGATGATATCGTCGGGATTGACCACGTTGCCGCGGCTCTTCGACATTTTCACGCCGTCTTCGCCCAGAATGATACCTTGGTGGAAAAGTTTCTTGAAGGGTTCGCTTTGCGGCACGACTCCGAGATCGAACAGCACCTTGTGCCAGAAACGCGCGTAGAGCAGATGCAGCACCGCGTGTTCCGCGCCGCCGACGTAGAGATCGGGCACGTCCCAATATTTCAACGCGTCGGGGCTGGCGAGAGCTCCGGCGTTCTGCGGATCGAGGTAGCGCAAATAATACCAGCATGAGCCAGCCCATTGGGGCATGGTGTTGGTTTCGCGGCGGGCTCGTACCCACACGTCGCCGGCCGGACGCGGCTGGCTGGCGGGCACGGCAGCACCGGTTTGGACGTTCACCCAAATCTCCAGCCATTCGGTCACGTTGGCCAGTGGGCTTTCACCGAGACCGCTCGGCAGATAGGACTGCACCTCGGGCAAAATGAGCGGCAGCACCGCATCGGGTAACGGCAACGCGTACTGCGTGACGCCGTTCTCGATAAACTTCACCGGTTGCGCCGGCAAATCGCTGCGCACAGCGACGGCGCGCGCATAATCCGCTTCGCTAACCCACACGATGGGGAATGGCTCGCCCCAATAACGCTGGCGGGAGAAAAGCCAGTCGCGGAGCTTGTAGTTGATCGTGGCTTTGCCGGCACCACGGGCGGCGAGATCGGCGGTGATTTTCTTTTTTGCTTCGGGCCAGGGTAGGCCATCGTAGCCCGGAGAATTGATGAGCGTTCCATCGCCAGAGTAGCAAAATGGCTTGGTTTCGAAATCTTGTCCTTCACCAAAAATTTTCTCCGGTGTGCCGCGGATTACCTGGATCATTTTAATCCCATACTGTAGCGCAAATTCAAAGTCCCGCTCATCATGCGCCGGTACGGCCATGATCGCGCCGGTGCCGTAGCCCATGAGCACATAGTCGGCGATCCAGATGGGGACGCGCTCGCCGTTGACGGGATTGATCGCGTAGCTGCCGCTGAACACACCGCTCTTGTCCTTCGCGAGATCGGTGCGCTCGAGGTCGCTCTTGCTGGCGGCCTTGAAACGATACGCTTTCACGGCGTCGCGGTGCTCGGGCACGGTGAGCGAATCCATGAGCGGATGCTCCGGTGCGATGACCATGTAGGTGCAGCCGAAAAGCGTGTCGGGACGCGTGGTGAAAACCTTGAGATCACCGAGCGCGGCATTCTCCAATTTGAACAACACCTCCGCACCTTCGCTGCGGCCGATCCAGGCTTCCTGCATGCGCTTGGTGGAGTCGGGCCAGTCGACGTTTTTCAGTCCGTCGATCAATTGTTCGGCATAGGCAGTGATGCGGAGCACCCACTGGCGGAGATTGCGGCGTTCGACCGGAAAGCCGCCAACTTCGGACTTGCCGTCGACGACTTCTTCGTTGGCGAGCACGGTTTTCAGTTCCGGGCACCACCAGACCGGGCGCTCATCAACGTAGGCGAGCCCCTTTTTGAAGAGCTGGAGAAAAATCCACTGCGTCCAACGGTAATATTTCGGGTCGGTCGTATCCACCTCGCGATCCCAGTCGTAGGAAAAGCCCAGCGCCTTGATCTGCCGGCGGAAATTGACGATGTTGTTCTGCGTGTTGGTTGCCGGGTGGGTGCCGGTTTTCACCGCGTGCTGTTCGGCGGGCAGACCGAAAGCGTCCCAGCCCATCGGATGCAGAACATTGAAACCGCGGGCGCGTTTGTACCGGGCGAGAATATCGGTGGCAGTGTAGCCTTCTGGGTGGCCGATGTGCAGACCGGCTCCGGACGGGTAGGGGAACATGTCCAAAATATAGCATTTGGGCTTGGTTGAGCCATTCTCGGCGCGAAACGCCTTGGTTTTTTCCCAGATTGTCTGCCAATGTGGCTCGATCGTGAGAAACTCGTAGTCTTTGCAATTTGTAGCTGCCATTTCGATAATCCCGCACTGTGCGACATTCATCAACACCGTCAATCCTCCGTCTCCTTGCATTTTTCCTGATATTTTCAGGCCAGACCGGCATGTACGCGGCTACCAGCCGCGGCTTCAACCGCCTGCTGGATGCGGTCGTGCGCATCGATGTGCGAGAAACCACCATTGAGGATGGCGCCCAACGTTTCACCGGGGGTATCGGCTCGGGCGTGATTATTTCGGCGGACGGGCTGATTCTCACCAACGCGCATGTCGCCAGCCCGTTGGCGGTGGAGATTTCCGTCACGCTGGCCAGTCTCGAACGCGTCAACGCCAAGCTGATCGGCTGGGATCATTGGACTGATCTGGCGGTGATCCAAGTCGATCTGGGGGATCTTCGCCGCCGGAAATTGAAGTTCACCTACGCCGAATTTGGCGATTCCAACGCGTTGACGCCGGGTGAAACCGTCTACGCAGTCGGCACACCCTACGGCCTGACCCGCACGGTCACGCGAGGAATTATTTCCAACAACAACCGGCCCTTCGAGGATCCACGCGGCATCCGCGGCTACGAGGTGGGCATGTTCAACAACTGGCTCCAGACAGATGCCGCCATCAATCCGGGCAACAGCGGCGGCCCGCTGGTGACCGAGGACGGCCGTGTCGTCGGCATCAACTCCCGCGCCTACATCGGCGCTGACAATCTCGGGTTCGCCATTCCCTCCGCCATTGCCCAGCGGGTTTCGCAGATTTTGGTGAAGAAGGGCTCCGTCACCCGCAGCTACCTCGGCATCGTGCCGGGCGTGTTGCAGGATCTCGAACGTTTCTATTCGCTCGCGAGCAACACCGGCATGCTCGTGAACAGCGTGGACCCGGGCTCGCCGGTGGCGCGCGCCGGACTGCGTCCGGGCGACATCGTGCTGACGCTGAACGGCCAGAAGATCGACGGACGTTTTCCCGAGCAACTGCCGCCGATTCAAAACCTCATTGCCGATCTGCCGGTCGGTTCTGCGGTGAAACTCGGGGTGAAGCGCGGGTCTCAATCACTGGAATTATCCGCCGTGACGGAAAAGTTGGAAAGCCGCGTCGGCGAAGAAATGGTTCTCGAAAAATGGGGCCTGAGCGTCCGCCGCGTATCGCGGGCGTTTGCGCGCGAAAACCAACTGACCGACGATTCGGGTGTGCTGGTGATCGGCGTGCAGGGCGGTTATCCGGCGGCGTTATCCGGTATCGCCGTGGGCGATATTATCAGCAAGGTGGCCGGCGAACCCATCGGCACTCTTGCGCATCTGCAGGAACATTATCAGAGCTATGTGGACAAACCTGCCCCGGTCCTCGTCGAGGCCCAACGTAACCGCCGCATCGCGCTCTACGTTTTCAAACCATGAAGTTTTCCCGAATTATTCTCATTGGGGTTGCTTTGCTGATTTCCAGCCGGGCGGCCGATTTGCCGGCGCTGATCCAGGAACGGCTCGCGTCGGTTGTCGCGGTGGAGTTCGTCATCCAGACCGAGGTCGAACGCCATCCGGTCACGGCGGCCGGCACGGTGATCGACGACCAGGGCACCATTATTCTGCCGGGCTCGGTGATTCCGCCCACGATTGCGCCCGGGCAACTGAGCGGCTTCAAAGTCTACCATCCGGGCAGCAGCGAAGAGCATGAGGCGGCCTATCTCGGACAGGATGCGCTGACGGGCTGGCACTTTGTCCGCGCCGAGGAGCGGATGCGCAAGGAACTCGTGCCCATTGCCAAATTCGCCGGTACGGGAACGGCGGGGACGCGGATGGGCGATGAACTCTGGGGCATCGGACTGCGGGGCAAGCAGGAGGATTTTGTGCCGTATGTGCTGAGCTCGCGCGTCGCGATGATCGCGCGTTTTCCCAATGAGACGGCGGTGCTGGCGCAGGATGTGGCCGGCCCGGGGCTGCCCGTTTTCACGCCGGCGGGACAGTTTGCCGGACTGGCGCTCAATTCCTTCGGGCAAAATTTCCTGCTGTTTTCCCAGAATCACAATGGCACTCCGATTCTGCTGGTGAATGCCGAGGAGAGCAGCGTGGTGCTGCTCGCGGCGGAGGCGCTGCCACAGCTCGGCCGGATTCCGCAAGCGGTCACCGGCCGGCCCATGGCGTGGATCGGCGTCTATGGGTTGCAGCCGGTTGATCCCGAGGTGGCGAAACTCTTGAAGCTGGAAAAGCAATCGGGCGTGGTCATCAGCGATATCATGGCGGGCAGCCCGGCGGCGCAGGCCGGTTTGCAGGATCGCGATATCGTGCTCGCGATCGATGGCCAGCCGCTCCCGCGTTTCAAACCGGATCAGGTGGTGGTCACCTACGCGGGTCAGGAAATTGTCCGCCGCCATCCGGGCGATGTGATTGCGCTTTCCGTTTTGCGCGGCACGGAGCGCCACGAAATCAAGGTCACGCTGGGCGACGAACCCAAGATGATCCGCGAGGCCTCCCGCCGTTATTTTGAAAAGCTCGGGCTGACCGTGCGGGAATTCCTGAAATACGACGGGTTGATGAACCGTTCCTCGCCGGAGGACACGGGCGGGGTGGTGGTGCACTTTCTCAAACCCAACAGCCCGGCCGCCTCCGCAGGCTTGCAGCCAAATGACTGGCTCCGGGAAATCGACGGTGTGCCGGTCAAGGACTATGCCGAGGCGGTCGAGAAGCTCGCGGCCATCGAGGCGGATGCGGCCCGTCGGGAATTCGTCTTGCTGGCGAGCCGCAATGGTGAGACGCAGGTGCTCCGTATCAAACTCAACTGAATCATGTTCACCGGTATCATCGAAGAGGTCGGCCAGGTCGTGGCTTTCGTTCAGACGAAAACGGCTTGGTCGTTGCAAATCGCGGCGAAGCTTGTCACCCAGGATGTGGCCCTCGGCGACAGCTTGGCCGTCGACGGTTGCTGCCTGACTGTGACGCGATTCGACTCGCGGCATCTTGGGTTTGATGTCCTCGAAGAGACGCGGCGGCTGACGGTTTTCAATGAACTGAAAGCCGGTTCGCTCGTGAACTTGGAGCGCAGTTTAAAGGCGGAAAGCCGGATGGGCGGACACTTCGTCTCGGGCCACATCGACGGACTGGGGCGGGTGGAAATTTTCGAGCCGCGCGGCAGCGATCATTATCTGCGGATCACCGCTCCAGCGGGACTGGGGCGCTATCTGGTGCACAAGGGTTCGATCGCGGTTGACGGAATTTCGCTCACGGTGGCCGAGGTTGCGGGCGATAGTTTTGCCGTCTGGCTGATCCCCCACACACTGGCGGCCACCAACCTGCGGGAAAAGAAAACCGGCGGCGGCGTCAACCTGGAGTTTGATCTCCTCGCCAAGTATGTTGAAAAGCTGCTCACCCTTCGTTCAAACTGACCCAAGTTGAACGTCCGTGAACAATTGCTCGCCTTGAACGACGAACTTCGGCGCCTGAAGTCCGAAGGCCGGAGGACTGTCACGATTTCCGAGGACAATCTCGATCAGTTGCGGCAGGCGGTGTCGGCGGTTACCAGCGTGGCCGGCGATACTCCCGCGGTCCGCTTGCCGGAGGCCGGCGCGACAGCCGCCGCCAGACATGAACCTGCGCCAGCGCGTGTGACGCAATCGGCAGCTCCACCGGCGGCGCGTCCCGTCGCTCCGGTGTATCTCAGCGCGCCGCTGCCGACCACGCCGCCGGTGGTGACCTTGCCACCGGGGGACAAGGCCACCCGTTGGAACGCGCTGCGCGAGCTGGTGCTGAATCATCCCGTTTGCCGGGCGCATGCGCGGCCGGGCAAACAAGTGGTGCTTGGCGTGGGCGATCTCGATGCCGGGATATTTTTCTGTGGCGAAGCGCCGGGAGCCGAGGAAGAGGTGCAAGGGGAACCCTTTGTTGGTCCGGCCGGTCAATTGTTAACACGTATGATCCAAGGCATGGGTTTGAAACGGGAGCAGGTTTACATCGGCAATATCATGAACTGGCGTCCGGAAATGCCGGTCGGGCCCGGCGGCGAGCAGATTGGCAACCGGGCCCCTTCGCCCGAGGAGATGAACTTTTGCCTGCCCTTTCTGCGGGCCCAGCTGGAAATCGTGCAGCCGCGACTGATCGTCGCCCTGGGCAAAACCGCCGCCGAAGGCCTGCTGGGCCAGGGCACCTTCAAGACGCTGGGCGAGATCCGCGGCCGCTGGCACTCTTTTGGCGCACTGCCGCTGATGGTCACCTATCACCCCTCCTACATCCTGCGCAACCAGAGCAACAGCTCGAAACGCATGATCTGGGAAGATTTGCTAAAGGTGATGGAACGGGCTGGACTGCCGGTCTCCGACAAACAGAAAAAATATTTTCTCTGATGAAACCAATCCTCCGTCTTGTGCTGCTGTTGCTTGGAACCGGACTGACGCTGATGGCGGCCGACCGGACCTTCGATTTCGATGTGCTCCAGTTTCGCGCCAAGGCGCTCGCCGCCGCGCCTTATGCCGAGCCCAAGCAGCACATGCCGGATTGGCTGATGAAACTGGATTATGACCAGCACCGGGACATCCGGTTTGATCCGGCCCGGGCGTGGTGGCGGACGGAGAAACTGCCATTTCAGTTGCAATTTTTCCATCCGGGCTGGCTCTTCAAGCGCCCGGTGCAGATCCACGAGCTCGTGCGCAAGGAGGAGAAGCTGATCGATTTTTCCCCCCGTTTTTTCGACTACGGGCGGAACAAGCTGAGCGGACGCATCCCGGCCAGCATGGGCTTTGCCGGCTTTCGCATCCATGCGCCGCTGAACAATCCGGATTATTTCGACGAGCTCGCCGTTTTTCTCGGTGCCAGCTACTTCCGCGTCCTCGGCGTGGGCATGCACTACGGCCTGTCCGCCCGGGGCCTGGCGATCAACACGGCCGAAGCCGGCGGCGAGGAATTTCCGGTCTTTGATGAATTCTGGATCGAGCGTCCGCAACCCGGGGCCAAAAGCATCACGGTCTTCGCCCTGCTGAACAGCCCCAGCCTGGCCGGCGCCTATCGCTTTGTAATCACGCCCGGGGTGGAAACGGTCGTGCAGGTGAAGGCGACGCTTTACTGCCGGAAAAATCCCGCGATGCTCGGCATCGCCCCGCTGACCAGCATGTACGCGCATGGCGAAAATACCGGTTGGTCGCGCTCGGACTTCCGGCCCGAGGTGCATGACTCGGACGGACTTCTCTTGCAAACCGGAGCAGGCGAGTGGCTCTGGCGCCCGCTGATAAATCCCGCCCAGGTGCGCGTGGTTTCCTTCACGGATTCCAATCCGCGTGGTTTCGGTCTGCTGCAACGCGACCGCAAATTTGACCACTATGATGATCTCGAGGCCAATTATCACCTGCGCCCGAGCGCCTGGGTCGAGCCGGTGGGAGAGTGGGGTCGCGGCGCGGTGCGTCTGGTCGAGCTGCCCTCGCCGGACGAAACCAACGACAACATCGTGACGTGCTGGGTGCCCGCCCAATTGCCGCCCGAGGGCGAACCGGTCAATTTCGAATACCGCCTGCACTGGATGATGGACCCGGGTGAGCGTCCGCCCGGCGGCTATGTGGATTCCACGCGCCAAGGCTCGGTCCTGAATCAGCCCGAGCAACGGCGCTTTGTGATCGAGTTCAAGGGCCCGAAATTGGACCAGGCGCCGGACGGCACGCGGTTTGAAGGGGTGGTGACGGTCGGGGAAGGGGCCAGGCTCGTGAGCGAGGCGGTCACCCAGAAAAACAATTTTGCCGGCACCTGGCGCGTGGCGTTTGTGGTGCAGCCCGACGGCACCGGACGTCCGGTGGAAATGCGCTGCTTTCTCCGCCAGAAGCAGCATGTTCTGACCGAAACATGGAGCTACCTCTGGAATCCCTGACCGCTTTCCGTCCGCGCACCGGCACGCCGGAGCAGTGGAATGCCGCCTTTGTCCGCGTGGAGGATTATCTGCGGGCCCACCGGGTGCACAACCGGCTGCAACAAAGCCAGATCTTGCAGCGCGTGCTCGCGCAGGCCGCCCGCCAGCATGAGAAGGAACCCCATCTCGATCCGACGACGCTCGCCGCGGAGGAGATCGACCGGATGATGGACGCCTGGTTCGGCGAGCTGCTCGGCGACAAGAATCTTCCGCACGAACGCATCGCCGTCGAAGGCCGCGTCGCCTTGCAGATGTGCAACGGCGTGGAGCGCTGGCCCTACGCGTTTCTCGAACTGGAGAACGTCCCCCCGGAATTTGCCGAGGAGATGAAACAGCGCTCCATGCAGGCCGGACCCGACATGACGGTGACCAGCATGGTGCCGCGCCCGATTGAACTCGGCACCATCACCGAGGTGGCGGGCCAGACTTTTGAGCAGATTGAAAAATGGCCGATCCTGCGGGTCACGCTGCTGTGGGCCCTGTTTGTCTCCGTGTTGCTGATGCTCTTCAATATGACGCGCTGATCCCGGATGAAACGCCCTTTCACAGTCGAACAGGTGGACAAGTCGCAGGTGAGCCGGCGGCGGGCGACCTTCTTCACCCTGGTGTTTTTGCTCACCAGCACGGCGGTCTGGTTCATGGCCGATCTGCTCTGGCGCGGGCCGGTGGACGCCGTGGGTCTGCTCGTGCTGATCCTGTTCACGATTCTCTTTGCCCATATCGCCATGGGATTTTGCACGGCGCTGCTCGGCCTTTACGTGCTCAACCGCGGGGATAGCGCCCGCATCAGTGGCAGCATCGAGGGCGAGACACTCGGGCAACTTCCGCTCGGCAGCACCGCGATCGTGATGCCTGTTTTCAACGAGGACACGAGCCGCATCTTCGAGGGCCTGCGCGTCATCTACCGCTCGCTGGAGCGGACGGGCCGGCTGGCGGATTTCGATTTTTTTATTCTCAGCGACACCAATGATCCGAACAAGTGGATTCAGGAGGAGATCGCCTGGTACGAGCTCTGCCGGCAATTGAACGGTTTCGGGCGGATCTTTTATCGGAAGCGCCGGATTTCGATCAACAAAAAGAGCGGCAACGTGGGGGACTTCCTGCGGCGCTGGGGCCAGAGCTACCGTTACATGGTCGTGCTCGATGCCGACAGCATCATGACCGGCGAGGCCATCGTGAAGATGGTGGCCATGATGGAGCGCAACCCCGGTGTGGGCATTCTGCAAAGTGCGCCGCGCATCGTGAACGGCGTCACGCTGTACTCGCGGCTCCAGCAATTCTCGAACCGGCTCTACAGCCCGCTGTTTCTCGCGGGGTTGAATTACTGGCACCAGGGGGAAAGCAATTTTTGGGGCCACAACGCCGTGATCCGCGTCGCGCCTTTCATGGAGCATTGCGGGCTGCCCGAGCTGCCCGGCGTGGAGCCGTTTGGCGGACGCATTCTCAGCCACGATTTCGTGGAGGCCGCATTGATGCGCAAAGCCGGCTGGCAGGTGTGGCTGGCCTACGATCTCGAGGGCAGTTTCGAGGAAGGTCCGCCGACTCTGATCGACAGCGCCAAGCGCGACCGCCGTTGGTGCCAGGGCAACATGCAGCACAGTTGGCTGCTGTTTGCCCGGGGCTTCCATCCCGTCAACCGCTTTCATCTCCTGCAGGGCATCATGGGTTATGTGGCCTCGCCGCTGTGGCTGCTGTTCATGCTGATCAGCACCATGCACGGTTTTCATGTGGCGATGCATCCGCGCCCGGGAGGATTTGCCGCGCAGAATTACACGCTGATCTTCGATTACGCCGTGCCGCTGCCCGAGGCGCTGTCGCTGTTCGGCTTCACCATGCTGCTGCTTTTTCTCCCGAAAATCATCAGCCTGGTGCTGGAGCTGAGAAAACGTCGCGGCGCGGCCTATGGCGGCCCGCTGCGGCTCGTGTCCAGCGTTTGCTTTGAAATGATCGCATCCGCCCTGCTGGCCCCGATCAACATGATCTTTCACGCCAAGTTTGTGATCTACATTTTGCTCGGGCAGGGCGTTTCCTGGGTGACACAGCAGCGCGCCGCCAGCGAGGAATCGGACTGGCGCGAGGCCATCATCACGCATTCCGGCCAGATGGCCTTCGGTCTGATCTGGGGCGCTTCCGCGTATGTGCTGGTGCCGGCCTTTTTCTGGTGGCTGCTGCCCGTGCTGCTCGGCCTGGTCCTCGCCGCCCCGCTCTCGATTTTTCTGGCCAAGGCCAGCTATGGCCGCCGCGCCAAGGAACTGGGATTGTTTCTTACGCCCGACGAAACCGAGCCCGTGCCGGAGCTGCCGCTCTTGGAACGCCACCTGGAGGAGTGCTATCGCCACATGCAGCCGATTCCCGAATTGCGGCAGGATTACGGGCTGATGCAGGCCGTGCTGGACCCGTATGTGAACGCCGTGCACGTCTCGCTGCTGCGGCAGCGGCGGCCCGGCAGCTATTCCGTCCGGCGTTATTTCATCGAGCTTCGTCGCCGTCTGCTGGCCGACGGGCCCAAGACCCTGACGCAACGCGAGAAGATGGCGCTGTTGCTCGATCCTGAATCGATGAACTGGCTGCACGAGCAACTGTGGAAGAAGCCGCCCGATCTCCTGTCCGAATGGTGGCGCCTCGCGATGCGCCAATACAACGTCCTCACCGCCACGCCCGTGACGGTGCTTTACCGGTGAAAAAGCCCAAAGCGTTTGCCGAACCCAGGATCAGGCCGCGTGAAACCGGCTCGATTAAAATGCGCTGAGCCGATGGCCGCAGTTACTCCGGGCAAATATTTCAAATCAATCTCATGGTCTTGGCCGGGCGTGAGCCGGTGGCTGCTGCCCGGCATGTTGGCGGGATTTGTCGTCGCCCATTGTGTCCTGGTTTCCCGCACGCACTTGTTTTGGGCCGACGAGCTTTTGACCTGGTATCCGGTGTCCGCGCGGTTTGGGGCCATGCTTTCATCAACTTCTGATACGATCAACGCGGCTCCTCCCCTGTACTTTATTCTGACGTGGTTTTGGGCCCACGTCTTCGGGAATTCCCCGCTCGCGCTTCGGCTGCTTTCGGCGCTGGCGCTGGGCGCGGCCGTTTTGATCATGTTTTATGTTTTGCGGCGCGTCTATGGGGTGCTCGCCGCCATTTTGGCGGTCGCGGTCGCCCTCGCGTTTTGCGATCCGGCACTGCTGGCGCAAGCGACCTTTGCGCGCTTTCACACCTTGATTGTCGCCGAGGTGGCCCTCGCGATCCTTCTCTATCAACGGATGATGGCCTGTCAGGGCCGGGTGCCGCCCACCTTGTTCTCAGCCAACGTTGGGATTCACGCCTGCATCGTGATGACGCATTACTTCGGACCATTGTACAGCGGCGCTGTGCTTGCCGGGGTTTTGCTCACGGGGGCGATTCGCCGCTTCAATCCCTTCCGGGCGGTGGCTTCGATTGTGCTGGGCTGGGCGGTGTTCCTGTTTTGGGTTCCCTCCTTTCTGCGCCACCGTGATATGGCAAAACCGTCGTTCTGGATCGCGGTTCCCGATGCGGCCGCCTTGCGCCAGTACTACGGGCACTATTTCACCGGCGATTTCTGGCTGATGATCGCGGCGGGCCTTGGATTTTTTGCCCTGGCCGGTATCGCCCTTGCGCTGGGCGGTGGCTGTGGATCACGGAAATTATTTTCCCGGATTTTCCTCATCCGTCATCGGGAACTGCCCTTGTTGATGCTGGTTCCGGGGATGGGCGCAATTCCGCTGATCGCGTATTTCGTTTCCATCCGGCCCGGTGGCGCTTCGTTTTTTCTGGACCGCTACATGCATTCTAGCGCGCTGGGCTGGGCCATTCTTTGCGCCCATTTTGCCCATCGGGCCCTGGCCACCGGCGCACTGAACCGGCACTTCCGCCTGAGGCAGATTTTTGCCGTGGCGCAGGCGGCGACGATTGCCGCGGCCATTTGCTGGGGTGGCTGCGGCTTGCTAAGAGACGGATTGAGTTCCAGCCCCAAGGGGGAATACGAAGATCCTTTGGTCGGATCTTTCTACTACGACAAGATCGTGGTGGAGCACATCCACGAATACCTGGGGCTGAATTTCTACTCCACCTGGCCGCAACGCTATGTGTTCGCCGTCGATGAGGAAGTGGGCATCAGGGAGGGCGGTGGCGGCGCGGCCAATCACCGGATCATGGCCGGACTGAAACGCAACTTTCCCGAATCCTTCGCCGGCGTGGTGCCCAGTGACGAGTTTTTAGCCGGTGCGCCGAGCTTTTGGGTGAAACGCAATCTCGCCACATTGTGGTGGCCGCTCCGGATCGAGGCGGATCCCCTGTTTGCCAGCGAGCCTGGTGCGGGCCAATTGGTCCATGTCCAACGCCGCGCCACTGCGCGGTAAAAATCCTAGGACGGGCGGATAATGTGTCTGTGTGGCCGGCCGTGCTGGCTTCGCTGCTGCAACTGGCGACGACGCGGGCTGTTTTCATGACCCAGCACCGGCTGTCGCGGGTCAAACCTGAATCGGCCCGTCACGATCCTGATTTATCAGGTGCCGGGCAAATTATCCGGGCAGCGGGACAAAACCCAGGGTTTGTGCCAGCGCGAGGCACTCGGCCTGAGGGCGGATGCTGGCGGAGCACGTGGGGTGCTGCAGGGAGGCGGCGGCGGCACTCACTCCAAGCTCAAGGCAGCGCGCCATGGGCCAGTTTTCATGGATTCCCATCAGCACGCCGGCGGCGAAGGCGTCGCCGGCTCCGGCGGTTCCTTTGATTTCCGCCGCAGGCATCCTGACGGCGGGTTGCCAGCGAATTTCTCCCGCCACGGAGCAAGCGCAGGCGCCTTCGGGAAAATGGATGAAAGCCCACCGGCCCACGCCGAGCCGGATGAGTTCGCGCGCGGACATTTCAACCGCAAATCGGCTGAGCGTGGCATCCCGGCCCAGGGGAATCCCGGTCAGTTTCTCCGCCTCGAAATCATTGGCGAAAAACAAATCCACGCTTGGCAGCACCGGTTTGACCACGGAGTGAAAGCGATCGCTGTTTTCACTGACGCAGTCGAGGGAGGTGAGCAGACCGGCGGCCCGGGCCGATTGGAGCACGGTTGAGGCCTGGGGCTGGCCGGTCGCATCGGGCTTATCCAGTGAATCAAGCAACAGAATGTAACCCAGGTGAAAAAGCTTCGCGCGAGTGGCGCTGAAATCGAAATGCTCCGGGCCGAGCAGCGCGTTGGCGCCGCGTTGATGGAAAAAAGTGCGGCGGCCGGTGGCCCTCTCGGTCATCACATCGGTGTAACTGGTGGCGCCATCCCCGGTGGTGCGCAGTTGGGCGGTGACGATCCTGTGCTTTTGGCAGTCGGCGAGGATAGTCCGTCCGTCGGTGTCGTCGCCGACCAGTCCGACCGCTTCCAGGGGGAAAGACGCGCCGAGCTTGGCGAGATTTTTGAGGAGATTGTACGGTGCGCCGCCGTTGCCGGCGGACTCGCTGAGAATGGTGGCGAGGGCGTCCTGCGGTGGCCAGGTGTCTATGATCTTGACGTGGTCGACAATCCAGTTGCCACCGGCGATGATGCCCGAGCGTGGATTCATCATCTCGGATGGGGTGCAGCGGTTGAACCCGGGATTTTCTCCACTGTCTGCCGTTGATGAGAGAGCAGGGCGGCGGTCCAGATTTCGTGCTGTGCGACTGCTTCGTCCGGTGTGGCGCAACCGAAGCGATCGCCAAGCAGTCCGGCCCGCTCGGTGAGAAAGGCCGCCCACATTTGCTGGAGGATGTCAGGGAAACCCGGTTCGAAGATGCCGCCGGTGATCGTCTTGAAGGCGGTAGCAAAACCAAGGTCAGTTTTTTCCCACCATTGTTCCTTGTCGCGACGGTAACGCCAAAGCGTTTTCGGTTCTTTGGTGGAATAGCGGACGCCGTGATCGGTGCCGACGGCTTCGAAGATCCAGGTGTTGGTCTCGGTGGGAGCGAGGCGTTTCATCTCCAGGGTGAGCGGCACCGGATACCCGCCGATTTGCGTGGTGGTGTGCAGCATGGCATTGTCCCAGGTATCGCACCTGGCCAGGCCGCCTTTGCCATCGGGGCGTTCGGGAAAAATGCTTTGCAGGTGCGCGTGGACGGAGGCCGGTTTCCAACCGAGACGCAGCGGCAGATGGGCTACGTGCAGACCGAGGTCGTTCATCACGCCCGCCTCGCCGCAGTATTTTGCCTGACGTTTCCAATTGGCAGGTTTGCCCGGGTCGAGGTCGCTCGAATGGAGAAAGGCGCAGCGAACGTCGAGCAGACGCCCCAACTCCCCGCTGCGGGCGAGTTGAAAAGCGCGCCGGGCGCCGGGGAGAAAGGGAAATTCCGAGGAGACGCGGACGAAGCGGCCGAGTTTGGCGGTCTCGTCGCGGATGCGGCGGGCGGCGGCGAGATCGATCCCGAATGGTTTTTCGGCCAAGAGATCTTTGCCCGCCCGCAGCACATCGAGGTAAATGGACTCGTGCAGGTGGTGCGGAACCGCGACGTAGACAACATCGATGTCGGCGTGCGCGAGAAGGGCGCGATGATCCGATTCGAAATAGCATACACCGGGTACAGAACGAAACCAGTCGAGAGCCGCAGGATTGACATCGCACACGCCGGCCAATTCCGGGCGCACCGGGCAATCAAGCAGGGCGAACCAGCGACCGAAGGCGCTGGCGACTTCGCGACCCATGAGACCGGCTCCGACGACGGCGACGCGCACAGGCGTGATGGCGGATGAACTCATTGGAAAAATTTCAAAGCGTCGGCCGGAGTTGCTCCGTCATGCACCACGGCCATGAGAGCGCGGGTGATAGCGGCGGGCTTGGGGTGTTGGATGATGTTTCGTCCATAGACGATGCCGGCCGCGCCCTGGGCGAGCAGCGCGGCGGTGCGGGCAAGAATCTCCGCCTCGGGGGCTTTGCTGCCGCCGCGGACGAGCACAGGAATGCCGCCGGCGGTCTCGATCACTTTGTGGTAGATCGACACATCGTCGGTCGGATCCGCTTTGATGATGTCGGCACCGAGCTCCACGGCCTGCCGGACGAGTGGAATGATTTTATTCGGATCGCCGTCGACCATGTAACCGCCCGCCTTGGCGTTGGGCTGGAAAACCAGAGGCTCGATCATGAGCGGCAGGCCATAGTGGTCGCATTGCGGCTTGAGCGTGAGAATATTCTGAATGCACTGGTCGGTGACTTCCGGCTGATCGGGAATGCGAAAGAGGTTCACCACCACACAGGCGGCGTCGAGCCGCACCGCCTGCAACACCGGCTCCGCAATAATCCGGGAAAAAAGCACGCGGGGGAGCTGCGTGCCGTAGACATTGGCAACATCGGTCCGGAGCACGAGGGCGGGCTTGGGCCGTAGCGGGAGTTTTTGCAGGTGCGGAGCCTGGCCGATGGTGAGCTGAATGGCGTCGGGCGCGGCGCGGACCAAGGTTTCGATCGCGCGCGGGAGATTTTCGATGCCGGCGAGGAAGGTGGCTTCATTGAAGAAACCGTGGTCAAGCGCCACATCGAAACAGCGTCCGGTCTTGGGGTTGAACAGGCGGTGCAGGCGGGCGGTTTTCATGGGCGAGATTGATTCTTCAGACGGCAGGGAAGAGTCCGCCATTAAGATACCATGTTCGCCCGCCGGACAAGCGGATTGAAGGCATCCGCTCGTTGAGCAAGGCAAGAACCTACCCGCAAATTTCCTTCGTGCGCGTGATTGCCTCGCGTTCAAGCGGGCTGTTGGCATGACCGACCGTCAGGCACTCTTTGAGGTAAGCGCGCAAAAATTCACCAATGCCACCGAGACGTTCGGCCTGGGCGATGTGCACCAGTTCGTGGACAATAAGCGCCCGGTCGTCCCAAAGATCCTGGCGGATGTAGGCGCCGTAGCCGTAGTTGACGCTGGCGGATTGCGGACCGATCATGCCGACGTATTCATTGGCTTTGGCGAGCACGGGCTGGGTGGGGATCGGAATGGCCGGCACTTTCAGCAGGCGAACGCGCTTGGGCGCCTTGATTCCGGCCAGGCGGGCATCGGCGCATTGCTGGTCGGTGAGAGCCACGCCGTCGCGCAAGATCAGCGTCTCCTGTTCCTCGGCGTAGGCAGTGGCGAGCGGGAGGGCGAAGTTAAGCAGCGTTGGAATCATGGCACGAATTGCTTGACCTTGAATATTACGATTCAAGCGCCCGTTCGGGAAGCCTGTGTTTAAAAAAGTTCACCTCAGTTGCGGCGAGGGACTGTCGGGGATCAATACGAAATCAGCTCGACGGAGCGGTAGTAAATTTCGGCGCCTTCAGACTGGAGCAGAATTTTGCCCGAGGTGACGTTGGCCTTGGTGCCGGAGTTCACCAGGTGTCCGTTGACGTAGTGCTCGGTCTGGTCGCCGTTGCAGATGATCTCGATGGTGTTCCATTCTCCGGCCGGGTTTTCGAAGTCGGCGGAGCGGTAGATGCGTTTCATGTTCCATTCGATCGCGGAGCGGTTGGGGCTTTCGACCGAGGCACCGTCAACGCACCAAGTATCGCCACAGTCACCTTCCTGCACCTGGCATTCGAGCGATCTGGGCCAGACCTTGTCAGGCTCGGTTGAGGCGAAGTGATACAGAATTCCACTGTCGCGTTTGCCGGTGGCGCGGGGTGCGTATTGATGCTGGCCCCATTTGAAGACGACTTTAAGGTAATAGTTGGCGAAGCTTTGCTCCGTGGCCAGATAGCCGAAGTTTTTCCCTTCGATGTGCAGCAGGCCGTCGGTGACTTTGAAATTACCCTCGGGGTCGTTGTTCTTGCCGAGTTTTTCCAAATACGAATACCAGCCGGTGGTGTCCTTGCGGTTGAGCAGATGCTGCACACCGAGTTCGCGAATCCAGATATTGCGGAGGCAAAGTGGGTGCGCCGGGGCCTGGAGAACGAGGGGCTGCTTGAAAGCATGTTTTTCGTAATGGGGATTGTCTTGTCCCGCGGGCGAAACCGTGAGTGCAACGCGGTCGCACCTGAGCACGCCGTCGCGGAGTACCGTGATGACGGCGGGAGATTTCACGGAGCCGTCGTTGTTGAAACGCGCAGCACGGTAGGTGATATCGTAGCTCTGCCAATCTGAGGCGGAGGGGATGGTGGTGTTTGCCGAGGGCAGAGAGTAGCGGCCTTGAAAAAACACGGCGCTTGCGGGTGAGCCGAGTGATTCGAAATGCAGCTGGCAGTCGGCGAAAGCTTGCCGGGTGGCGAGTGAACCGCCGCCCGGATGGCTGGTGAGGGTGCCGTGCTCGATTGTCCATTGAGTCGGGGTCGGGCCGTCCGGCAAGTTAATCCACGCATCAAGCTTGGTGCCGTCGAAGAGGACGAGGGCGTCGGGGGGCGGAATCTGGTTGGGGGTGGCCGGCTCAATTGTCGCGCTGAGATTCACCGCGGTCAGAAGCAGCAGGAGAATATTTTTCATGGGGCAACAGCTAGAGATAAGAAGAGACTGAAAACGCCAAGCGAAGAAACGGTGAAGATTCCGCCGGTCCAGCCGGGTGATATATCGCGGCAAATTTTCACGTCCGGACAAAATTTAACCGGACGGGGCTTTCCGGAGACACGGGTTTAATAGCCGGGGAAATGCTTTTGCATGCACTGGGGGCAGATGCCGTGACTGAAATTGGCCTGCGAGTGTTGGGAGATGTATTCCTCCATCTGGGACCAGGAACCATCGGGATTGCGGATATTTTTGCAGTGGCCGCAGATCGGCAGGATGCCCTCGAGGGTCCTGATGGTTTTTTGCAGATTAGCTTCCAACAAACGTACGATTTCCGCCTGCTGCTGTTTGCGAAGGGTGACGTCGGTGCGGATGGCGACATATTCGACGAGTTTTCCGACGTCATCCTTGAAGGGAACGATCGTGGTCTCGACCCAATAGAGCGTTCCGTCCTTGCGCCTGTTGCAGAGTTCGCCTTTCCACACGCGGCCGCCGGCAATGGTGCCCCACATCTCACTGAAAAATTCGCGGGAATGCGTGCCGGAATTGATGAGCCGGTGCGTCTGGCCGAGCAACTCGGAGCGAGTGTACTGGGAGATCTCGCAGAACTTATTATTTACGTAGGTGATCACTCCCTTCGTGTCGGTGATGGCGACGATGGAATGTTCATCTAGCGCGGCTTTGAATTGGGCTAGTTTATGGCTGGAATCCATTTCCGGCGGGTGAGGTGACTGGAGGTGACAAGCCGTACAATGGAGATTTATCGCGCCATTGCCATCAAAAGTTACTCAAAGTAGACGGCTGGTCCGGGGGCAAAACCGGAGAATCATGCCATTGGCGAGAGCCCGTGAGAAGGCGGACGCTTCGGACAAGAGCCGCCAATCCGCCTAGGTTATCCACGATCAGCGCTTTCTCCGGCCGGAATCGCCACGCACCAGAAGAAGCACTGTTGGCCGTTCATATCAGGTCTGCTCGGGAGGCAGCACATGCAGCTTGAGTTCCGGGTTCTTCTCGGTGAAGTAGCGCGTGGTCCATTCATTAGGGAACAAAGCGACAGGATTTTCAAATTTGTCGGTGCCGAAGCTGACGCCGGTGGCGACAACCAGACGGGAGAAGTCGAAACCTTTGTTGGGCGTCTGCATCGATTCGGGAATTTCCAGCCAGCGTAAAACGGTCCACGGTGTGGGAGTGAGACGGGACTCGGCGTTGTACTCGCTCTGGAGGCGCCATTGCACGACTTCGAATTGCAGCGGACCGACGGCCGCGAGCAGGGTGGCACCGGCGGGGGCGTTCTTGGCGGTGAAAGACTGGACGACCCCCTCCTGCAGAAGCTGCTCCAAGCCGGCACGGTATTTCTTGGAGTCGCCGGTGTTGGGATTCGAAATGTAAGTGAAGACCTCCGACGGGAAACGTGGAATCTCGTCATACATGATGGCGCGGTCAGTGGTGAGCGTGTCGCCGATGCCAAACTCGCTGTGGCCAACGAGGCCGATGACATCGCCCGGCCACGCCTCGTCCACCGTCTCGCGTTCGCGGCCGAAGAGTTTGTGGGAGGAGGACAGGCGGACCTGTTTGCCGGTGCGTTGGTGGGTGACAACCATGTCGCGGTCGAATTTGCCCGAGCACACACGGAGGAATGCGATGCGGTCGCGGTGCTTTGCGTCCATGTTGGCCTGGATCTTGAAAATGAAACCGGAAAACTTCGGGTCGGTGACAGGCACCTCGCGCGCGGTGGTCGGCTGTGGAAATCCGGGGACGGTGACGCTGACAGATTTGCGCGGTGCCGGAGGAACGGAGTCCTGCAGAAATCCGTTCAGCAGGAGTTCGATGCCGAAATTGTTTACGGCCGAACCGAAATAAACGGGTGTCTGCTGGCCGGCCTGCACGGCCTTGAGATCGAACGGGTGGCCGGCACCGTCGAGCATCGCGAGCTGCTCCTGCACATCGCGGTAAGTGTCGTCGTCAAGCTTGCTGCGGACGGCAGGATCGTCGAGTGAGGTGACGTTGACCGGGGCTTGGAATTTTCCACCAGGAACACGCTCAAAGAGGTGGACCTCCTTGGTGCGACGGTCGAACACGCCCTTGAAAGACGGGCCGTTGCCGAGTGGCCAGATGACGGGAGACGATTGAAGGCCGAGCACGTTTTCGAGTTCGTCCAGAAGCTCAATCGGGCTGCGGGTCGGACGGTCGCACTTGTTCATGAACGTGAAGATGGGAACGCCACGGCGGCGGCAGACTTCGAATAGTTTGCGGGTCTGGGTTTCCACGCCCTTGGCGGCATCGATCACCATCAGCGCGGCGTCGACCGCGGTGAGCACGCGGTAGGTGTCCTCGGAGAAATCCTTGTGTCCGGGAGTATCGAGGAGATTGA
The DNA here is from genome assembly GCA_964541315.1 of uncultured Opitutaceae bacterium. GTDB lineage: Bacteria > Verrucomicrobiota > Verrucomicrobiia > Opitutales > Opitutaceae > Didemnitutus. The sequence continues at coordinate 25,230 of CAZIQP010000042.1, forward strand.
CCGCGCAACCGGCAAAATCGAACTGGAGAACGGTGGAACTGATGGAAATACCGCGCTGTTTTTCGAGCTCCATCCAGTCCGAGGCCGTGGCGCGCTGGTTTTTGCGATCCTTGACCGCGCCAGCGAGATGGATGGCGTTGCCGTAGAGCAGGAACTTTTCGGTCAATGTCGTCTTGCCGGCATCGGGATGGGAGATGATGGCAAAAGTGCGGCGGCGGGCGATTTCCTGGGCGGGCGTGGACACGGCAAGAGTGAGAGTGAAAGTGAAAGGGCCAGCCGTGGCCGGATGGCAAGGGCGAGGCAAGAAGTGGAACCTGTGAACAAACGGGAGGGCGGAGGGAGTGGGAAGCCTATTTTTGGTGTTAGAAATAACGAGGCGGATTGGTTGGTGATAATGGTTGATGGTGCGTTCGTCGCGCGAGACGGCCCGGGTTGCTGCAGAAAACAGAAGGAAACCAGAGCGGAAGAGCTTAAGAACAACTGTAAAGTGACGATTAAAAAAGCATGACCTTGGCTATGATCATTCTCTTCAGTGTGCCCATCAGCGGACTGCTGATGGCCGCCCTAACTCAATATCGCGCATTGCGCTAAGAGCGATTGAGTCAACCGGACTGCGCCAAAAAAAAGGGCGGACGGTGACTGAATGCGGCTAAGGTGAAAATTCCTAACCGGCTGCATCGAAGGACAAAGAAGTCCTCACCGGATGATTTGTTAAGAAAGGCTCAAGTTTTTCTTGATGCAAATTCATTGTTTAAGCCTCCGGGTAAACATGCCGATATTTGAGGTATGGTAATCGTCCTCACAGTGAGCGCTCTCGTCATCGGTGTGAGCGCGGCGTTTATCTGGTGCTTGAGCGCCGGAGCGCCTGAGGGCTATGAGAATGAAGCGGGCTTTCACTATTCGGCCAAGTCGGCGGCCGCAGTGAAGTCGGCGGACAAGAGTGTTCCGGCCACGCTGGACACGCACAACGACCACGAACCGATCGCGGCTTGATTTGCGCGATGGGTTGTCCTGTGCGCAAAATGTGCGCGGATGATTTTTAGCTTCTAAGCCGGGAGCTTACCCGAAACAGTGCGCGGATGATTCAAGCCATAAAGCTGAAACCCAATGCCAACTCGCGCGTGTTGAACGGGCATCCGTGGGTGTTTGCCAATGAGGTGGACGGACTTTTGCCCGCTGAAAACGACGGCCAGGTGGTGGAATGCCGCGACCGCACCGGCCGTTTTCTCGGTTCCGGCATCTATAACAGCCGGTCGCAGATCATCTGGCGGCGGCTGAGCCGTGAGCGCGTGGCGCTGGATGAAGCCTATCTCCGTCGGGCCCTATCGGGTGCCATTGCCCGACGGGAAATGACAAGTAACAAGGAGCAAGGAACAAGTGGGCGATTCAAGCGCTTGGTCTGGTCGGAGTCGGACGAACTGCCTGGCATTGTGGTCGATCAGTTTAACGACACGCTCGTCGTGCAGATTCAAACGCTCGCGATGGACCAGCACAGCGCGTTGATCGGCGAAATATTGACGGAGCTGACCGGCGCGGCGGAGGTGATTTATCGCAACGATTCGAATCTGCGGAAGCTGGAAGGCCTGCCACCCGAGGTACACACGCGGTCCGGAGAAATCTGGGAGCCGCGCTGGGCGACGATCGATGGCTTTGACTACTGGCTCGATCTGCAAGGCGGACAGAAAACGGGTTTTTATCTCGACCAGCGGCTGCAGCATGCGGCCGTCGCGAAATATGCGAAAGGCCGCCGGGTGCTCGATGCGTTCTGCAACCAGGGCTCGTTCGCGATGCACTGTGCCCGGGCCGGAGCAACGATGGTGCGCGGACTCGACAGCGCGTTCGATGCGATCGGACAGGCGAAGAAAAATGCCGAACGCAATCAGGTGCAGGCGGAGTTTGTCGGCATCAATGTTTTCGACTGGTTCACCGGCCAGCGCGACGCCGCGCCGGCGTGGGACCTGATCATTCTCGATCCGCCGCCCTTCGCGAAGTCGAAGAGCGCGTTGGACAATGCGCTGCGCGGTTACAAGGAACTCAATCTTCGCGCGATGAAAGCGCTGACGCCCGGCGGTGTTCTCGCCACCTACACTTGCTCCCATCACATGCAGGATGCGGAATTGCGTTCGGTGTTGGCCGAAGCCGCCAACGACGCGAAACGCCGGGTGCAAGTGATCGAATGGTGCAACCAGCCGCCCGATCATCCGGTGCTGGTGACAATGGCCGAGAGCGAGTACCTACGCGGGTATATTTTGCGGGTAGAGTAACTCAATCGGAGGACGGCTCGCCTAAGAGAGGCAACGTCTTTGATTGTCGAGTCCAAGTTCTTTTTTCTTAATCGACGGAAAGGACTCCCCGGAAATAAGCAGTGAAATCAAGCCCGGAACTACTGCTAGAAAAAGTGGCGTGATGCGTTCCGGTATGAACGTGGGCAACGCGCATCTCTGGATGCCACCTATCCACATAAGCGCCCGGGTCAGAATAGATGCGCTTAATGACGACAATGGGAATTGCGTAGTAAATTTCTGCCCGGGCACAGATCCATACTTCGTAATCGGAACTCAGAGTATTCGGATTGATGTTGTACCCAAACGTGGCTCCGTCTGCTGCAGGCCGTGAGCAGAAACGCATATGGATTATTTTCCCAGAAACTTTCCATTTCGACTGCCCATGTCCGCGTGCCTTTAGAAATAGTCGATTGCCCGACATCTGCCGCAAAACTTCTTCTTTAGTGCTCTCATTCATTGGATGATAGTCTTTCTTCTTTGCCAACAATGTTAGTGGAATTTGAAAGCAAGGTTTCTGCCGAAGGTGTGCATACGCTGAGAAAACAGGCCAAGCCTTTCAGCGGCAATCTTCGTTTTTAAGGGGAGCTGTTTACCCGGTGGCAATGACCTCGGCTCCAGTTTTGGATGACAACGCAAAGAGGCCGGACCTTGCGGTCCGGCCTCCGGTGTTTGCGTGTGTAGTAGCGGAGGGGTAGGGTAGGTGACCTTCTCCGTAATTCTTGATTACAGCTTGCCGCCGTAGATGGCGCTGGCGCCGAGCTCTTCCTCGATGCGGAGGAGCTGGTTGTACTTCGCCACGCGGTCGGTGCGGCAGAGCGAACCGGTCTTGATCTGGCCGGCGTTGGTGGCGACGGCGATGTCGGCGATCGTCACGTCCTCGGTCTCGCCGGAGCGGTGCGAGATGACGGCGGTGTAGCCGGCTTC